>NZ_QSUR01000029.1:0-99674 GCF_003439055.1 Bacteroides sp. OM05-10AA
CCCATTAGAGTATAACTAAAAAATAAAGTTGTGCAACAGGCACGTATATCAACACCCGGGTGTCAGTGCCATTGAGACCCGGGTGTCATACAACCTATTCATGTAGTCTGCAAATTATTTGAGTGCATGCTGTTTAGCTCGTAACCGTTCGAAAAGGAACTAAACAAAAACTAATAATCTTCATCTTTCTATCGGTTTCAGTCATTCTGTTTGGGGGCTATTTTACCCTTTTACCCTCTTTGTAGCCTCCTGTAACGCTTGTTTTGGACGAATTTTAAGTTGAAATGAACGAAAACAAAGTCCCGTTAGACAGTATCAGAGAAGGAAGAAATGAATTGAAAGTCCTGTTTCGGACGGTTTACCTACATTTGCCTACAGAAAAACCAATTATTTGATATCATGAGAAAAATAGTATTGATTTCATTTGTAATCTTATCTGCGGCTGTACAAATGACACATGCGCAAAAGCAAGCAGTCATCAAACTGACGGAGACGACATTGATGCACGAAATGCGTGCCACTCCTTATCCCCTTGATAAAGCGGTGGTAAATGATCGCGCGGTTTCTTTTCAGTGGCCGCTTCGTTCGGATATGAATTCCCAAGATAGTCCGCTGGATGGATTCGAGCATAAAGTAAAGAAGATAGATAAAACAAAGATTACCTATCGGTTACGTTATTCACAGGATGCCGGATTGAAGTCGGGAGTTGTTCAGGTGGAAACTCGCTGGCCGTTCTATAATCCGGAACAACCGCTTGCGTCGGGTGTATGGTACTGGCAGTTCGGTTATGTAGAAGACGGACAAGTGACTTGGGGAAGCACACAGCAAGTCACCGTAGAAGATCGTCCGGGCAAATTCTGTCCGCCTTCATTGAAAACTGTGTTGGCAAAACTACCTGCTGACCATCCGCGTGTGTGGGTCATGAAGAACGAATGGAAGGACTTTATAAATCACAGCAAACAAAAGGCAGAAAGACAATGGTATCTTGAACGTGCAGATCAAGTACTTCAGACTCCAATGAAATCAGTGAAAGATATTAATGTCTCGCAGGTGAAGAATCTGAAGAACGAGATGCAGATAAATTCATACCTCACTCGTGAGAGCCGTCGCATCATCGATGCGGAAGAGGGCAATACTGAAGCACTGATACGGGCCTGGTTGCTGACGCAGGATACTAAATATGCTGACGAAGCTATCAAACGGGTATTTATCATGGCCGACTGGGATAAAGATAAGAATGTGAAAGGTGATTTTAATGCTTCCAGCTTATTGTCTCTCTGCTCTATGGCTTATGATTCTTTTTACGACCGGTTAAGTACATCACAAAAGAAAGCATTACTGGAAGCCATCAAAAATAAAGGTGGTGAAATGTATGAGAACTTTAATAATCGGATGGAGAACCATATTGCCGACAATCATGTGTGGCAGATGACACTTCGTATTCTTACAATGGCAGCATTCAGTGTGTATGGCGATTTGCCGGAAGCCAATACATGGGTAGACTATTGTTATAACGTCTGGTTGGCACGTTTTCCCGGATTGAACAAAGACGGTGGCTGGCATAATGGCGATTCTTACTTTACGGTCAACACCCGTACATTAGTCGAAGTGCCTTACTATTATAGCAAACTGACTGGCTATGACTTCTTTTCCGATCCTTGGTATCAGGGAAATATCATGTATACCATCTTCCAGCAACCTCCTTTTTCCAAATCCGGAGGAAACGGAAGTTCACATCAGAATGTAGCACGGCCTAATAGTATTCGTATAGGATATTTAGATGCACTGGCACGTCTTACCGGAAATACTTATGCCGCTGACTTTGTACGCCGTACATTGAAAGTGGAACCGGAATATATGAAGAAAGCCTTATTGAGTAAGCCCGGTGATCTTGCTTGGTTCCGTCTGCAATGTGATAAACCTCTGCCGGAGGGCGAAGGGTTGACAGCACTCCCCGCAGGATATGTGTTCCCCGCAACAGGACTTGCCTCTTTCCAGACTAATTGGGATAGAGTGGGTGGAAATGCCATGTGGAGTTTCCGTTCTAGTCCTTATGGTTCTACCTCTCATGCACTTGCTAATCAAAATGCATTCAATACTTTCTACGGTGGGCAGCCATTGTTTTATAGTAGTGGTCATCATATTGAATTTACTGATGTACATAGTATGCTGTGCCACCGTGCCACACGGGCTCACAATACGATTCTGGTGAATGGTATGGGACAGCGTATCGGGACGGAAGGATACGGGTGGATTCCCCGTTATTACGCTAGTGAGAAAATAGGCTATGTGTTGGGCGATGCTTCCAATGCTTATGGAAAAGTAATTTCACCGCTTTGGCTGACACGTGGCGAGCAGTCCGAAGTGCATTATACACCCGAAAATGGTTGGGATGAAAATCATGTGAAGACTTTCCGTCGGCATATAGTTAATTTAGGCAAAACCGGTCTGATTTTTATTTATGACGAACTGGTGGCAGACGAACCGGTGAACTGGAATTACCTGTTACATACAACAGCAAATCCTATGACAGTGAATAAATCGAATAATCGCTTTGTACATATTCAAGCCACGAATCGGGGAGGAGCATCGGACGCTTATCTTTTCTCTACCGGAACATTACAGACTGATACGACGAGCCGTTTTTTCTATCCGGCAGTCAACTGGCTACGTGCTGATGACAAAGGGGTGTTCAAGAAGTATCCTAATCACTGGCATTTCACCGCTACATCGGAAAAAGCACAAGTATATCGTTTTGCCACTATCATCAACACACATGCACTGAAATATCCTGCCAAAGACCCCGAAATCCTGTCCGACGGACGTATCAAAGTGGGCGGATGGTTGATCAGTGTAAACCTGAAATCCGACGGTGCTCCTTCCTTCTTTATCCGCAGCACCCAAGAGAAGGTGAATATTACTTATAAAGGTGAAGCTACTGTCATCAATGAGGATGGGTATGAAACGGTAATGAGGGATACAGTGCCCGAACTGGAAATCTGATAATGAACATGAAAGATATGGATATATGAGACACTCGACTTTTAATATGAGAACTATATGCTTGTTGGCTGTATTATTGGGCATAACTGTCTTGTCAGCACAGACTCCAGGTAAACCCCGTGTACAGACTTCTGCAGCTCCGGAGGAAACTACGGTCTATAAGCCCGACGGGAAAAAGCAAGAAACGGCAGTTGTAACTTCTTCAAAAAAGGAGGAGAATAAGCGGCAATCCGGCAAAGATAATGCAGGAAAGAAAGCGGCTGCCTTTGATGGTCAACGCTATCTGGCACTGAAAACTAATGTAGCATATGATGCTTGTGCTTTGCTGAACCTTGCTGTGGAAATGCAGGTGCATAAAAAGATTACGGTAGAGTTACCGTTGACTTGCAGTTTGTGGGACTTGGGAGATAAGCATGGGGTGCGTACGGTAGCATTGCAACCTGAAGCTCGCTGGTGGATAGGAAATGAGACAGGGCGGGGACACTTTGTCGGACTGCACGCCCATGTGGCATGGTTTAACGTGAAGTGGAACGATGACCGTTATCAAGATACGGATCGTCCGCTGTTGGGAGCCGGGATAAGCTACGGTTACAAACTCCCTCTTTCCAAACACTGGGGAGCGGAATTTAATCTGGGAGTGGGATATGCCAACATGAAGTATGACACCTATTATAATGTAAACAACGGTGCACAACTGGATACGCGTGTCCGTCATTACTGGGGGATAACCCGTGTGGGAGCATCGTTGGTCTACCGCTTCTAACCTTGATAGGAACATACATATAATACGATAATAATATGAGAAGAAATTTATATATACTGCCACAGTGCACTTTCCTGTTATTCATCATCTTGTTGGTGAATGGATGCAGCCTGCACGAAGAACCGGAAATGACTCCCGAAGGAGAATTGGGAGTGGATCCGACAGCTGTAACACTGAACCTTAATCTAGCAATGAATTTAAGTTTGGCAGAAAATGCACCGATAACCATCACCCGTGCATCGGAAACCAAATATCTGCGTCGTTTCATTGTAGAAGCCTATCTGGATAGACAGGTAGCGGCACGACAAACGGTATATGAAGAGGATTTTAATCGTGCCAGTCTGTCTGTTAGCATGAAGCTGCACGCCCGTAATTACCGCATCCTGGTGTGGGCTGATTATGTGAATGCAGAGACACCGGAACAGGGACTTGTCTACGATGCCGGGAATCTGGCTTTTATCCTTCCTACCGGAAAATATATAGGGAATAGCCGCTATAAAGATGTTTTCGCTGCTTCTACTACGGCAGACCTGACCTCTTTCCGCAATCATTGGGGAGCTGAAACAAGTCTTGACGTTGAACTGTATCGCCCTGTAGCTCGCTATGAATTGGTGGCTAAAGATGTGGCAACGTTTCTCAATAAACTGTCCACAGGCGGACTGAAAGGTGAAAGTTTTACCGCTCGTGTGAAGTACAGTGATTATTTGCCTACCGGTTACAATTTGTGGGACGATGTACCCAAGAACTCGCTCATGTACATGGAATATAAAGTGGCTTTTGAACGCCCTGCTGATGGTACGAAAGAATTGCAACTGGGATTCGACTATGTGTTGACCGATGCCGGAGAAACCGTTCCCATCCCTGTAGAACTGGAAATCTTGAATGAGAAGAATGAAGTGCTGGCACGTACAGCTTTCCGTATTCCTTGTGAACGAGGCAAAAACACAACGGTGCGCGGTAACTTCCTGACTTCCGATATCAATGGCGGAATAGGGATCGACCCCGATTATGACGGTGATCTGGAGGTAGACCTTGGAGAATTGTAAAATAGACAAATCAATTAAAAATAGCTTAACCATAAAACAATTAAGATCATGAAAAAGAACTTATTTTATTCGCTAATGGCTTTGTTCGTAGTGCTTTTCGCATCTTGTGGACAAGAAGAAATTGTTTCGGATAACGGAACAGAAATTAATGCTCCTGTTACTATCTCTGTACAGGCTCCTGTAAATAACGTCTTTAGCCGTGCGGGTGTTGCCATTCCTAATGGTTATATGATGCAATGTATCATGCAATTACTGAATGCTAATGGCGATAAGATAGGCGATCAGGTAACTAAACCGGTTACAGATGGCAAAGTGTCTTTCACCATTTCTGTAGATGAACAAAAAGAAGTGTCAAAAGCATTGTTTTGGGCTGAATACGTACCAGAAAGTGGTGCTGCTAATAAGGTATATAACACTGCTGATTTGAGAGCTGTAGGATATAATACTGCATCATTCGATTTGACAAATGATGCGTTGATGGCAGCCAGCGACGCTTTCTGCGGAAAATTGGAAATGATTGGTAATGCCAGTGTAACATTGAAGCGCCCGTTCGCTAATGTGAGCGTAAAACCGAAGAACCCGGAAGTAGCTGCGCAAGCTGATAAGCTGGAAATAACATACAACGCTTTGAGTGGATATGATATTTTAGAGGGTAAATGTACTGCTACGGCTCCTGTGACTTATACAAATGCAAGTTTTGCTTCTGCGAATGGTAATTGGTTCGCTAATTTCTTTTTTGCTCCTTCGAATGTAGGTAAATTTACAGAAGAAATAACCATGACATTGAGTGGCGGATATAGTAAAGAGATTAAAATACCGGCAAACACATTACCTTTGGATGCTAATATGCAGATTATGGCTAAATTTGAAATCGGAGATGGAAACTTTGACATTGAAGTAGGAGTGGATCCGGATTATGAAGCATTGGAAATGAAGGTTGGTAGTTATATCAATGCTGAAGGTAAAGTGGTACGTGATGCAGCGGATGCTGTTGGTATCGTTTTCAAGATGGAGGCTATTGGTGATGATGTGCCGGCTAATTATCATGTGGCTCTTCAGGGAAAAACAATTGCCGGATATGCAGTAGCAATTGAAAATGTAGCGACTGCTCGTCAGACTCTTAATACGGAATTATTGACTACTTTGGCTGAAACAGCTGCAGGTATGACAAATGGAACACAGACTACGGACGTTTTATTAACAGGTCTTGGAGATGTTGCATTTAAAACAACTTATGAGAAATGGGTGGGAGAGCATGCTCCTGATAGTGAGAATTTGAGTGCATGGTATATTCCTACATTGTCGCAATTGAGTGCGTTTATGAGTACATTGTTTACTATGAAAGAGGTACCCGCTACTGGTAGTGAGGACTTCAGAAACATGCCTGAGTTTGAGTTTGTCAATGGTAAAATGTTTGATAGAGAACCGATTGCTACGGTAAACTATGCTTCCAGTACCATCAATAACCAAGGCAATGTCTCTGGTGTACGTATTAATACGGCTAGTGGTGCTGTAACTAATGCACAAGAGGCGGGTATCAGTGTTAAGACAGCTACTAATCAACAAGCTCTTTGCCGCCCGATGATTACAATCTTTAAATAGTCATTAAATATTCGACCTTATTCAATAGAAGTTCAAGGAAAGTGGGATTCCCCCATCCCGCTTTACCTTCTTCTTACATTGAAACTTTTGAAAATAGCCCTCTAATCTTATACCTAGAAAAGAAGATAATATGCACACCACATTTCGCCTATCGGTTTTTCTTTTGTTCATTGTACAGTTGTTCTGTAGCTGTACATCTGACTCGCTGCCCGAACCGGACAGTACACAGCCAGGGACGCCTGCCGGAATTCCCGATGCCTATCAGGATAAGATACGGACGCAACCTTATCCCAAAGCAGATAATGAATTGTATCTGAATCCTGCTCCTCTTATTGTTCCTCAAGCCATGAAGACGGGCGAAAGATTGCAATTTTCCCTTTCGCGTACTGAAGATTTCAGCAGTTCCGAAACGCTACTTTCCGAACCGCAGGAGTGGTGTATGTATAATCTTCATCGCCGCTTGGAGGTTGGCACATGGTATTGGCGCTTTCGTTCCACCAACCTTAATGGGACGGTGCCCGGTGAATGGAGTGCTATCTATCGTTTTGAAGTAAAGAATGATACACCGGAATTTGTAACACCTCCTTTTCAGACATTCTTAGCGAATGCTCCCCGTCTGCATCCTCGTATTTACTGTTTTTTAGATGAACGTATCGGGGAGGCTCGTAACCATGTCACTTCACACCCTGAATATAAAGAACTACAAAGTCGTGCTTCTCTGGCATTGAAAGCCGAATACACCGGAATGACTGATTTGTATAGTCGTGCAGAAGAGCTCCGGCAACATGCCACTTATCTTTATCAGGCCTATCATCTAACCCAAAAAGAAATTTATGCCGAAAAGTTGCGTCAGCTTCTCGAAGCGTTGATTGTTGCTCCCCCTACTGATGGACAACTTTTTGCATCCAACTTTACTGCCAGCAACATCGCATGGTGTCTTGTAGCAGCCTACGATCTGCTTTATGAAGATTTGTCTGTTTCCGTTCGTACTTCTGCCGAAGAACTGATGATGCGTGTGGCACGTTACTATTATAAGGTAAATTGCGGTTTTCAGGAAAACCATCTCTTTGATAATCATTTCTGGCAGCAGAATATGCGTGTCCTTTTTCAAGTGGCTTTGTCGCTTTACGACAAGCCGGCCTATTCTTCCGAAGTGCTGCCCATGATGGAATATTATTATGAATTGTGGACAGCCCGAGCTCCTGCCTCCGGCTTCAATCGTGATGGTATATGGCACAATGGTACTGGTTATTTCAGTGCTAATATCTTGACTCTGGCGTATATGCCGTCTCTTCTTTCATTTATCAGTCAGCGGGATTTCCTGTCACATCCGTGGTATCAGAATGCCGGACGCTCGTTGGTTTATACTTGCCCGCCGGGGTCGAAAAGTAACGGCTTTGGTGACAATAGTGAAAAGGGTAGTGAACCCAACCGATTGATTGCCGCTTTTGCAGACTATCTGGCGTGTGAAACGGGTGATTCCTATGCCGGATGGTATGCCGGAGAATGTCGGGACTTGTTGCGCCGGGATTATGAATTGCGTCTTTACCGGATGTGCACCGATCAGGATTATAATACTGCTTTTCCTGCCGGGGCTGATAAAATGGTATGGTATAAAGATGCTGGTGAAGTTGCCATGCACAGTGCCCCGGAAGAAACGGAAAGGGATCTTGCACTCTCGTTTCGTTCCAGTACATTTGGGTCCGGCAGTCACACTACTGCCAGTCAGAATGCTTTTAACCTGTTGTATAAAGGTGTCGATGTGTATCGCAGTACGGGCTATTATCAGAATTTCAGCGATGCTCATAATCTGATGTCCTATCGCCATACGCGGGCACATAATTCACTGTTGGTAAACGGTATCGGACAACCTTATTCTACCGAAGGTTATGGCAGTGTGATGCGTGCCATGGGTGGACAGCATATCAGTTACTGTTTGGGGGACGCTTCATATGCTTATAGAGGCATCAGCAATGACCCGATGTGGGTTGGCTACTTCAAGCAGGCAGGGATTGAACAGGTACCTGAAAATGGATTCGGTGCTACTCCATTGACTAAATACCGCCGACATGTATTGATGCTTCATCCTCATACGGTGATTGTGTATGATGAACTGGAAGCATCTGAGGTTGTCCGTTGGGAGTGGCTGTTGCATAGTCCTACGGAATTTAAGATTGATGCGACAAAGAAAACGTTGTCTACAAATAATAAAACCAAAGGACTGGTGGCTGTGACACAACTTTTTGGAGGACATGTTTTTACGCTGTCCCAAACAGATCGTTTTATAGTTCCACCCGCCATAACTGGAACGGAATATCCCAACCAGTGGCACTTGACTGCACGGGTTGACGGTTGTTCTGCTACCCGTTTCCTGGCTATTATTCAGGTAGGGGATGAGGCTGTCCCTGCTATCTACCGTGACGGTGAAACCTTTAACGTAGGTGATTGGACGATCAAAGCAGTTTTGGATGCTTCTAAGGTACCGGAACTGACAGTGAATCATCGCACTGAACAAGCAGTATTTAGTTATGGGACAAACAATTCTGTGTTGAATGGCAATTTTTACTCTCGACAGTATGAGGGTTCCTCGTTGCTTTACGATGAGATAAACGGAGCTTATCAAGTGGTAGAAATGACCGACCGGAGTCCCATATCTACCCGGGTAGTAAATCAATGATAAATAATGAAATAGAGTGAATATAAATAACAAACAGAATATGATGAAAAGTAGAATTATTTGCATTTTGTTGCTTCTTGTCGGTGTATCTGGCATTTATGCCCAGAGTTTGACCGTTACCGGTAAGGTAGTGGACAACGAAGGCTTGGAAGTGATTGGAGGAAATGTGACCGTGAAAGGAAAACAAAACACGGGTACCATTACCGATATCAATGGTAGATACACCATTACCGTTAGTGATCCGCAGAAAGATGTTTTGGTTTTCTCTTTTATCGGATTGGAAAATATGGAAGTAGTTGTGAAAGGAAGGAAACAGATTGATGTGACTATGAAGGCTGCGTCGGTATTGCTAGATGAGGTGGTAGCTATTGGTTATGCAACAGTAAAGCGTAAAGACCTGACTGGTTCGGTAGCCTCTGTGAGAAGCGATGATTTGCTCAAAGTTCCTTCGTCTGATGTAACCCAAGCTTTAGCGGGACGTATGGCAGGTGTGCAGATTATACAGACAGACGGTCAGCCTGGTGCTACGATGTCAGTGCGTGTTCGTGGTGGTATATCAATTACGCAGAGCAACGAGCCGCTTTATATTATCGACGGATTTCCGACGGAAGATGGCATGTCTAGCCTTGATCCAGCCGATATTGAAAGTATCGATGTGTTGAAAGACGCTTCGGCAACAGCAATCTATGGTGCCCGGGGAGCGAATGGTGTAGTGGTAATCACCACCAAAAGCGGTGCGAAGAGTGAAGGAAAAGCGACTCTTACTTTCGATTCTTATGTCGGTGTGCGTACGCTTGCCAAGCGGTTGGATGTATTAAGTGTGGAGGAATTTGTGTTGGCGGATTATGAAAGAACATTGGGAGATGCTACTGATCCCGAGGAAAGCATGCGGTCATGGCAAAATCGTTACGGCGGTTTTGTCGATCTTCATGAGAACTATGGCAATCGTAAAGGTATCGATTGGCTGGATTGTACGATGGGACGCACTACCGTTACACAAAATTACCGGGTAGGCATCAACGGTGGTAATGATAAGTTGAACTACAATATGTCTTATGGTTACTTCAAGGATGAAGGTGCTATGGTATATAGCGGCAGCGACAAACATAATATTGCGCTTAGTGTGAAAAGCGAAGTGAATAAGCGGCTCTCCGTTACAGGACGTATCAACTTCGATTATCTGAAAGTGTATGGAGCAGGTGTTGCCGGAAATGGTACGAATGAAGGCGGAAGTAATGTAGATGCAAAGTTTAATAAAATGGTTCAGATCTTGCAATATCGTCCTACCATTGGTATACGTGGTAGTGATTCGGATTTGTTGGCAGGAGAAGACCCTGTATTAAGTGATGCGGATGGAAACGTGATGCAGAATCCGTTGATTGCTGCTGCTGAAGAAAAAGATAATAAAGAAACACGTACATTACAAGCCAATGGCGGACTGACTTTCAAAATAATGAAAGGGCTGACCTTTCGTAACAATACGGGTATGCGTTATCAACTTTATCGTCGGGAACTTTTCTATGGAGATCAATCTATAATGGGAAGGCGCAGCGGCATTTATGGTTCTATCAGAAATACGGAAACCGGAAGTTTTCAGACTTCTAACGTCCTGACTTATGACAAACGTTTTCAGAAGAAGCATAAAGTAGTGGTACAATTGGGACAGGAATTTGTAAAACGCTGGACTCGTGTGCTTGAGTCAGGCGTCAGTGGGTTGCCTACCGATGAGTTCATTTTGGGAGATATGAGTCTGGGTACTCCATCTGTTGCTTCGTCTGATGAAAACTATGATGATAATCTGCTCTCTTTCTTTGCTCGTCTCAACTATGACTTTACCGATAAGTATTTGTTTTCCGCGACTTTCCGTGCGGATGGTTCTTCTAAATTCGGAAAGAATAATAAATGGGGGTATTTTCCTGCTGTATCTGCGGCATGGCGTGTGAGTGAAGAGAATTTTATAAAGAAACTGAATGTTTTCTCCGACTTGAAATTCCGTATCGGATACGGTTTGGCGGGTAATAATAGAATTGGTAGCTATAACAGCCTTGCTTTGATGTCTTCTATCGTCACAGCTATGGGAGATCAGCTTACTCCCGGTTATGCTTCCAAGCAGATACCGAATCCCGATCTGAAGTGGGAAGCGAACAAGACTTTTAATATGGGGATCGATTTAGGATTTCTAAATCAACGCATCACTATTTCGCCCGAATTCTATATTAATAGGAGTAGCAATTTATTGCTTAACGCCCAACTGCCTTATTCTTCCGGTTATCAGACCATGTTGATTAATGCTGGAGAAACGAAGAATGTAGGTGTGGAGTTTACTGTGAATACAGTGAATTTTTCAACAAGGAAGTTTAGTTGGAATACTACGCTGACGCTGTCGCACAATAAAAATTCCGTGAAAGCATTGACCGGTGAGGCGGTGCAACTCTATGAAGCCAAGTTTGGCTTTAACCAAAACACTCATCGTATTGCTGTCGGAGAACCATTAGGGCAGTTCTATGGTTACATCACCGAGGGGCTGTATCAGGTAGATGATTTTAATTATGATGCTTCTACGCAGACCTATACCCTGAAAGATGGTGTACCTTATCATGGTGATAAAGGTCAGATTCGTCCGGGTATGTGGAAGTTCAAGAACTTGACCGGAGATGATAATGTGATTGATGAAAATGATAAAACTGTCATTGGTAACGCTCAACCGAAATTCTATGGAGGATTGAACAACTCTTTTACTTACAAAGGATTTGATTTAAGTATATTCCTGACTTTCAGCTATGGCAATGAAGTGCTGAATGCGACCAAACTGGTTACCAGTAAGGTGGGGAGCTTGAACTACAATGCATTGGATGTGATGAATAGTTCTAATCGTTGGATGACAATCAATACTGAAGGAGAGAAAGTGACTGATCCCGGAGAACTGGCAGTTTTGAATGCCGGTAAAACCGTAGCTGTTTATCATGATGCTCAACAGGGAGATAATTATATTCATTCATGGGCAGTGGAGGATGCTTCCTATTTAAAACTAAGTAATGTGACTTTGGGATATACATTCCCTAAAAATCTGATTGCAAGGGTAGGACTGAAGAACCTGCGTTTATATGCCACTGGTAATAATCTGTTGACCTGGACCAAGTATTCAGGTTTCGACCCGGAAGTCTCTACAATGAAAAGCGGTTTGACACCGGGTGTTGACTTTGGAGCGTATCCGCTTAGCCGTTCTTTTATTTTTGGTCTCAACGTAGCTTTTTAATTCTTTAAATACATAGTAATCATGAAAAAGATACATCTATTATATGCCGTATTCGTCCTATTGGCAACAGGATTTTCCTCTTGTGAGGATTTGCTGACGGAAGAACCTAACTCAAAATATGATCGGGATCGCTATTTCGATTCGGAAGATAAAGCGGAAATGGCAGTGATGGGAATATATAGTTCACTGTCAGACTTCAATCATTATGGCTGGTACGAAATGGCTTCTCCTGCATCGGATGATACCTATTATACGGCTCGTACGCAGTCTGATAATCAAATTCACGATATTGCTCATTATCGGCTGAATTCCACAAATACATGGATTGAAAGTATATGGAAACTGAAATATGAAGGAATTGACCGGGCTAATCTGACTATTGACGGAATTCAGGGAATGACAGGATACGAAGAAAACACCCGGCTGAAAGCATTGGAAGCAGAAGCGCGCTTTCTACGTGCTTTCCTCGCATTTGATTTAGTGAGGTACTGGGGAGATGTACCTTTTAAAACATCTTATTCTTCTTCCTATGAATCTGCTTTTGGTGAACGTGTGGACCGGGAAGTGATTTATGACGAAATTATATCTGACCTTATTTTTGCTAAGAATAATCTGGAATGGGCAACGGTTTCTTACAGTCCCGAGAGGGTGACACAAGGGGCTGCTCGTGCATTGCTGATGCGTGTATATTTGCAGCGTGCCGGATATAGTCTCCAATCGAATGGACAACTGAAACGTCCGGACGATAGTAAGCGGATGGAGTATTTCGATGCAGTGATAGAAGAGTGGGAGGCTTTTGAAAAGAAAGGATATCATGATTTTTATGACGGTAGCTATGAAGAGCTCTTCAAAAGCTTCTCGCAAGGAGTACTGAATAGCAAGGAGAGCCTTTGGGAAATTGCTTTCTATCATTCACAAGGACGTCGTAACGGTGGAGCGTGGGGCATTTATAATGGTCCGCAGGTGGCGGAGCCAACCGGTGTGTCTGTATCTGAAGCAAATCAATATATGGGACGTGCCAACGGATTTTTTATAGTAGTTCCCGAATGGCGTAGCTTTTTTGAAGAGAATGATAAGCGTCGTGATGTTGCAATTTGTACCTATCGTTATACTTGGAATGGTACTAAGAAAGAGCATGTAAAAGAGGAAAGAAGTGCAGGAAGTTGGTATGTGGGAAAATGGCGCAGGGAATGGATGCCGAAAGAATCATGGAACAAGAATATCAATTATGCTGATGTGAACTACTGCCCTTTGCGTTATGCTGACGTGGTATTGATGGCAGCAGAGGCGTATAATGAAACAGGAGCAGACAGGCAAAAAGCATGGAGTTTGCTAAATAGCGTACGTACACGTGCTGAAGCAACTTCTATAACAGAAACAAATTATGTTGAAATGATGAGTGCACGCAAAAAGACACACAACTTGACTTTCATTGACGATTCTACACCAGAAGGAAAGTTTCGCACAGTTCTTTACTGGGAACGTGGCTTTGAACTGGCTTTTGAAGGACAACGCAAATATGATCTGATACGTTGGGGAGTGCTGGGCAAGGCTCTGAAACTATTTGGAGAGATCAGTTCCGTAAATCAAAAAGAGAACAAACCATATCCAGCCTACCGTAATTTTACGGAGGGCAAACATGAGCTTTTTCCTATTCCTCTGAAAGAGATACAAAGTAACCCGAAACTCAATGGAATGAATAATAACGGGTATTAGTAAGACCCTCAATAGAATAGACGACTGGAAAAATATACAGAAATTGTTTGCCAATTCAAAGAAAAGCCGTACTTTTGCAAGCCGATTATTATCACAAAATGATAAGAGATTAATTCATAGCAAGTTAGTTATCCTTTGTCCGGGGAGACTAATATGTGGTGAAGAAAATTTTTAGTAGTAACATTTAAAAAACAAAATTAGAGTGGATACTTTAAGTTACAAGACCATTTCTGCAAACAAAGCGACTGTAACCAAAGAATGGGTTATCGTTGACGCTACAGACCAGACTTTAGGTCGTCTGGGAGCAAAAGTTGCAAAATTGCTGAGAGGAAAGTACAAACCAAACTTTACTCCTCACGTAGACTGCGGTGATAACGTTATCATCATCAATGCAGACAAAGTAAAACTGACTGGTAACAAATGGAATGACAGAGTATATTTGTCATATACTGGTTATCCTGGTGGTCAGAGAGAAATGACTCCTGCCCGTTTGATTACAAAACCGAACGGTGAAGAGAGATTACTGAAAAAAGTAGTGAAGGGTATGCTTCCTAAGAACATTCTGGGAGCTAAATTGCTGAACAACTTGTATGTTTACGCTGGTAGCGAACACAAACAGGCTGCACAGAACCCGAAAATGATTGATATTAATTCATATAAATAAGATATAATGGAAGTAGTAAATGCATTAGGCAGACGTAAACGTGCTATTGCACGCATATTCGTAAGCGAAGGTACAGGAAAGATTACTATTAACAAGAGAGACCTTGCAGAGTACTTTCCATCAACTATTCTTCAGTATGTTGTAAAACAACCATTGAACAAGCTGGGTGCTGCTGAGAAGTATGACATCAAGGTTAACTTGTGTGGTGGTGGTTTCACAGGTCAGTCTCAGGCATTGCGTTTGGCAATCGCTCGTGCACTGGTTAAGATGAACGCTGAAGATAAAGCAGCTCTTCGTGCAGAAGGCTTCATGACTCGTGACCCTCGTTCTGTTGAACGTAAGAAACCGGGACAGCCGAAAGCTCGTAGAAGATTCCAGTTCAGCAAGCGTTAATGTGCTGCCTGATAGAGGAATATGTTTAGTATCTAAACTACTGGGACTCTGTTCATAGACTACCCAGCGGTTGGTTTAGAAAAAACAAAAAAGAAAGTAAACGATTTAAAGAAAAAACAAGATGTCAAGAACAAATTTTGATACATTATTGGAGGCTGGTTGCCACTTCGGACACCTTAAGAGAAAGTGGAACCCTGCAATGGCTCCTTATATTTTCATGGAACGCAATGGTATTCATATCATTGACCTCCACAAAACAGTTGCAAAAGTAGACGAAGCTGCTGAAGCTTTGAAACAGATTGCCAAATCTGGCAAGAAAGTTCTTTTTGTTGCTACTAAAAAACAAGCTAAACAAGTTGTAGCTGAGAAAGCTCAATCTGTTAATATGCCTTATGTAATCGAGCGTTGGCCGGGTGGTATGTTGACTAACTTCCCGACTATCCGTAAGGCTGTGAAGAAAATGGCTACTATCGATAAATTGACTAACGATGGTACATATTCTAACCTCTCTAAGAGAGAAGTTCTTCAGATTTCTCGTCAACGTGCAAAATTAGACAAGACTTTGGGATCTATCGCTGACCTGACTCGTCTGCCGTCTGCATTGTTCGTAATCGACGTAATGAAAGAAAATATCGCAGTTCGCGAAGCTAACCGTTTGGGTATCCCTGTATTTGGTATCGTTGATACTAACTCTGATCCTTCAAACGTGGATTTCGTAATTCCTGCTAATGATGACGCTACTAAATCAATAGAAGTTATCCTGGATGCTTGTTGCGCTGCAATGATCGAAGGTTTGGAAGAAAGAAAAGCTGAAAAGATCGACATGGAAGCAGCTGGTGAAGCTCCTGCTAACAAAGGCAAGAAGAAATCAGTAAAAGCTAGACTCGACAAGTCTGACGAAGAAGCTATCAACGCAGCTAAAGCTGCTGCTTTCATCAAGGAAGACGAAGAGGCTTAATATATAAAATGTGCCAATTTGCTAATGTGCAAGGGTGTTGTTATACACTTGCATCTTGATTGGCAGATTGGCACATTTTTTTGTTTCGAAAATTATTATTCATTTAAATAAAGGAAATTATTATGGCTGTAACTATGGCTGATATTACCAAGCTGCGCAAAATGACCGGAGCTGGTATGATGGATTGCAAGAATGCATTAACAGAGGCTGATGGCGATTACGACAAGGCAATGGAGATTATCCGTAAGAAAGGACAAGCTGTTGCTGCTAAGCGTTCTGAACGTGAGGCTTCTGAAGGTTGCGTTCTGGCTAAGACTACCGGTGACTATGCCGTTGTCATTGCTTTGAAGTGCGAAACTGACTTCGTAGCTCAGAATGCTGACTTTGTGAAACTGACTCAGGATATTCTTGATCTTGCTGTGGCTAACAAATGCAAGACATTGGATGAAGTAAAAGCATTGCCGATGGGTAACGGTACTGTACAGGATGCAGTGACTGACCGTAGCGGTATCACAGGTGAGAAAATGGAACTTGATGGTTACATGACTGTAGAAGGCGCAAGCACTGCTGTTTACAACCACATGAACAGAAATGGTCTTTGTACGATTGTTGCTTTTAACAAGAACGTTGACGAGCAGTTGGCTAAGCAAGTAGCTATGCAGATTGCTGCCATGAATCCGATCGCTATTGATGAGGATGGTGTTTCTGAAGAAGTGAAGCAAAAAGAAATCGAAGTAGCTATCGAAAAGACAAAGGCTGAACAGGTACAGAAGGCTGTAGAAGCTGCTCTGAAGAAAGCTAACATCAACCCGGCTCATGTAGACAGCGAAGATCACATGGAAAGCAATATGGCTAAAGGTTGGATTACAGCTGAAGATGTAGCGAAAGCAAAAGAAATCATTGCTACTGTTTCTGCTGAAAAGGCTGCACATCTGCCTGAACAAATGATTCAAAACATCGCTAAAGGTCGTCTGGCTAAGTTCTTGAAAGAAGTTTGCCTGCTGAACCAAGAAGATATTATGGACGCTAAGAAGACTGTAAGAGAAGTGTTGGCTGCTGCTGATCCTGAACTGAAGATTGTTGACTTCAAGCGTTTCACTTTGAAAGCTGAATAATCTGATTCAAATCTTGTTAAGTACTACTTACAAAGTCAGATTTATTATATGTAAAATTTGGGAAAAGAGTTCGGTGTTGCACCGGACTCTTTTTCTTTAAGGCATATCTTAGGGATAGGGACTATTTCAGTGCTTTATCTATTTGCTTCATAAGCGTATCTATGGCTCCATCTTCATAGCCGGTAGTAGCTGATATTACTTTTCCTTCTTTGTCTATTAAATAACTTCTGGGAATCATTTTGGTGGCGAATTTACCTGTAACTTCCCGTTTGGGATCCGGGTAGAGGGGAAATGTAAACCCTTTTCTTTTATTATATTCCGCTAATTGGTCGTCTGTATGCTCGCGACCGATTACTAGCATACAGAAATCCTTGTTGTTTTTATATTTAGGCCAGAGTGTTTTCTGAACTTCAGCCAGTTCGCTTTGGCAAGGGCCGCACCAGGTAGCGAAAATATTGATTAATACAACTTTCCCTTTTAGATCTGCAGAGTTTACGGTGCCGTTTGCTGTTGAATGAAGGGTGAAAGCAGGCATATTGTCACCTACCTTTACAATATCCGCGTCACTTTCTTGTGCGAATGACAACAGTGAGAATAGTGTTGCCGCACAGAATAATATTACTTTTCTCATTTCTTGTATTATTTAATTTAACCTCCTATGCCTTTGGTTTTAGTATATCCTTCTTTGATGAGTAGATCTATGATCTTGGTCTTGAAATCTCCTTGTACCATTATCTCTCCGTCTTTAGCTGAACCGCCTACTCCACATTTGCTTTTCAGTAACTTGCCCAGCTCTTTCAAATCATTATCCGTACCCACAAATCCGGTAATTAATGTTACCACTTTACCACCCCGGTTCTTTTTGTCAATGGAAACCCGCAGGTTTTGCTTGTCTTTGTCGAGGGTAACCTGTTCTTCATCGTTATCCATTTCATAGCCGAAGTCTGGATTCGTGGAGTACACAACGTTCAATCTATCTTTCCAATCATTATTTTTCATACTTGTCATTTTTAATCCTTTTCAAAAGTATTAAACTTATCGAAAAGAGCAAAATTTGAGTCTCTTTTCATCGTTTTGTTTAATCTCTATTAAGGTTTTCTGTTATAGGGTTGTCAGTCTCAAAAAATAATGTACTTTTGCAAAATACCAAATTTTGTAAGAAGTATGAGCACTTATATACGAAAAGAGGCGGATAAAGTGCCGGAGCCTACCTTGCGCAGACTTCCCTGGTATCTGTCCAATATAAAACTAATGAAAGAAAAAGGGGAGCAGTATGTCTCTTCTACACAAATCTCTAAGGAAATAAATATTGACGCTTCTCAAATCGCCAAGGATTTGTCATACGTCAATATCTCGGGGCGTACGAGGGTGGGATACAATATTGATGCGCTGATTGAGGTGTTAGAGAGCTTTCTTGGATTTACCAATATGCACAAAGCCTTCTTGTTTGGTGTAGGTAGCCTGGGGGCTGCTTTGCTTCGGGATTCTGGTTTGCATCATTTCGGACTGGAGATTGTGGCTGCTTTTGATGTGAATCCGGAACTGGTGGGAAAAGACCTGAATGGCATTCCTATTTTTCATTCCGATGACTTTGAAGCAAAGATGAAAGAATACGATGTAAATATCGGTGTATTGACCGTACCTATTAATATTGCTCAGGAAATTACAGATAAGATGGTAGACGGAGGTATAAAAGCCGTATGGAACTTTACTCCTTTCCGAATCCGTGTACCCGAGAATATAGTGGTGCAGAATACGTCTCTATATGCTCATTTGGCTGTTATGTTTAACCGATTGAATTTTAACGAGAAATAATGAAGATTATTGCAGTAGGAATGAACTACGCCCAGCATAACAAAGAACTGGGACATACACAAGTAAATACGGAGCCGGTGATTTTTATGAAGCCTGATTCTGCTATTCTGAAGGATGGCAAACCGTTTTTCATTCCCGACTTTTCTAAAGAGATACATTATGAAACGGAACTGGTGGTCCGTATCAACCGATTGGGGAAAAATATAGCTCCCCGCTTTGCTAACCGTTATTATGATGCGGTGACTGTGGGTATCGACTTTACGGCTCGTGACCTTCAGCGAAAGTTCCGTGAACAGGGTAATCCCTGGGAGCTTTGCAAAGGTTTTGATTCGTCGGCTGCTATTGGAACTTTTGTTCCGGTGGAGCACTATAAGGATATTCAGAATCTTGACTTTCATTTGTTGATCGACGGTAAGGAAGTGCAGCGTGGCTGTACGGCAGATATGCTTTTCAAGATAGATGATATAATCGCTTATGTAAGCCAGTTTGTAACTTTGAAAATTGGTGACTTGCTCTTTACTGGGACTCCTGTAGGTGTAGGTCCTGTTAGTATCGGACAGCGTTTGCAAGGTTATCTGGAGGGAGAAAAACTGCTGGATTTCTATATTCGTTGATCTTTTTTATTCATTAGTACTCATTTGTTATATAAAATATGAAGATAAGAGTAGGCTTTGGTTTCGACGTGCATCAGTTGGTCGAAGGACGTGAGTTATGGCTGGGTGGCATTCTTTTGGAACACACAAAAGGATTGCTGGGGCATTCGGATGCTGATGTATTATTGCATGCTGTTTGCGATGCTCTGTTGGGGGCGGCGAATATGCGTGATATTGGCTATCATTTCCCCGATACGGCAGGAGAATTTAAAAATATAGATAGCAAGATACTGCTGAAAAAAACAGTGGAGTTGATTGCTACCAAAGGATATAAAGTGGGCAATATCGATGCAACTATTTGTGCCGAACGCCCGAAGTTAAAAGCGCACATTCCTTTGATGCAGGAGACGATGGCAACTGTTATGGGGATTGATATGGATGATATTTCCATTAAGGCGACTACTACCGAGAAACTCGGTTTTACAGGTCGTGAAGAAGGTATATCGGCTTATGCTACTGTGCTGATAGAGAAGATTGCTTAACCCCCTAAAACAAATAATTATGATTCGTCTTTTAAAAATTTACTTAACACTTGCCTTTTTATTGGTAACGACTTTTTGTATGGCTCAGAAGAGTGAACTGAAATTTAGCAAAGATGGTAAATTCAAGATTGTGCAATTTACCGATGTGCATTTTAAATATGGAAATCGGGCTTCAGATATAGCTCTGGAACGTATTAATCAGGTGCTTGATGATGAACGTCCGGATTTGGTGATATTTACCGGTGATGTTGTTTATTCTGCTCCGGCGGATTCCGGAATGTTGCAGGTACTGGAACCGGTAGTTAAACGTAAACTACCTTTTGTGGTCACTTTTGGTAATCATGACAATGAACAGGGAATGACACGGGAACAGTTATATGATATCATCCGTCAAGTTCCCGGCAATTTATTGCCTGATCGCGGAACGGTTTTGTCGCCGGATTATGTGTTGACAGTGAAATCGTCTTCCAATCTAAAGAAGGATGCTGCTTTGCTTTATTGCATGGATTCTCATTCTTATTCTCCTTTGAAAGATGTGAAGGGGTATGCATGGTTTACATTCGACCAGATAAATTGGTATCGTCAACAGAGTGCGGCTTATAAAGTGCAAAACGGCGGACAGCCTTTGCCTGCTCTTGCTTTTTTCCATATTCCTCTTCCTGAATACAATGAAGCTGCCCGTAGCGAAAATGCAATTCTTCGTGGAACTCGTATGGAGGAAGCCTGTGCGCCTAAATTGAATACAGGAATGTTTGCAGCGATGAAAGAAGCTGGTGATGTGATGGGTATGTTTGTAGGACACGACCATGATAATGATTATGCGGTGATGTGGAAAGATATCCTTCTGGCTTATGGACGCTTTACCGGTGGAAATACGGAATATAACCATTTGCCGAATGGTGCGCGTATCATCGTATTGGATGAGGGTACCCGTACATTCACATCCTGGATTCGTCAAAAAGACGGTGTGGTGGATAAAATCTCTTATCCCGCAAGTTTTGTCAAGGACGATTGGACTAAACGTTGAGACTTGCGAACTTCACGTGGCTAAGGCGCGTGTATTTTGAACCATAGCTTTCGTATCGGCGCGATACTTTCGCCAATGCAACGTAGATAATATCTCCCAGTCGGTATTCATGTTCTATCCCGGATAGAGTGCATGAAACCGCACTGGGATTTTTTGATGGAATACTCATGGTGACTAAGTTTCCACTGGCATCGGTCAAAGTCAGTACCTGCTTGACAAAAAACTGTGGGGTAGTGCCGTTCACTCTTGTTTTGTATGGATCATCTTCCAATCTTATCCGGGTGACTTTTAATTTTAAGTCTGTCAGCTTTTCTCCTAATTCTCCCAGATAACGGCTGGATGAACGCTTCTCCCTCGATTTTCTTATCATTATATCCAGGTGTATGGAATGATAAGCTTGTGCTATTTTGACGAAACGTTCCTGTTTCGGTATTTTGGGAATGAATTTGTATGCTACCCAACTTAGGTAGGCGGGATCTATCTTGAGGATTTCATGGAGAAAATGTCCCCGGTATTTTCCGAAGAAGATAAGATCGTCACCATTACTCTGCATTCTTTTCTCATTGTAATCTACCAGGATGATGCAACGCTTCGAATAATAAAACATCGTGCTGGCCATCCGCAGGGATTCGTTGATGTCCGGTGACAGGTCATGTATATAAAGAATGGATTGTTTTTCGGGCAGGGGAGAGTACAGCCAAAGGGAATAGTTTGGTTTCCCCGGTCGGGGCAACACCACCAGGTAGACCCCTACTTCTTTAAAAGAGGCTCTGCCCCGGTTGTATTCATTCAATTTGGCATACAATAAGGCTTGCTCATTTTCGGAAATGCCCGGTAATCTAGGGTTAGCCATAATTGTTCTCGCTTTTGGTATATTTCAAATATAAGGATTTTCTTTCAGAAAAGCAACTTTTCTCTTTGAAATCTCGTACATTTGTATCCATGTAAATTTTCAAAATTCGAATGGAAGAACGAAATAAGAGAGTATTGGTAGGTATGAGTGGTGGCATAGACAGCACCGCTACTTGCTTGATGCTGCAAGAACAAGGATACGAGATTGTAGGAGTTACTATGCGTGTGTGGGGAGATGAACCTCAGGATGCCAGAGAGTTGGCTGTACGGATGGGGATTGAACATTATGTGGCAGATGAACGTATTCCTTTTAAAGAGACCATTGTAAAAAACTTCATAGACGAATATAAGCAGGGGCGTACGCCGAATCCGTGTGTGATGTGCAATCCGTTGTTTAAGTTCCGTGTTTTGACGGAGTGGGCGGATAAACTGAATTGTGCATGGATTGCTACCGGACATTATTCACGGTTGGAAGAGAAAAACGGATACACGTATATAGTAGCTGGTGACGATGATAAGAAAGACCAGTCATATTTCCTTTGGAGATTGGGACAGGAGGTGCTGAAGCGTTGTATCTTTCCATTGGGAGATTATACGAAAGTGAAGGTTCGCGAGTACCTTGCGGAGAAAGGATATGAAGCAAAGTCGAAAGAAGGGGAAAGTATGGAAGTCTGCTTTATTAAAGGAGATTACCGTGATTTTCTTCGTGAGCAGTGTCCTGAAATGGATAGTGAAATCGGGCCGGGATGGTTTGTCAATTCTGAAGGGGTGAAGTTGGGGCAACATAAAGGGGCGCCTTATTATACAATCGGTCAGCGTAAAGGATTGGAGATTGCTTTAGGAAAGCCGGCCTATGTATTGAAAATCAACCCGCAGAAAAATACGGTGATGCTTGGAGATGCCGACCAATTAAACACAGAGTACATGCTGGCGGAGCAGGATAAGATGGTGGATGAACAGGAACTGTTTGGATGTGAGAATCTGACAGTACGGATTCGTTATCGCAGTCGTCCAATCCCCTGCCGGGTGAAAAGATTGGAAGACGGGCGTCTGTTAGTACGTTTTCTCGAAACGGCTTCGGCCATTGCTCCGGGACAGTCTGCTGTGTTTTATGACGGAAGAAGAGTGCTGGGAGGAGCTTTCATTGCTTCTCAAAGAGGGATTGGACTGGTGATTATAGAAAATGAAGGATTATGATTGATTAAAAAAGAAAGATAACTTATGAAGAAGTTTATAGTATTGATTCTCGCTTTAAATATGTATCTGGGTGTGTTTGCTAAGTTTACTCCGGAAGATACCTTAAAATATCGAATTAGCCTGAAAGACAAGGCAGCTACAGAGTATTCCTTACAGAAACCGGAAAAGTATTTGTCTATAAAATCTATAGAGCGCCGAAAAAAACAAGGATTACCCGTTGATTCCACCGATTTACCGGTTTGTAAGAAATATGTAGATGCCATACGGAAGACGGGTGTCCATGTACTCGTGACCGGGAAATGGGATAATTTTGTCACTGTTTCTTGCAATGATAGTACTCTGGTTGACGAAATAGCAAAATTGCCTTTTGTACGTTCCACGGAAAGAGTGTGGAAAGGTATCACACAAAGAGCCCTTCAAAGAGATTCGTTAATAAATAAACCGGTGCGTACCGATAGCCTTTACGGTCCTGCAATCACACAGGTGGCAATGAGCCGTGTTGATCTTCTGCATGATGCGGGCTTTAAGGGACAGGGAATGACTATTGCTGTGATTGATGCCGGATTCCATAATGTAGATAAGATTGATGCAATGAAAAATATCCGTATTCTCGGGGTGCGTGACTTTGTGAATCCGGAAGCGGATATTTATGCTGAAAGTAGTCATGGAATGTCTGTATTATCCTGTATGGCCATGAATCAGCCGAATGTGATGATTGGCACAGCTCCTGAAGCTTCTTATTGGTTGCTGCGTAGTGAGGACGAATATTCGGAGAATCTGGTAGAACAGGATTACTGGGCGGCAGCTATTGAGTTTGCCGATAGTGTAGGAGTGGATTTGGTGAATACATCGCTTGGATATTACTCTTTTGATGATCCTTCGAAGAATTATAGATATCGTGACTTGAACGGTCATTATGCGTTGATGTCTCGTGAAGCAGCGAAGGCAGCCGATAAAGGAATGGTCGTTGTTTGCAGCGCTGGAAATTCGGGTGCAGGTTCGTGGAAGAAGATTACTCCTCCGGGAGACGCAGAGAATATAATAACGGTAGGAGCTATAAATAAAAGGGGAGAACTGGCACCATTTTCTTCTGTTGGAAATACGGCTGACGGACGTGTGAAACCGGATGTAGTGGCTGTCGGTCTGAATTCGGATGTGATGGGTACAGATGGTAATCTTCGCCGTGCCAACGGAACCTCTTTTTCTTCTCCGATTATGTGCGGTATGGTAGCTTGTCTGTGGCAGGCTTGTCCGAAGCTGACAGCGAAGCAGATTATAGATTTGGTACGTCAATCGGGTGATAGAGCCGATTTCCCGGATAACATATATGGATATGGTATTCCCGATTTGTGGAAGGCTTATCAGTCCTCTTCCAAGGAAAAGAAATAAGGTAACTGTTGTATGATAAACGCTATGAATAAGTCGAAGCAATCTGGCTCCCTCTCTTTGGGAGAGGGTGGGGAGAGGCTTTCTCTTTTAGAGCTGAATGCACTCGTCCGCCGTAGTCTGGAGCAATGCCTGCCCGATGAATATTGGATACAGGCAGAGTTGAGCGATGTCCGTTCCAATACGACAGGGCATTGTTATCTGGAATTCGTGCAGAAAGATCCTCGCAGCAATAATCTCGTAGCCAAGGCACGCGGTATGATTTGGAATAATATCTACCGCTTGTTGAAACCTTATTTTGAGGAAACCACAGGGCAACTATTTACTTCCGGCATTAAGGTGTTGGTGAAAGTAACAGTTCAGTTTCATGAGCTATACGGTTATAGTCTGACGGTACTTGATATTGATCCTGTTTATACGTTGGGAGATATGGCTCGTCGCCGTCGGGAAATATTATTGCAGTTGGAAGAGGAGGGAGTGTTGACGCTGAATAAAGAGCTTGAAATACCGGTTCTTCCCCAGCGTATTGCTGTCGTATCTTCGGCTACTGCGGCCGGATATGGGGATTTCTGTCATCAGTTGCAGCACAATTCGGGCGGGTTCTTTTTTTATACGGAGCTTTTTCCGGCTTTAATGCAGGGAAATCAGGTGGAGGAATCTGTGTTGGCAGCTTTGGATCGTATTAATGCCCGCATCAATGAATTTGACGTAGTAGTCATCATTCGTGGTGGTGGAGCTACTTCCGATTTGTCCGGCTTTGATACTTATCTATTGGCAGCTGCATGTGCGCAATTTCCATTACCTATTATTACCGGTATTGGGCATGAACGCGATGATACAGTACTTGATTCCGTGGCTCATACCCGGGTAAAAACTCCTACGGCTGCTGCCGAACTCCTGATTCACCGGGTAGCGGAAGTCGCGGAGCATCTGGAAGAATTATCTATGCGGATTCAACAGGGAGCTTATATGCTTCTTGATCTGGAACGACGGAGGTTGGAAACCCTCCAAACCCGTATTCCCAATCTTGTTCATCGCAAACTTGCGGACGCCCGTTTTTCTTTGCTGGCAGCAAAGAAAGATTTGTTACAGGTGACGAAAGCATTAGTGGCCCGTCAATCTCACCGGCTGGAACTTTTGCAACAACGGATAGCGGACGCTTCTCCGGATAAACTTTTGAGTCGGGGATATAGTATTACAATAAAGGATGGGAAAGCGGTGACGGATGCTTCTTCACTGAAGCCGGGAGAACATTTGATAACCCGGCTATCGAAAGGAGAAGTTCGATCGGTGGTAGAAAAGTAACTATCCGCCAAACGTGTATTTGTAAAAACATTCATCATTAACCATTAAATATCAATCATCGTGGCAGCAAAAAAAGAAACATATTCCCAAGCGATGGAACGTCTTGAAAAGATCGTTCGCCAGATAGATAATAACGAACTGGATATCGACATTTTGAGTGAGAAAATAAAAGAAGCGAATGAAATTATTGCCTTTTGCAAGGATAAACTGACAAAAGCCGACCGGGAAGTCGAAAAATTATTGCAAGAAAAGAGGCAATCTGAAGAATAAAAGTTATTTTTGCGTTTCAATGCATAGAAAATAAACTAATACATAACAATATGAAAGAAATAGACTGGGCGAATCTGTCGTTCGGATATATGAAGACAGATTACAATGTGAGAATCAATTTCCGTAATGGTGCATGGGGAGAACTGGAGGTAAGCAGTGAAGAACACCTTAATTTGCACATGGCGGCAACCTGTTTACATTATGGTCAGGAAGCCTTTGAAGGGCTGAAAGCATTCCGTGGAAAAGATGGAAAAGTTCGTATTTTCCGTTTGGAAGAAAATGCTGCCCGTTTGCAATCTACTTGCCAGGGAATTCTGATGGCAGAACTTCCGACAGAACGGTTCAAAGAAGCAATCCTGAAAGTGGTGAAGCTGAATGAACGTTTTATTCCTCCTTATGAAACCGGTGCTTCTCTTTACATTCGTCCGTTGTTGATCGGAACAAGTGCCCAGGTAGGTGTACATCCTGCAGAAGAGTATATGTTTGTGGTATTCGTAACTCCGGTAGGACCGTACTTCAAAGGTGGTTTCTCTACCAATCCGTACGTTATCATTCGTGAGTTTGACCGTGCCGCTCCTCATGGAACAGGTATTTATAAAGTAGGTGGTAACTATGCAGCCAGTCTTCGTGCTAACAAGAAAGCACACGATCTGGGCTATTCCTGTGAGTTTTATCTCGATGCGAAAGAAAAGAAATATATTGATGAATGTGGTGCTGCCAACTTCTTCGGTATTAAGGATAATACATATATTACTCCGAAATCATCTTCTATTTTGCCTTCTATTACCAATAAGAGCTTGATGCAGTTGGCAGAGGATATGGGTATCAAGGTAGAACGCCGTCCGATACCGGAAGAAGAACTGGAAACATTTGAGGAAGCAGGTGCTTGTGGTACTGCTGCAGTAATCAGCCCGATTCAACGTATTGATGATTTGGAAAACGGAAAATCTTATGTGATCTCTAAAGACGGTAAGCCGGGACCAATCTGTACGAAATTGTATAATAAGCTCCGTGGAATTCAGTATGGCGACGAACCGGATACGCATGGCTGGGTGACAATTGTGGAATAACTGTATATTATGAAATAACACATTTATCAATTAATATTATTCACTATGTTAAAACAAAATTCAGAACTACGTGCCCAGGCGCGTGAGGCACTTCGAGGCAAGTGGCCTATGGCAGCTGTTGCTGCACTTATTTATTCAGCAATTGTCGGTGGATTATCTGCTATCCCTATGATTGGAAGTTTAGGTTCCTTGTTTATCGGACTACCGGTTGGATACGGTTTTACTATTGTAATGCTTGGCGTATGTAGAGGCAAAGACATTGACTTTGGTGTTTTGTTCGAAGGTTTTCAGGATTATGGACGTATTTTTGTAACTATGTT
This sequence comes from Bacteroides sp. OM05-10AA, assembly GCF_003439055.1. Lineage (NCBI taxonomy): Bacteria > Pseudomonadati > Bacteroidota > Bacteroidia > Bacteroidales > Bacteroidaceae > Bacteroides > Bacteroides sp. OM05-10AA. The sequence goes on from NZ_QSUR01000029.1 coordinate 27,571, forward strand.
GCTTCAGGCTGTTTATACAGTTTTGTGGTCACTGTTGCTGGTTATACCGGGTATCATTAAGTCTTATTCTTATGCAATGACATCCTTTATCTTGAAAGATGAACCGGAAATGAAAAACAATGCGGCTATTGAGAAAAGTATGGCTATGATGGAAGGAAACAAGATGAAATTGTTCATGCTTGATCTAAGCTTCATTGGCTGGGCTATCCTTTGTATTTTCACTTTGGGTATCGGACTTCTTTTCCTGCAACCGTATATTGCTATTTCCCGTGCTGCTTTCTATGAAGATTTGAAAGCACAACAAGGTGGAAATGTAGAGGTAAACGTTGAAGTGAATGTTGAGATTTGATAAGACGAATCATTCAGTACTATAGAAGAATGGAGCATGGAGAAATCTGTGCTCCATTTCTTTTTGTCGGTTGCATCAAAATCAGTACCTTTGCGACCTAATCAGGATTGATATGGGAAAGAATAAATTAGAAAAGTTTGCCGATATGGCGAGTTATCCACACGTGTTCGAATATCCTTATTCGGCGGTAGATAACGTGCCTTTTGACATGAAGGGGAAATGGCACAAGGAGTTTTTTAAAAACGATCATCCGATTGTGCTCGAACTGGGTTGCGGACGTGGTGAGTATACCGTCGGCTTGGGTAAGATGTTCCCCGAAAAGAACTTTATAGCAGTGGATATAAAAGGTGCCCGTATGTGGACAGGAGCAACGGAGTCATTACAGGCCGGAATGAAGAATGTCGCTTTCCTGCGTACCAATATTGAAATCATCGAGCGTTTTTTTGCCGAAGGCGAAGTGAGTGAAATATGGCTTACCTTCTCTGACCCGCAAATGAAGAAAGCGACCAAGCGACTGACTTCGACCTATTTTATGGAAAGGTATCGCAAATTCTTGCAGCCGAATGGTATTATCCACCTGAAAACGGACAGCAACTTCATGTTTACTTATACAAAATACATGATTGAGGCAAACAAACTTCCGGTTGAGTTTATGACTGAAGATCTATATCATTCTGATCTGGTAGATAATATTCTCGGTATTAAAACCTATTATGAACAACAATGGCTGGATCGTGGTTTAGATATTAAGTATATCAAATTCCGGCTTCCGCAGGAAGGTAAACTGCAAGAGCCGGATGTAGAAATAGAGCTTGATCCCTATCGTAGCTACAATCGCAGCAAGCGTAGCGGTCTAAGCACAAGCAAATAGCTTGCCGGGACAATCATCCTAAAGTGAACCGGCAGCCACCTGAACAGTGACTTTAAATTGTAAATTGTAAATCGTCAAATAGTAAATAAAATGACTCTCTATCCTAAATTGATATTGGATGCATTGGCAACGGTGCGTTATCCCGGTACGGGAAAGAATTTGGTGGAAGCGGAGATGATTGCCGATAATCTCCGTATTGATGGTATGACTGTCAGCTTTTCATTGATCTTTGAGAAACCGACTGATCCGTTTATGAAATCAATGTTGAAAGCTGCGGAAACAGCTATTCATACGTATGTTTCTCCTGATGTGCAGGTAACAATCACAGCAGAGAGTAAGCAAGCCGCTCGTCCGGAAGTTGGCAAGCTCCTTCCACAAGTGAAGAATATAGTGGGTATATCTTCCGGTAAAGGTGGAGTTGGTAAGTCTACGGTGTCTGCGAACCTGGCAGTTGCTTTGGCTAAATTAGGCTATAAGGTTGGTTTGCTCGATGCTGATATTTTCGGTCCTTCCATGCCTAAGATGTTTCAGGTGGAGGATGCGCGTCCCTATGCTGAACGTATAGATGGTCGTGACATGATTATTCCGGTGGAGAAGTATGGAGTGAAATTATTGTCTATCGGTTTCTTTGTCGATCCGGATCAGGCAACTTTGTGGCGTGGCGGAATGGCAAGTAATGCATTGAAACAGTTAATCGCTGATGCAGCTTGGGGAGATTTGGACTATTTCCTGATAGATCTTCCTCCCGGAACCAGTGACATTCATTTGACGGTTGTTCAAACATTGGCCATGACGGGAGCGATTGTTGTCAGCACTCCGCAAGCAGTTGCTTTGGCAGATGCCCGTAAGGGAATCAATATGTTCACCAACGATAAGGTGAATGTACCTATTCTCGGTTTGGTTGAGAATATGGCTTGGTTTACTCCCGCCGAACTTCCCGAAAATAAATACTATATCTTTGGTAAAGAAGGTGCCAAGAAACTAGCTGAAGAGATGAATGTTCCTTTGTTGGGACAGATTCCTATCGTGCAAAGCATCTGTGAAGGAGGAGATAATGGTACTCCCGTTGCGTTGGATGAAGACTCCGTGACCGGACGCGCTTTCTTATCCCTGGCTGCTAGTGTTGTTCGTCAGGTAGATCGTCGGAATGTAGAGATGGCTCCAACTCAAATTGTAGAAATGCATAAATAAAGATAACGGGTCGTTTGGAGGACTTTTGGCTTCTCACTCGTTATAAAAAGGAGAGTGTGTCAAACGCAGATTAACGCAAATTATCGCAGATTATTTCAATTATATTGATATATTAATCAACGACTTATAAAATTGTTTTTGCGATAATTTGCGTTTTATTATTCATTATGACACACCTTCCTTTTCTTTATTGATTTATTAGGTTTGAATTACTTATTCATAGCCTTCATTAACTGTTCTTTCATCGTGTCTATTCCCGGAAAACCTGTTTGCTTAAAGGTGATATTACCTTCCGGATCAACAACAAAGTAAGTAGGAACTCCCTGTATGTTAAAATTGGACATCAGAAAACTCCATTGCTCATTTGTCACACGGAAATGCTCACCATGAATATCGGTAATCATATTTTCCCAAGTACCTTTGGGAGAAGTCTCGCCTGTGATGTAAAGGTAGATAATATCCATGTCTTTTAATTCCTCTTTCATGGGAAGAATAGCTTTATTAGCCGTGCGGCAAGGACCGCACCATGTTGCCCAGAAATCAACTAACAATGTATGTCCCCGGAATTTAGAGATAATGGAGGGAAATAAATCCTCATTGGAGACTTGTCCGGCTTCGTTCACTGTGAATCCTGTCTTTCTTTTGTTCAATTCAATTTTCTTTATGATTTCTTTGTTCGTTTGGGTAAGCATCTCAGCATAAACCGGAGAAGAAAAAGTTTTTAATTCGGCATGCTGTTCTGCTGTTAACGGGGTGAAATCTTTGATAGATTGATACAGCTTATTAAATTTAATATTATCAAATAAGGGGCCCTGTCCTGTTCCTAGTGTCTCTTCCAGTACTTTTTGAGAATCTGGTAGGAAGCTTATCAAATAAATCGTCGATGCATAATATTTGCCGTATAGAGCTTTAAGAGTATTGATAGAACTGAATTCCTTTAATATGTCATAGTATCCTTTAGGAGTATCGATGCGAGTATTATAAAAATAATCGTCTCTCTGCTCTCTATCCAACTTATTAACAGCAATATGTGCTGATTTTAGTTCTCTCTCCGTCATAGCGATTTTGCCAGTCGCTGCCAGATCTACCTGGATATTTAATAGCTCTTTACATGCATTGCTGTATTGAGATTGCGCGATTTCTTTTCGAATAGATGGAAGGCGCTCAAGCACATAAGCTTTATATTCATCTGCACTTTTCCCGACAATGTCGTTGTACATATCCATGTAATAAACGCTTTTTAATACAATGTCTATATCTACCGAAGCTAATTCTTGTTGTAGGCTAGCCAGATAACCGTTGAAGTATACAGGTTCTCCATACGTTTTATCTTTTCTTTGCAGATGTGCTTGTTTGCGGCAGAGTTCTCTTGTATTTATAATGAGTGATGTCTCTTCATTGGGAGCTATCAGACATTCAATCCAACCAAAAGGAAATTCCAATGCTACGCTTGTAACAGATGCAACCTTTACTTCCGCCAGGAAAGTGCCGTCCTCCTTGATTTTTATGATATTCTGTTCGTTGTGGATATTCAATGCAGGACTTTCTATGTGCATCTTCACTTGCTTTATCATCTCTTTTTGATAGTCCAGTATTTTTCCTTTAAGGGTAGCAGTACCATAGACTAACTTAGGAGTCGGCAATATCGCTTTTTTATTTATTTTGTGCACGACTGCTTCTTTGGGAAGTTTCTGTTTATAGAATGCGTCCTTATCCAGTTGTATGCCCCATATCTTATATGCTCCGTCAAAATCCCCTTCCGAGAAATCTAGAGTGGTTACATTTTCGGGTATGGGAGGAAATTGTAATTGGAATTCCGCTTCTCCTGATTCCGGCATCCAGAACTCTTTATCTAATGTGATTCCAACTCCTCTTCGAATGGGATAAAGCATTCCATTGTTGTCTTTCAGGAAACTGCCCGTAGCTATTTTTATCCAATATTTAGGATGATAAAAAGCCTTTATATACACTGTTGTCACTGTATCACTCATGACAATTTTATCGACCTCGATACTGTTGGAGCTCCATGCTAGAAAAGGAGGACGCTCAATCACTCTGTCTTTGGCTTGTATGGTGCAGGTTATGCAGAATATCAAACCGATAATCCATACGAATCTTTTCATGTGAATAATGTTTTATTACACGAACAAATATAAGGATCTTTTTATAACTATCCTTGTAAAAAACTAAAAAAGAAATGATTTTTTGGTACTGGAGAAAGATACGTCCGGTACCGGGGGAGAAGGGTGTTTCCCACCGATGAACGCCCCGGTCCTCACTGATGAGGAAGGGAGCGGCACCGGGGAGAGAAATTACTGTAATCTGAATACGATAGGAATGGTATACTTGACAGAGACAGGTTGTCCCTTTTGCATTCCTGGTTCCCATTTAGGCATATTACCCACTACGCGTACGGCCTCTGCATCCAGTGACGGAGATACACTGCGTAAGACTTTGATATTCGACAAACTTCCGTCTTTACTAATAACCATCTGTATGATGACTCTGCCTTGCTCCTTACTTTTTTGAGCGATGACGGGATATTTGATGCTTCTAGCCAGATATTGGAACAGACCGGCTTGTCCTCCCGGAAATTTAGGCATTGCTTCTACCATGGTGAATACTTCGTCTTCATTTTCTCCTTTTACACTGCCCCCCTCTGGAGTTGGATCATCTTTTGCAGCATAGCCCACCACCACTACTTCATCCATATCGGACTGCTTTACTTCTTCTGCTTTGGGAAGTTCAGGACCGGATAGTCGGAAAGCAACAGGAACTGTAAATTTCACGTTCACTGCTTCCCCTCTTTGTTTACCGGGTTTCCATTTGGGCATGGCGGCAATTACACGCATGGCTTCCTTGTCGAGATACGGATTGACACTTCGCTCCACTTTCGTATCGGCTATACTTCCGTCCTTTTTAACAGTAAAACTTACAATCACACGTCCTTGTGCACCGATAGCATGTGCTTCAGCCGGATATCTGACGTTCTTCGACAAGTAATCCATCAGTGCCTGTACTCCTCCAGGAAAATCGGGCATTTCTTCTACAACCTGAAAGACAACGGAGTCCGGTACACTTTTGATTTGAGTTTCCGTCATTTCCTTTCCTTGCTTATCTCGTGGAAGTGTAGTTCCTTGAATTTCTTCTGTTGGAAGTTCCGGAATATCCGTGATTTCAGCTTGCATGGCAACTTCTTCTGTTGCTTGTCCCATCATTTCTTTGGCAAATTTTTCAGTGGTACGTGCTACCATTTCGATGTTACTGACAATCATTAAGATAGCAGCCAAGGGAAGAAACATCAGATATTTTGTCCTTCCTATTTCTTTCGTTCTTCGTTTATTCATCATTTTAATACGATTTTTGAGTGGTAAAACATTGAAACTATTTGATAAATTTGCTGCAGCCTTGTGATGTGCCAGTCCCAACAAATGGTACTGGTATGATTTACTATCATGCCCCGTCTCCAATACACGGTGATCTGCCATGTATTCGAGGTTTCCTCTGACTTCCCGTTTCATCAGCCAGATAAATGGATTGAACCAGCAAAAGATACACATTATCTCGCTGATAAGCACGTCTACCGAATGGTATTGACGGGCGTGCGTCTCTTCATGAGTAATGATTTCACTGATTTCAGATTCCGTATGTGATTGTGGGTGTATGAATATCCAGTGGAAGAAAGAAAAAGGGCCGGTTTCTTTCTTTAATAGATGTACGCGTACTCCTTGTATCTTGTTTTTTGAGCATTGGAAGTGTAACCGGATGATGCTACCCAGTTGTACAAAGAAACGTGTGGCTAGTAATAACATTCCGCTCCAATAGATAACTTTCGCGAACAGTATGATAACCTCTTGCCAGTTCATTGCAGGCTCTTGTAAAGGAGTAACTACTTGCTCCGGAAGAATGATGGTTGCATAAAGATCTGCCATTGCCACCATTGGTTCGTGAGCTTTTATCCATCCCTGAATATTCAGTAAAGGATAAAGCATGGAGATGGCAAAGAAACATAGCAAAGCCATCCTACGCCAATGAAAGAAGGTGTCTTTATGAAAAAACAACCGATAGAATGCATAGAACAGAGCTATCGCTACATTTATCTTTAGAAAATAAGCTAGTTCCGGAGTCATGGTGATGAATGTTTTCTATTAATTTTCTTTTCCTTTTTCAATGAGTTCGATAATATCTTTGAGATCATCGGTCGAAATTTTCTGGTCTTTGGCAAAGAAAGAAACCATTTCTTTGTAAGAGTTCTCAAAGTAGTTACGAACTACGCCACTCATAAAATGGCGTTTATATTCATTTTCGCGAATGGCAGGAGTATATTGGTAGGTATTACCCACACGTTTCGGTGTGACATATCCTTTTCGCTCGAGGTTCTTTACGATAGATGCTACTGTAGTATAAGGAGGTGCCGGTTGCGTATACTTTGCGACAATGTCTTTTACGAAACAGCATTGTAACTCCCAAATGTAGATCATTACTTCTTCTTCTTGTATAGTTAACTTTTCCATGGAGATGTTGTTTAATTACGAATACTTCGCAAATCTACGAATATTTCGTAAACAAGCAATAGCTAGTCGGTTAATAATTGTAAATGTATAAATTTTGCAAGAATATTTTAATTGCATTGTTATCTGGAAATTATTTAAGCATAAAAAAAGACCGGATGAACATTATTTTTTTCTATATAGTCACTCTTTAATAACCTTTATGCAAAAAATAGACTCTCAAGGATTTTTTTATATAAAATAAATGAAATATATTTGCGGCTACAAAACATACGTTAAATACGGAAGGGTGTGTTTCAATACTTTAATCGGTTGCGAATAATTCCCCACACTTCAAACAGAACTATTAACTAACAATGCCAACCAAAGGGAAGAGGAAGGCAAACTAAAAAATGAATGATATGAAAAAAGGTTTGATTTTTGTGCTATTTGCACTTGTTTCTATCGTTTCTTATTCTCAAATGTCTTGGAATGCCAAAGTTGGTATGAACATGAGTAACTTTACGGGGGATATGGATACTGACATGAGAATTGGCTTTAATGTAGGTGTTGGTATGGAATATCAGTTTTCTGATATGTGGTCTATCCAACCTTCTTTAATGTTTACTCAAAAGGGTGCTAAAAAGGATGACGTGAAAATGAATCCAATGTATTTGGAGATTCCGGTATTGGCTGCTGCAAGATTTGCAATTGCTGATAACCAGAATATTGTAGTGAAAGCAGGTCCTTATTTTGCGTATGGTATTGCTGGTAAGTGTAAAGTTGGTGATGAAAAAATTGATTTCTTTGGTGACGGTGAAGATCAATTTGGAGCAAAAAGATTTGATGCAGGTATTGGTGTAGGCGTTGCTTATGAAATTAATAAATTCTTTATTGACTTAACAGGAGAATTTGGTTTGGCTAAATTGGCCGATGGTGACGGTGCTCCTAAGAACATGAACTTCTCTATTGGTGTAGGTTACAAGTTCTAAACTTATTATACTCTCTTTATAATATCTCTAAAATCCCTCGTTCTATACTCTCTTGGAACGGGGGATTTTTTTATATCCTTATTAATAAAAAGAAAAACGGCATATCCCATTGAAAGGATATACCGTTCATTCTCTCTCTTGTAATTCTTACTCATTAATCACTTATCTGCTTGGATAAGTTTGCTTTCTCTTTTAATTCTTTGTATCTCTCTATTGCATGTTTGCGACTCATCAGTATTTGCCAGCGGTATACCCAACAAGTGGTCAGGAAATAAATACCAGCTTGTAGCCATAAAGCTTTATATTCAAAAGCTACTTCACTAAGAGTGGCTCCCATATTGTTGATTTTTACAAAGCCATTAATTCCAAACGTTGAGGGGAAGATGTAGGATACATACTTCCAAAACGGAGGAATAGCTGCTCCCGGCCAGGAAATTCCTGAAATAAATAACAGGGGGACTGATGTGAATACAAAAATCAGCATACACGTTTCCCGGTTACGAATGGCAATAGAAGCTGTCATCGCAAAGAAAATACAAGCCGCAAGATAGGGGACAACGAATAATATTAATGAACTGGGTTGCCCAATTTGGTTGAGGCTAAACAATCTTGGAACTACATAAAGTACGTAGAAAGCTACCAATATATAAACCAGGAAATAACTCAATCCTTTTCCTAATACAATTCGTAATGTTCCGTTGTAGTGACGGTTAATAGGTACAAGATCCTTAAACCTGTTGTTCTCACGAGCAGTTCCTGCAGCGAGACCGATGCCGAGCAATAATGTCTGTTGGATAATCAATACCAATACAGCAGGAATCAGGAAAGCGGCGAACCCGGCAGTGGGGTTGAAGATGGAGATTTCTTCATATTCTATCGGATAGGCGGTGATTTCATCCTGACGGTCGGTCGTGTTTCCGCTACGTGCAATTTTGATATCCCTGTTCATATCCAGAGAAACGGCAGTGTTGGCAAGAAGCATTGATTTATAGTATAACAATCCGCTCATATCGCAATAGATGCTGACCTGTGTCTGCTTTCCTTTGGCGATATTGTCGCTGAAATCCGAAGGGATATAAATGATGCCATACGCACGCCGATTCTTCAGCATTTGTTTGGCCTCTTCCATATCAGCACAGTAAGAGACGATTTGAATATCGGGTGTGGCATCTACCTTGCGTAGATATTCACGACTAAGAGATGAATGTGAATCGTCTACAACAACTGCAGGAACTTCACGCACTACTTCGTTGTCATAAATGAAACTATACAACAACGGATAACCTAATGGGACGAGTATGAAAAATATCAGCACCCCCTGGTCGCGGAAAGTTGTCTGAAACTCCCGCTTCCAGATATAAAACAGGTCATTGATGCCTTGGGCTATCTTGTCTTTTAATTTTATATCTTTCATTTAGGGTATATATTTATAGTAAACCAATGCTTCCTTCAGGCGATGAACCACAAAGAAGGGGAGCATCATAAATATTAATAGTGCCATATAGTTGGTCCATGAGTAAGCCATACTATATCCGTTGAGTGCTTGATCGACGTAAATCAGGAAATAATGCCGCAACGGGAATAGATTACTCAAAGCCTGTAGAACAGGGTGCATAGCCATGACCGGGAATGAAAATCCGGAAATGGAGAACGATATAACTCCCCACAGGGAGGCGAAACTTAATCCGAGTCGTAGAGTCGGCAGAGTTCCTATCATAACAATACCACAACATTGAGATGCCAGTACGAGACACAGTGTGGCGAATATCATCGGGAATATGCCACTGTTGCAAGGAAAATGCAGGAATCCATACAGGTATACATTATAAAATATACCCATAATGAAAAAGACTATTGTGTGGGGAAGCAGTTTTCCAGCCAATGCAATGTAAATGGAGTTGTTACTCATTCGTAGCCATTCGCGAGCAGTACGATCCTTGATTTCCACACCGATTGAATAAACGGTAACCATAAATATTAATAGCATGAGTACCCCCGGTATCAGTGTATTGCATAAGTATACCGAATAGTTCAGCCACGGATTATTTAGTGGGTGTGTATCAATTACAATCGGTTGCAGATAAGCCATAGCCTGATCCTCTGTCGCACCTTTGGCATACAGCATCGTCCGGGCCGCAGCTCCGGAGGTGAGTTCTCCCATCATTTTCATATCCCTGAACAATAGAGAGCCTGCAATCAGGTATGAGTAATTGGTATAGAAAGAGATCGTTGGCTGCCGTTGGCTTTGTGCCTCTGCCGATAAACCTTTGGGGAGATAGAAGAACCCGTAGATTTTTCCCTCCTGCATGGCAATACGTGCATCTGTTACATTGCTGTAATGAGCTACAACCCCTGTCTGCGAAAAAGCATCCAGATTGCGGACGATATTACGGGAAGTAGACGAATCATCCATGTCCACCACTCCCGCAGGAAGATCCTTGGGAAGCCCCGAATCCATTAAAGTGGTGAAGAATATATAGCAAAACAGCGGGGCAATGACCATACAGAAGAGATAGAGCGGGCGTGATACCAATCGCCGGCACTCTCTTTGCATGACCTGCCACAAAGCTATATATTTCTTTTCTCTCTCTTTCATGGTTACTTGTCAATGATAACAGACATACCCGGACGGAGATTTTCCACCTTCTCTACCGGAGAAGCTTTCACCTCGAATGTTTTCAGATCGAACTGTCCGGTGGTTTTAGTTGCTTTCCAGGCAGCATAAGTGCCTAAGTCTTTCAGATAATATACTTTGAGCTGGATATTTTTATTATCCAGAGCAGGAATGACTGCTTCGAACTCCGAACCCATCGTCAGGTTCTTGAGCAAATCTTCGCGTACATTGAATGTTACCCACATATCGTTGAGTTCAGCGATATTCATGATAGGAGCGCCGGTACCAACCAATTCGCCTACCTTCGGGAATATTTCAGAAACTTCCCCGGCAGCCGGAGCAATGAGATAAGTCTCCTTAATATACGATTCAACTTCGGCAACAGCTCCTTTCGCCCGGTTTACCAAAGCTTCCGCAGCCATCTTATCTTCACGTTCCGCTCCATTCTTCGCCATGGTATATTGTGCTTTGGCAGCTTTCTCTGTTGCAATACTTGCATCCCGTTGCGCAGTCACTTCATCCAGCTTCTGTGCAGGCATCACTCCCTGTTCGTAGAGATTCTTGATGCGTTGGTATGATTTCTCGGCAATGGTAACACCTGCTTGGGCTTTTTGCCACATTTCATAAGCCGCCTGGATTTGTTCTTCCCGTGCGCCTTTGATTGCTTTTTCATTTTGTGCCTGTGCAGCTGCTTCAGCAGCACGTGCCTGTTCCATTTTTGCTACCACGTCAGGAGCTTCCAAAATGGCCAGCGTATCCCCGGCATTGACACTTTGACCTTCTTTCACGCGAAATTCCAGTATACGTCCCGGAACTTTACTTGAAACGCGATATTCGGTAACTTCAGCCTGTCCCTGTATAATTTCAGGACCTTTGCGGAGCATGAAGAAACCAACGACTGCAACGATTGCAATAACTCCCAACAGAGTAAGGAATGCAAGAAGCATATTGCTGTTTTGTGATTTTATAGGTGCCATATTAATATGAATTTAAATGATAGTTGATAAATGATAGTTGGGATTTGATAGGTGATAAATCATAGTTATCACCTATCAACTATTTCAGCGTTCCCAAAGACTTCTTCAGATAGATTTCCGTTAGCTTCACATCTATTTGCGCGTCAATCTTTTCTGAATGAGCAGACAACCATGCTGTTTGTGCTTCAAGAACATTGCTGGTGGCAATCACTCCTTCTTTAAAACCAAGTGTTGCATAGCGTAGGTTTTCTTCCGCTTTTTCCATGTTTTTAGAGGACATTACCAGTTTCTTACCAGCTTCTTTTACTTTGAATGCAGCCTGATTGACCTGCAACTCTATTTTTTCACGAGCATCCTGAAGTTGGTACTGTGCGATACGAGCTTCAGCTTTTGCTGCTCTGGTTTTATAAATACCTTCTCCCCAGTGCCATATAGGTATCTGTACCATAACTCCCACATTCCACATACCTTTGAACTTGTTTTCAAAGCTATTGAAAACAGAGGGATTGGTTACCATATAATTCCCCATCAATGCGATGGATGGAAGATGCTCCGCACGGGTTACATTTACTTTCTGTTTATAAATCTGCGTTGCCAATTCGAGGCTACGTATTTCCGGACGATTCTCATAAGCGGTGGATAGATCGAAATGAGGGTCCGTTGTCAGTAATGGAATGTCTTCCATATTTTCGTCTGCCAGTGTGATGGGAGAACTAAGATCAATGCCACATAGTTGACACAACAACATTCGCGCAAGACTCAATCCGTCTTCCACTTTAGTCAGTGTCATTTCCGCTTCATTTACCTTGACGCGTACAGACAAACCATCTGCTTTGGTGGCTACTCCTTCATTAATCATTTTCTCTACATCGCTGTCCAGCTGTTGCAGAAGCTTTAGATAACCTTCCGCCAGCTTCTTTTTGTTAACCAGCGAAATGACTTGCCAATAGGCTTGGTCCGTACTCATAATCACTTCCTGCATACCGCCGTGATGTTGTTCTTGCGCCAACTCTTCGGCATACTTTGTAATTTTGTTGTATGCACGGATCTTCCCACCCATATATAAGGGCTGTGTCAATGTAATGGCACCTGCATAGACATTTCGGGTATCTGTGCGGAGTGCATCCACTAAAGAGTTTCCCGCTTGATCGAGGGCGGGTAGCACCGCTCCTAATTTTCCACTTAAAGAAGAAATAAGTGGTGCCAAGTCAGGATGTGCTGTTGCAATCTCGGTTGCAGCTTGTTGGATGGGGCCAGCCAGATTCGTTCCTAATCCTGAAAGCGCAACTTTCTGGTCATTATTTAATAATGAAAACTCTTTCTGGTTCCTCATGTAAGCTCCCGTTGCCGAGAAATTAGGCAAATAATTTGTAAATGCAGCTTTCCGTTGATAATGAGCCGCATTTATTTTTTCATTGCTTATCAACAAATCTTTGTTGTTGGCAAGAGCTAATGCGCGGCAACTATCCAGACTTAGAAAGCTCTGCGCTTTTACTGTAAAAGTGAAACTTAACAGAAATGTCAGAAGAAAAACTTTTTTCATCGCATCTTGCATATTAATAAGGTGATACTTCTATTTTAAATAACCCTGTTCTTATGCAATTTGTTTATTAAAGTAGTCTGTTTTTTTGTACTTGTTTACTTAAACAATAATTGCATAAACAACGATGCAAATGTATGTGCTTTCTGTGAGAACTCAAAACGAATTAGCTTTTTTTAGAAATATAGTGAGGGATGGATTCTGTTGAAAAGAAAGAAGGCTATTCCTCATGGCGAGGAACAGCCTTTCTTGATATATAAAGTAAGGGGATTTTAATTACAGAGCACCTACTTCTTTCAAAGCAGCGTTAGTTCCATGAACAGCTTTTGCGCTAGCTGCGAACTTAGCTTTTTCGTCTTCGTTCAGGTTCAGTTCAACGATCTTTTCGATACCGTTCTTGCCAAGGATTACAGGAACACCGATGCAAAGATCTGATTCGCCGTATTCGCCTTCCAGGAATACTGAACAAGGAACCATCTTCTTTTGGTCGTGAAGGATAGATTCAACTACGAATGCTCCTGCTGCACCCGGTGCATACCATGCAGAAGTACCCAGCAATTTAGTCAGTGTAGCACCACCTACCATAGTAGCAGCAGCAACTTCTTCCAATTTCTCTGCAGAGATGAAGTTAGTTACAGGCATACCTTTATAAGTAGCGAAGCGAGTCAAAGGAATCATAGTAGTATCACCGTGACCACCGATAACCATACCTTCTACTTCGTTAGCGTTGCAACCGATAGCTTGAGACAAGAAATATTTGAAACGAGAGCTATCCAGAGCACCACCCATACCGATAACACGGTTTTTCGGCAAGCCCAGAGCTTTCAATGCCAAATAAGTCATTGTATCCATCGGGTTAGAAATAACAACGATGATGGCGTTAGGAGAATATTTCAACAGGTTTTCTGCTACCGATTTAACGATACCAGCGTTCACGCCGATCAGTTCTTCACGAGTCATACCCGGTTTACGAGGAATACCTGAAGTAATCACAACAACGTCAGAGTTAGCAGTCTGAGCATAGTCGTTAGTGCAGCCTATCAATGTAGTGTCGAAACCCAACAATTGAGCTGTCTGCATCATATCCATTGCTTTACCTTCTGAAACGCCTTCTTTAACGTCCAGCATTACTACTTCGTCTGCTACTTCATTAAAAGCAAGTACATTTGCACATGTAGCACCTACGTTACCTGCGCCTACTACGGTTACTTTTGACATAATACTATATATTTAAAAAGTTGATAATTTGTTTTATCTTTTAGCGCGACAAAATTACAACGATAATCCTAATTAAAGAAATTTTTCCGTAATAATTTTAGTTAAAGGTCTAAGTTCCCAATAATATAATAGGTATGATAAAAAGTTTGGGTGGAAGAAGCTGTTTTTTGCACGGTTATATACAGAATGTAGCTGCGTAAGAATGTACTATTATGGCAAATGATTCATTCTGCTATTTTTTTATAATTGCTTGCCTATTCAGAGTTACTTCGTTAGTTACTATTACTTCGTTCCACTATAGTGTTCCGCAAGGATAACTATAGTCTCCCTTGCGGATAACTATAGTGTAACGCAAGAGTAACTATAGTGTAACGAAGTAATAATAAGCAATGAGATTAATAATATTAGGCAGAGAAAGAAATAAAGATAGTATCTTGATGGAGTATTTTTGGCAATACTTTCCAGCCGTATGCCTGGTTTATTTTTGTATGGAAAAATAAGATGCTAGTTAAAGTGACAGGGAACCTGGCAAGTTTTTTTAATAATGAATGAATAAAGTCCGAAAGCTTATTATCTTTGTGCCAATCTGTTAATTGAAAGTTTAATGAACTGCTGAAAATATCGAAAATATCAAAATGAAGTTCTGGGAATCAAATCATCAATCTGTTCAGGAAGGGGATATGCAATTTATTGCACTTTACAAATTCTACTATCAAGATTTGTATGCTTATGGAGTGAGCTTGGGGTTCAATACCGAAGATGTGAAAGATGCAATTCAAGAAATATATCTAAAATTGTATTTCAATGAGCGCTTGTGTATTGATGAGAAGAAAATAAAATTTTATTTGTTGCGTTCGGTTAGGAATCAGCTGATTGATTGGGAGCGTACAAAGAAAGATACATCTTCTATAGAAGAAGAGGAAAGGAGCTTTAAATTATCCGTATCAGTTGAAGAAAGCTTTATTTCTGATGAAGAAGACTTATTACTGAAAAAAAGGGTGAATAGAATTCTTGATTTGCTGACAGATCATCAGCGGGAAATAGTCTATCTACATTTTATAGAGGAAATGCCTTATGAAGAGATTGCGGTAATGCTGGATATGAAAATTCAAACAGTGCGTGGACAAGTCTTTAAAGCGATGGAGAAACTAAGAAAACTGGATTCAAAAGATTATTTTCTGTTTTTTCTTATCTTATATCTGCATGGCGTTTCTACTTTTAAATAATTGAAAATGAATATTGTACATAGAAGCAGGGAACGTAAACTTGTAACTCCCTGCTTTTTTATTTATTTTTTTTGAGGAAAAAAGGAGATGAAAAACATACGAATCTCGTATATATAATAAACAGGTCTTTAATTGAAATAAATAATGAAAGAATATTCATCATATACTACAGCTGATTTTTTGAACGATGATTTATTTCTTTTCTGGTTTTATTCCGGGGAAGGAGATTATTATCGAAAAATCATAGCCGAGTGTCCCGATCGTGAGCCGTATTTAAAAGAAGCGATGGAGAGACTGGCGACGTTGAAGTGGGAAAAAACGGTTTTACCCCAGAAAGAAGTGGATAATGCTTGTTTGAAACTGGAGCAAGCCATTCAGAATCGGAAAATGTCTCAACGAAAACATAGATTGTATAAGATGAGATGGTGGAGCGCTTCAGTTGCGGCAGCTATTCTTATTCTGTTTGTTTCGGTAGAGGTTATTTGGAAGACTGCTCCGGCAATTGATTATCTAACTTTATTGCAAGTGAACGACTCTGTGTTAATGAGTGGCAAAACACAGCTTTTTGTAAACGATCAGTTGAAAAAAACTTTTGAAAGTAACCCGGATTTGAACTATGACCAAATGGCGACAGATGTTACTGAAGGGGAGCTTAATAAATTAGTTGTTTCGTATGGCAAACGTGCCCGTATCACTCTTTGCGATGGTACGAAAATATGGGCGAATGCAGGAACAGTGCTTTTGTATCCAACATATTTTGAAGATAAGAAACGTGAAATATATGTAGATGGAGAAATATATATTGATGTGACTCCTAATCCGGAGAAACCTTTTATTATTAAAACATCGGATATGGGAATAAAAGTGTTGGGAACGTCTTTCAATGTTTCGGCTTATCGGGATGACGCAGAGAAAAGTATTGTGCTGGTTACAGGTAAAGTGGAGGTGGCAGCGTCTAATGGAGAAGCTGTGTGTATTTTGCCCAATGACCGGTTCAGGCAATCAACTGATAAATATATTGTAGACAAAGTGAATGTGGAAGATTATGTGTCGTGGAAAGAGGGACGATTATCGTTTAAAAACACAGAACTTAGTGGAATACTCAAACAGCTGTCCAGATACTATAATGTAAGAATTGATTATGATAAACAACAACAAATCACTTGTAGCGGAAAATTGAACTTGGATGATACGATCGAACAACTATTGAATACTATCACAGAAACGGCTCCTGTGGTAATAAGTAAAGAAAATAATATTTATAAAGTAACAATAAAGAAAAAGTAGCCTATGATTAATATGTGAAAAACCATACTATTAATTTATCCTTTTAAGAGAGAAAGGATACCGACCAGTTTTATTCGTAATAGAATAGCCTTAAAATATTGAAGTATAATTTAAATTTTTAACCAGATGAATGAAAAACATCAAAAAAAGAATCACACTTGCCTAAGTGTGAGAAGGCCCTTTATATGCTTTTTTCTAGCATTGGGTGTATTTCTGCTATCCGCTTTTCCTACTGAACTGTATGCCCAGAAGAAAACAATTACTTTGGACTATAAAGAGTTGGGACTAATGGAACTTTTTAAGAAAATAGAAGAAAAAAGTGATTATGTCTTTTTCTACTATGACGTGCTGATTGATAAAGATGTGAAGGTTGCTGCCCGTTTCAAAAACATGACAGTAGAGCAAATTCTGGATAAAGTTTTTGCTAACATGGAGCTTACCTATAGTATTAATAAAAAACAGATAACCATTAAGAAGAAGGTATTGCAGGAGCAAACTAAAAAAGAAGGTCAAAGTTCCATTGTAAAAGGAGTGGTGTTCGATCAGTCTCGTGAACCGTTGCCCGGAGTTAGTATTGTAGTGCAAGGTACTAATCTCGGAACTGTCAGTGATCTTAATGGAGCTTATTCTATTCATGTACCTTCGAATGATTCGCAGATTATTTTCTCCTATATAGGTTTTGCTCCTATAACTTATTCGGCGAAAGAAATGAATAAGCTGTCAGAAGTGGTGTTGGTTGAAGATACAAAAACAATTGATGAAGTGGTTGTGGTAGGATATACGACCCGTACACGTGAGAAATTAATCAGTTCCGTTTCGACTATAAATAATCAGGAACTGGTTAAGTCTACAGTCCCCAATCTGGAGAATGCGTTGACAGGACGTGTATCCGGAGTCTTTTCCCGTCAGACCAGTGCCGAACCGGGTTCAGATGGTGCCGATTTGAAAATTCGCGGTTTCGGTTCTGCTTTGGTGGTAGTGGATGGTATTCCGGGAAGAAATTATAGTGATATTGATCCTTCCGAAATAGAGTCCGTTTCTGTATTGAAAGATGCATCGGCTGCCGCTGTTTATGGGATGCAGGGAGCAAATGGGGTTATTCTTGTTACGACCAAGAGAGGAGGAAAAAACAAACCGACGACATTGGATATCAATACGCGCTTCGGATTGCAAATGCCGCATAACTATCCACAGCCCGCATCAACCCCGTTGTGGCAGACATTAGTCGGTGAATATTATGCTAACATGAAATTGATTAATGATAAGAACGCGGTGATTACTCCCGCTGATATGGCTACACGTGACTATGCTTATAACACAAATTGGTATGAGGAAATGATAAAGAATGCTCCCATCACCCAGTCCAATATCAATATTTCGGGAGGCACAGATAAAGTCAGTTATTTTATTTCAGCTGGCTATTTATATCAGGGAGGTATTTGGTCAACAAATTCTACTGATAAGAATCGTTTCAATTTCCGTAGTAATCTGGATGCGGATATACTGAAAAACTTGAAGTTATCTGTCGGCGTGGGAGCTGTCATTAACAGTCTGAATTATCCGAGGTCCGCTTCGTATGAGATAGCCCGCAAAATGAAAGATATGGCTCCGAATATTCCGGTAAAGTGGCCGGGACATGACGATTATTATGCATTTGGTGGGGAAGGCACGGTGAATCCGATGGCCTTGGCGGATAAAGAGGCATCCGGATATTCCAAGAAAATAGCCAAGAATCTGAATGTGGATTTTTCTTTGGAGTATAAGGTTCCTTTTGTTGAAGGACTCTCTTTGAAGGCTACGATGGGATATACGCAATCTGATTCGTGGAATAAGAACTGGAATATGAATATCGTTTATATGGGTTATCGGGAAGATGCGCAGGAATATTACGAGAGTGCTTCTGCCTCTAATGCCAATAAAGCAAGTTTGAGTTTGGAAGATGGCTTCTCCTATAATATAACCGGACAAGGGTTCATCAATTATATCCGTTCATTTGGAAATCATAATATAAATAGTGGGCTGGTTTTTGAGTTTTCGGATGCGGAAAACCGTGCTACTGTTACGTCTCGTGGAGAATTTCCTTCTACTGTGTTGGATATGATGGCGGGTGGAATTGCTAATAAGCAAGTGACAAATAGTGAAGTTTTCCGTAAATACAGAACAGCTTCTTTCATCGGTCGTTTCTCTTACGATTATCGTTCCAAGTATTTTGTTGATTTCAACTTCCGATATGATGGTGCCCAGTATTTTGCTGATAAGTGGGGTTTCTTCCCCTCTGCCTCTATTGGATGGATGTTGACGAACGAAGAGTTTATGAATCCTTTGAAAAAAGTATTGAATGAGTTTAAAATTCGTGCCTCTTGGGGAGAATTGGGTGACTTGTCGGCTGCCAGTCAATATTATGCTAATAATGAGCAATACTATTTTCAAAGCGGATACCAATATCCGGGTACTCCGATGAATTTTGGCGACCGCACCATTTATGGATTAAATCCCACCTTGAATCCTAATCCGGATTTTACATGGGCTACCTCGTCAATGATAAATGCGGGTGTTGATTTTAAGTTGTGGAATGGCTTACTTAGCGGATCGGCAGATGTATTCTATCGTCAGCGTAAGGGACTTCCGGCACAAAAGGCCAATGATAATGCCGGAGCATTAGCCACTTGGTATAACTTAGACCATGACAATACCCGTGGTTTTGAGTTTTCATTAAATCATCAGCACAAAATAGGAGAAGTCAACTATTTTGTCGGAGGAAATATGTCGTGGTCCAGAACCCGGAAAGGGAATATTGAGCACGGAAGATTTACAAGCGGTTATGACGAATGGAAGTGG
The DNA here is from genome assembly GCF_003439055.1 of Bacteroides sp. OM05-10AA. Taxonomy (NCBI): domain Bacteria; kingdom Pseudomonadati; phylum Bacteroidota; class Bacteroidia; order Bacteroidales; family Bacteroidaceae; genus Bacteroides; species Bacteroides sp. OM05-10AA. The sequence goes on from NZ_QSUR01000029.1 coordinate 47,164, forward strand.
AACACTGAAGGACATTGGAACAACATACGTTGGGGATATAACTGCATTGGACGTTATCAGTCGTATGGAGAAATAGCCAATGCACCCATGCATAATAATTCGAATAATAACAGTGCCATATTGCCGGGTGACTTAAAGTATGAAGACTGGAATGGCGATGGCTATATTGACGACTATGACCAACGTCCTATCGGAAGAAATGCCTATCCGGAGTTGGTATATGGTATTAATCTGGGACTTTCCTGGAAGGGAGTTGATCTCTCTATGTTCTGGCAGGGAGGGGCATTGTCGGACTTCCAGATCGGTGCTTTCGATATGGATGCTTTCCAGGAAGGAGCTACCAACCTGAATACTTGGGAATATTTCGGTGATCGTTGGCATCGTGCCGATTATACTGATCCCAATTCAGAATGGATACCCGGATATTTTCCAGCAGTTCGAGATTTTACATCAGTAACGATCAATCGTTTAAGTTCTAACTTTTGGATGTGGAATGGAAGTTACATTCGTCTGAAAAATGTGGAATTGGGATATACTTTGCCACAACGAATTACGCAGAAGGCTAATATCAAACAGTTGAGGATTTATGCAAATCTTTATAACTGCCTGACTTTCTCCTCACAGAAATTCTTTGATCCGGAGCAACTTGAAAGTCAGTATTCGTTTGCCAGCTATCCGCAAATCATGTCATTTAATGTAGGTATAAATCTTAAATTCTAACAGGTCATGAAAGTAAAATCTATCATATATATGATATTGGCATTGAGCTTGTGCTGCGGATGTAGCGATTGGCTTACTGTCGATTCGAAAACGATTCTTAGTGAAGAGGACATTGCTAAATATCCCGAACTGGCAGAAGCACAGTTCTTATCCAATTATGCAGAATTGCGTAAATCAATCCATTGTATCGGTGACGGAGCAATGTCGTACAGGCAACATCATCTGGATGCTTTTACCGATGATGGAGCGAGCAATATTACGTACGAGAATGGGGTTATGAGAAATAATACTCCGGGGACTGTTTTTGGAGGAGTCTTTTCTCAAAGCAAAGGTGAAATATTTGAGGCGGTATGGAATTATAAAACAATCAATATTGTGAATAAGTTTATCGCCACTTATAAGAATTCGGATAATGAAGGGGTGTTGAGTACCGTTGGTGAGGCCTATTTTATTCGTGCTTATCTGTATTTTGAGATGGTGAAACGATATGGTGGTGTGCCTTTGTATTCAAGTCCGTTGGATGATGTAAGTTCTATCAACAATCGTTCAACAGAAGAAAAATCCTGGGATTATATAAAAGATAATTTGGACTCGGCTCTTGTATTACTTCCGAAAGTGCAGCGCATTGCATCAGAAGATCGTGATCGTGCCAATCGGTATACAGCTTTGGCATTAAAGTCAAGGGCTATGCTGTATGCGGGGACTATTGCTAAGTATGGAAAAGTTTCCAATAATAGTTTTCAGGGAATTCGTAAAGAAATGGCGAAAACATATTTGTTGGAAGCAGCAAAAGCTGCAAAGGAAATCGTTGATGATGGTAAGTATGCGCTCTCTACTGAATTTGGCGATTTGTTTAATGGAAAAGATGAAAATAATAATGAGATAATTTTCCGTTTTGCTAACGTTGCCAAGACAGGAGTAGCTGTGTATGAGGATTACTGGTATCAATCTTATCGTATCAAACGGTCCAGTTACTGTGCCTTTATGGTTCCTCCTTTAGACATTGTCGAACAATTTGAAACATTAGACGGCAAGATTCAGCCATTGGACTATGCCGCTTCAAAGAATAATCCCGAAGATTTTTTTGCAAACCGTGATAAACGTTTGGATGCCACTGTTATTTATCCGGGAGGAGAGTTCTTGGGTGAACGTTTCTCTATTTATCGGAAAACACTGGTGAAAAGGGCAGATGGAACTACTGAAGAATATTCTTATGAAAAATCTGAAGATTGGATGGGAGCGGGGAAGGTGCCCGGTCACGAAAAATACATGAAAAGTGGAGCAGATGGCATTTTCTTGAATCTTTCTGCCGCAGGAACTACTAACTGGGGATTTTTTCTGAAAAAAACACTGTATGGAGTGAAGAGGTTGGATGATTATCTTATACAGGAAAACGATCAGGATGCTGTTGTTATTCGGTATGGCGAGGTTATTTTGAATTTGGCTGAAGCCGCTGTTGAACTTTCAACTTATGGAGTAAATGACTATTTAGCACTTGCCCAAGTCTTTTTTGACCAATTGCGCAGCATACATGGAGGATTGCCTGCCAAAACTATGGACTTGGAGGTTGTACGGCATGAACGCCGAATAGACTTGATGTATGAAGGATTCCGTTATTGGGATTTGAAGCGTTGGCGTATTGGGGAAGAAAAGATGCACAATAAAACGTTGAAAGCTCTCTATCCTATTCTTCATATCGATGAAACAACTTCTCCTGCCTCCGTTTATTATACATTAGAGAAAGTAGAAGCACCGGATTTGGCTACGAGAGTGAAATGGTTTGAGGAAAGAGACTATTATTGTCCGCTTCCTTTAAGCAAAAGCCCGGGCATCGTGCAGAATGACGGTTGGAATTGATAACCCTAAAACAAAAGAATATGAATAGAACTAGAGTATATATAAAGATCAAACTGTTACTTTTTGCAGTGTTAACGCTGAATCTGTCAGGGTGTGAACTTGACGAACGTGTGGATGACTTGACCGGTGGCTACGAAGGTGCTTTTATTGACAGGCTGACTGGTGAAAAGGTTGCTACCGAATATTATGGAGCTAAATTAAAGTTACTGGATCTGGAGTATGGAAACGTAGCGGTTCCCTTGGAGTATAACACACTTCCTGAAGGAACATATCGCAATACAAAAGTATATCCTTCACGCTATAAAGTATGGGCGAATGGACCATTCTTTGAATTAGATACCATTTACGGTGATATTCGTAGTTTTAAGAAAATGGACTTGATCGTTACCCCCAATGTAACATTAAGAATCAAGAAGGTGGAAATGTTGTATGGCATAACAGCGAACGTCACATTTACTTATCAGGTCAATGACGAACGTTCCAAAAATCAGGAAATAGGATTGGTATATAGTAAAGAACAGTATCCTGGACAACGTACGGCTATGAATGAGAGCGAAAGTGGATCTCATACTTACAAACGAATAAAGAAGAATTTGACTGAATTGTCGGGGGAATTTACCGAAACTTTGTTCTTAAACCCTAACAGCACGTATTATCTAAGAGCTTTGGGACGTACGGAATCAGCCGGAGATTATTGGAATTATTCAGAACAGACTGTGATCAATACGACAGATATTGATTTGTCTTCCTTACCGATTGAAGCCGCTGTCGGAGTAAGTAGTGCCACTTCCGCTATTTTGCAGTGGGCATTTCCTCCTGTTGTTGACGAGATAAAGGTTTCTTATACGGATCGGGACGGTGAAGAGGTGATGGATAAATTTAAACCTACGGATTATTCGTATGTTGCCAATTTACCTCATAATCAAAAGAGCACAATCAGAGTGCAACTTCTGGCAAAAGGAGTTTCCGGTCCTGAACAGACACTTGAAGTACAGACTAAGCCATTGGCGGATAAATATGTACCTGCCTCAAATACCCGTCCGGAAAATGTTCCCTTCTATAATGATTCGGAATTTAAAAAATCATTATCCGGTGAATGGGCGCTGATATACGGTCCTACAATCGGTGAAGACTGGTCCACTACCGATTTACGCTTTGAATATTTTGATTGGTGGGATACATGGTTGATAGGATTTGCTGACCGCATGCCTACTTGTCAAGACATAGAAAACTTTAAATCATTGACTATTCAGGGAGAAATACAAACGTTGGTTGATATTTTACCTTTTGTTAATCTGGAAACACTTTCTATCATAAAGGGGAAAGGCTTCTCGGTGGATAAAACTATTAATCCGAAAGTTGATCTGACAGTCTTGAAGAAACTGAAGAAACTTAACACAGTTATTATAGGACCGGATGTGCCACTTACTAAAAAGAATTTTGATGATGCTGGGCTTACACATCTGACGATTACCAAATAATTTAGGTAATCACACTACTCCCTTTGACAAACGAATGTGTCTAATGGGCAACATCGGATACATTCGTTTTTTAAAAGCAATATATAATGAAAATATAAATAGTATGCGTAAGATTAAATGTTTATTTCTACTGATGTTGGTCGTATTGTGTTCTTCCTGCAAAGAAAGTACTGAAGACGAAAAGGCGATGCAACAGATGGTAGAACGTCTATTCCCGGAGTATGCTTCCCAATTTAGTTTTGAACAATCAGAGAAGATTGCTAAGGATTGGTATGAAATAGAAACGAAAGGAGGAACGGTACAAATACGGGGGAATAACGCAAATTCTATGGCTGTAGGGTTGAACTATTATCTGAATCATTACTGCCTTACTTCTGTTTCCTGGTATGTGAATGATACGGTGGAGATGCCGGAAGTATTACCGATGCTGCCAACAAAAATAACTTCAACTGCCCGTTGTGAGAACCGTTTCTTTCTTAATTACTGCACGTTCGGTTATACAATGCCATGGTGGACATGGAAAGACTGGGAACGGTTGATTGACTGGATGGCTTTAAATGGAGTCAATATGCCTTTGGCAATCACCGGGCAAGAATCCGTTTGGTATCGTGTATGGACAAAATTGGGATTGACAGATGAGGAGATACGAAACTATTTCACGGGGCCGGCTCATTTGCCTTGGCATCGTATGTCTAACCTGGATTATTGGCAGGGACCTTTGCCTAAGGAATGGTTGGATACACAAGAGGCATTGCAGAAACAAATCGTTGCCCGTGAACGTCAATTTAATATGCGTCCCATACTTCCGGCATTTGCCGGGCATGTACCGTCGGAACTTAAAAGAATCTATCCGGAAGCTAAGATTAGCCGGATGAGTTCTTGGGGAGGTTTTGAGGATAAATACAGAAGTCATTTCCTGGATCCGCTTGATCCGTTGTTTGCAACTATACAGAAAGAGTTTCTGGAAGAGCAAACTAAGTTGTTCGGAACAGATCATATTTATGGGGCAGACCCTTTTAATGAAGTAGCTCCTCCAAGTTGGGAGCCGGAGTTTTTAGCCAATTGTTCAAAGCATATTTATCAATCGATGACACATGTTGATCCGGATGCTACTTGGCTACAAATGACATGGTTATTCTATATTGACCGACATTTATGGACAAACGAACGGGTAGAAGCTTTCTTGAAAGCAGTTCCTCAAGATAAACTATTGTTGCTGGACTATTATTGTGAGAATACTGAAGTTTGGAAACAAACAGACCGCTATTTCGGACAGCCGTATTTATGGTGCTATTTAGGAAATTTCGGGGGAAATACAATGCTTGCTGGAAACACAAAAGAAGTGGGAAAACGAATTGAAAATGTATATACCAATGGTGGAGAAAACTTTTCAGGACTAGGTTCTACTTTGGAGGGGTTTGATGTAAATCCTTTCATGTATGAATATGTTTTCAGTAAAGCATGGGATTGTAATCTTCCGGACTCTGTATGGATAGACCAACTGGCAGACAGACGGATTGGCCTGAAAAAACAACAAATGCGTCGGGCATGGAAATTACTTTATGACAGTGTTTATTCTGTACCGGCTGCTTTGGGACAGGGGACATTGATAAATGCACGTCCTTGTTTAAAAGGAAATGGCAATTGGACGACCACACCTACGATAGAGTATTCCAATGAAACGTTGTTTGAGGTATGGGAGATGTTGCTAAAAGCCGGCGAACATCAAAATTCTGCTTATGAGTATGATGTTGTTAATATCGGAAGGCAAGTGCTGGGAAATTATTTCAGGAAGCTTCGCGATGAATTTGCGGAAGCTTATTCCCGAAAGCAATTACCGTTGCTGGAGCAAAAAGGAGCTGAAATGAAACAATTGCTGCATGATGTGGATGTTTTGCTAAGTACACAATCTTCTTTTTTATTGGGAAAATGGATTGGAGACGCTCGCTCATTAGGTACGGACGAAGCTTCTAAAAACTATTACGAAGAGAATGCCCGTAATATCGTTTCAACCTGGGGAGATAAGGATCAGAGTTTAAACGATTACGCAAATCGTACTTGGGGAGGTTTGGTCTCGGGATATTATGCACCTCGTTGGGAGATGTTTATAGATGAAGTTGCCCGCTCTGTTTCTAACAAGCAACCGTTTAATGCTGATGCCTTTCATCAAAGAGTGACACAGTTTGAAATCGACTGGGTAAAGTCGCACGAACGTTATCCTTCCGAGTCGGTTGGTAATGCTGTTGAGATTGCTACTTTATTGATGAATAAATACAAGGATTCAATTTTAAAAGAAAAACACAATGAGAATAATTAGTTATATTGCAAGTATAATCATCACTCTTTCTGCATTGGCTATCATGAGCGGATGCAAAGATTCGGAAGTTGTTGATGACGGGTTTCGTACAACAATGGCCAAAGCCTCTGATGTAAAGTTAAATAAGGTTGCCTATTGGCCTGGAGATCCTGTAAATTGCTCTTTTACTTTGAAAAATGAAACGAACTATCCAATGGATATTCGTGAAGTAAAAGTGGTAATTCAAAATCTGGATGATGGCGGGTGTATATTGACTGAAAAGTCCGTTGCTTCCCATATTCAACTAGAATCGGGGCAATCTGTTCCTGTGGATGCCGGAACACTGTATACTCTTCCGGCTGCATTAAAACCTTCTTCCTTCTGTGCTGTCAAGTTCCTTTTAGATTTTGAAGATGGGATAACCACCACAATTGACGGAACATATTTTAGGGCTGTTAATGAGCAGTCGCTGTTGACTTACGATATTCAAAAGATAGATTATCAGGGACTTCCTGTGTATCGTCAGATAGGAGATATGAGTGCCGGGTTCGGTGTACTAAAGACAATGGTTGCTTTCGATCAGGGAATAGCTGCCACCATGGAGGAGGCTCCGCAGGGTGGTACTTATCCGGTTGCGCCTACTCCGGAGTTTTTGCAACGTTCCGTTCGCAAAACTGTTGAACTTTACAATTCGGAGATCGGAGCTGCCACAAAGATAAAGAGAGTGGTGATCGGAACAGGGATTGCATCCGTATCTTACTTTGCGACAATGATGGGGGCCGCCTACTTGCCTATTCATTATCTGGTATCGGCTAATTCAGCATCTGAAGTACAAGCTATACTCGATTATTCTAATCAAAATGGATATGCATCTTATGCTACATTGGGGTATGATGGTTCTATGCCCGGAGTGGGAGTGGCTTGGATAAAATTATTGGATTTGCCGGAAGAATATAAGCAATTTATAAAAGACCATCAAGTGGAAGAAGTCTATATTTATGGAGTAGGTCAGGAAGGGCATGGTGAATCTTATTCCCGAAGGGTCTTGACGCAGAGTACAATTTCCAATGAATATGCACCAGGTTCTTTATATATATTGTACACCAACTTTGGTTCGGATGCCGATATTGACGCGTTGAAACATCGGTTGTACGATTATAATCAGTTGAAGTTGGGTGAAGGACAGTATATTTCTGATTGGGAAAGTGGCATTGTTGATGATCAGATAACTAATATATCCGGCTCTGCGCAAGCGATGACAAGTGTGAAAGCCTATACAATTGAGACTGATGATATGATGGCTTTGTACAATATATCTTCTTTCTTAACACTCCAATATATAAAAAAGAACCAGAGCAAGTTGCAGGCACCTTTTGTAAATGGAGTTATTTTTAATGAGTATCTTACTAATCACCCTCAATATGAAGCGTTTGTTGGATATATACCTTTATTATACTGGCAATTTAATTCGGCGGCTTCTACTGTGGAACGTATTGATGGTTATCTGAAGCCTGCTATTGCCGGATATTTCCCAGATGTTGCCGATCATCTGCATGAGGGATATTTCTATCTGAATTCTAATATGAGACGTTATGAATTTTATGATGAGTTGATAGCAAGAGGCGTTTCTCCGGAAAATATTAGAATTAGACAGAGTGTAGATAAATGGAATCCGGAAGATGATGGAGAAACGGAAGAGTATTTGGGACACGTTAATCATAAAATAGGCTCGGCTGAAGAATTTGCTTATGATATAGTTGAACGTATTGGGGTTCAGAAGTATCGGAATATGGTTAAGTCGATGGAGTACTTGACATTGGAGGAACTTCGTACTATTTGTGTACAGGTTGGGAATATGAGATTAGTAGAACATTGATATAATATCAAGTTTAAGATTTAGATTAACGAAATGAATATAAAACAATTAATGGTAACTTTCTTCATTGCACTTTTGGCAGGAGGAGAGATTGGAGCTCGTGTGCTAACGGATAAATTTGTTTATTCGCAAGGGGAGAAGGTCGTATTTTCTTTTGCTGGGAAGTCAGAAAATAAAACGATTATACTGAAGTATTTGTCTAAGGAAGGAGAACCGGTTCTTGCGGAGATTAACGGAGAGCCATTTGTTTGGGAAGTTCCTTTAGAATTTACGTCTGCAGCCGTAGGTGTTTATCAAAAGGAGGAGGGACAGTTGATATATTCTTCTTATTTTAGGGTGGTAACTCCGGGAATGTTGACTACCTATCAGATCGCTAAAGAGGAATATAAAGGGTTGAATGTATTTATGCTTGATGGTGGGATGAGTGCGGAATATGCTGTCCAGAAGTCTTTAGCTAATCTGACGGCAGGTGTGAGCCATACCTGGTTGATAGGTCCGGGAGGAGGTCCTAAACCGGTATGGGGGACGCCTGATTTCCTTCAGCAATCCGTTCGACATACAGTGAATTTATATAATGAACATTTGGGTAAGTCGAAGAAACTTAAAACTGTGATAATATCTACGGGAGTACCGACGGTACCTTATCTCTCTGCAGCTATGGAGGCCCCTGTGTTACCGTTGCATTTTTTGGTTTCTGTCAATTCTACCAAAGAAGTTTCTTCCATATTAGAATATTCTTCGCAAGCTGGAGTTCCCTGTTATGCTACATTGGGATATGATGCTTCTATGGATGATGTCGGAGTTGCCTGGATAAAATTATTGGCTTTGCCTGATGAATACCGGAAGTTTATAATAGAGCATGAAGTAGAAAACGTAATTATCGCAGGCATAGGGGAGGACGTGAAAAGTGAATCTTATTGTCGGAAAATAAGTAAAACAGGAGTGGATGGTCAGGAGTATGCAAACGGTTCTCTTTATGTTTTATATACCCAATCAGGTTCAGAGCATGACATCCATACAATATCGAGAAATATCGTGGACTATAATATGTTATCTCTTGAAAAAGGTAAGGACTTGGCCGATTGGGAGAGCGGTGTTGTTAACAGACAAATTGATAATATATCAAAAGGTATTCGTGAACATACTTCGGCACAAGTCTATTCTTTGATCGCTACCCATGATATGATGGATATGTATAATCTCGGTGCAAGCATGGGTATGTACTTTATGTATAAGAATCGGGATCAAACAAAGGTTTCCGTACAGGGGACTTATTTAAATGAGTATTTAATATCACAACCTTTGTATGAGTTGACTCAAGGGTATATTCCATTATTGTTTTGGCAGTTTGTCCCTCCTGTATCAACGATCGACAGGATAAAACGTGATTTACAGAAAGTGGTGGATACTTATGAGAAAGGTGTTCTTTTGGAAAATAAAACCGTACATGTGAATGCACGCGTCGGGAAAGAAGAGTTGGCGCAGGAACTGAAGAAAAGGGGATTTCGGTTTGTTACTAAGCGCAAAGATAATGTGGAAGAATTGTGGAACTTATCCGATGGGATAAATTCCCCTTGTGAAGAAGTCGTACATAATATAGTAGAACAGATTGGAGTTCGGAGATATAAGGAATTGTGCAAAAATGCTTTATACTTGGATTTGGATGATCTCAAGCAATTGGTAGAAGATGTGCCGGGATTAATCTTTCAGTCTCTTTGATAAAAGGGCGGGAGGCAATCCCTATAGACTTTATTATGTCTCTTAACCTGACTGGGTTGATAAACTAATTAGTTAAAATTATATGGATTAGCAGAGAGTTATAAAAAAACTCTCTGCTTTTCTGCTTGACTTCTGTTGCGAAATGATTACTTTTGCGCACGTTATCAATTCACAACTGAAACTATGAGTAAAAAAAGCCTTCTTATTGCGGCCGTGGCTATCTTGGTGATAGCTATTATTGGTATTACTTATTTATTGTTTACCGAAAAACAAGCTAACCGGGAGTTAGTGCAGGAATTTCAATTAGACAAGGAAGATCTGGAAAACGAATATACCCGTTTTGTGCAAGAATATGATGAACTAAAATTTAAAGTTACTAATGACTCGTTGGGGGTATTGCTAGAACAGGAACAGTTAAAGACTCAACGTCTCTTGGAAGAACTTCGTACAGTGAAGAGCACGAATGCTACAGAGATTCGTCGTCTAAAGAAAGAATTGGCTACTTTGCGTAAAGTATTGGTAAGCTATGTCAATCAGATCGACTCATTGAATAGAGTGAATAAACAGCAGAAACAGGTCATAGCTGAAGTGACTCAAAAGTATAATCAGGCTTCACGACAGATCGATAACCTTTCTGAAGAAAAGAAGAATCTGAATAAGAAGGTGACGTTAGCCGCACAACTCGATGCAACTAATATTCGTATCGAACCACGCAATAAACGTGGTAAAGCTGCAAAGAAAGTGAAAGACGTGGTGAAGCTGGCTATCAGTTTCACGGTCGTGAAGAATATAACCGCTGAAAACGGTGAACGTACCATCTATATACGTATAACCAAACCGGATAATGATGTACTGACCAAGAGTGCATCCAATACTTTCCTTTATGAAAACCGTACATTGGTTTATTCAATTAAGAAGTATATTGAATATAACGGAGAAGAACAGAACATCAATGTGTTTTGGGATGTAGAAGAGTTTTTATATGCCGGAAATTACCGGGTGGATATTTTTGAAGGCGGAAATCTGATTGGTTCACAGACCTTTACGTTAAACTGATAAACAATACTTAATAAAACTAGTGTTTGATTATTAAAAAGAAGTTTGCAATCACTTTAATTTATATGGGTGATGGCAAACTTCTTTTTAATTGTGCCTTAGGCTGCATGGATAGCTACTTCTTATGGTGAGTTAAAGTTCTATATTGCTAACGCTATTCGTTGTAAGTGATGATGGCATTTCTCTGTTTTAGCGTAAATGCGCCAAAAAATGAAATATTTGTGTCTTTTACGTATTGCTACAATCTTTTTGGTGTAAAAGTCTTATTTTTTTCTTTATCCATAGAAGGCTTGCGATAAATAAACTCTATACATTTGCCATTACTCTAGTAAGAGACCATAATTTAATATGAATGAAATAACGTTTCTTAAAACTAATGCAATGGTAAATTTACAAATGAAACGAGGCAATAAATACAATGGATTGTCTCATGAAAAACAACAAATGAAGGAGAAGAAGTTTCTATTTCTGCGAATAGTCGGCGTTCTCCTGTTAATCTTAATCTCTACATTACCGCATTCTGTTGCTTTTGCAAATGCAAAAATGCCTAAAAGTGTTGTTCAGGCTACATTACAGAACTTAAAGGGTAAAATTGTTGATGCAATGGGAGAACCACTTCCAGGAGCTACAGTTCAGTTAAAAGGTAGTACTAAAGGAGTAATATCTGATATGGACGGTAATTTTGAATTCAGTAATTGTTCGGTAGGTAGTATTTTAATTGTGTCTTTTGTTGGAATGGAGACGAAGGAGGTTAAATACAATGGAGAGGACTTTCTGAAAATTACATTGAAACCTAAAACAGACGAGTTGGACGAAGTTACTGTCGTTGCTTTTGCAAAGCAAAAAAAGGAAAGTGTGGTAGCTTCTATCACTACGATAAAACCTGCGGAGTTAAGGGTTCCAAGTAGTAATCTTACTACTGCTCTTGCCGGTCGTGTTGCAGGTTTAATATCTTTTCAGCCTAGTGGAGAGCCTGGACAGGATAATGCAAATTTCTTTATTCGCGGTATTACAACTTTCGGAGCAGATGCCAAAAAAGATCCTTTAATTTTAATTGATGGAATAGAACTAACTACAGATGATTTGGCACGTTTGAATACAGATGATATTGCATCTTTTTCTATAATGAAGGATGCGACGGCAACAGCTCTTTACGGAGCACGTGGAGCAAATGGAGTTATTTTAGTGACCACTAAAGAGGGAAAAGAAGGAAAGGTTTCCGTCAATGCTCGTGTAGAGACTTCTTTTTCATCTCCGACAGAACGTGTGAAGATTGCAGATCCGGTCACTTATATGCGTATGCAAAATGAAGCTATTAAGACTCGTGATCCAATGGGATTAGCTATGTATTCGGAAGAAAAAATAGGTATGACTGCTGCCGGACGTTATCCTCATTTGTTTCCTGCTATCAACTGGTACGATACAATGTTGAAGGATGTGACCTCTAATCAACGTGCAAACGTCAGTTTGAGTGGTGGTGGTCCATTGGCACGCTATTATGTTGCAGCTAATATATCTCATGACAATGGTAATATAAAAGTGGATAAGAGGAATAACTACAATAATAATATTAGTCTGATAAAATATGCTTTCCGTTCAAATATCAATCTGAATCTGACTAAATCAACGGAATTATATTTGAAATTAAGCGCTTCATTCGATGATTATAACGGTCCGATTGACGGAGGTACGGAAGTGTATCGCATGGCTATGCAAGCCAATCCCGTGCTATTTCAACCTTATTATGAGGCCGATGAGCAGTATTCGAACGTAAGACATATATTATATGGTAATTACGGAGACGGCAATTATGTAAATCCATATGCACAAGTGCAGAGAGGGTATCGTGAGTACAGTAAGAATACGATGCTTGCGCAGTTAGGTTTTAAACAAAAGTTGGATATGATAACAGAGGGGCTCTCGGCACGGGCATTTGTGAATATAGATCGTTACGCTGAATTCTCGGCAAAGCGTGAATGGACTCCATTCTATTATGGTATTTCAAATTATAAATTGTTGGACGGAAGCTACACGTTGAAAAGATTAAAGAGTGGAAGTGACGGTTTGAATTATTCATCAGGAGATAGATATATTAATACAGCTTTTTATTTGGAGGGTGCATTAGAGTATTCACGTCAGTTCAAAGACAAGCATAATGTAAATGGATTATTTGTTTATACGATGCGTGAATCAAAGCAATCCAATCCTTATATTACTAATTTGCAGCTATCTTTACCTAATCGCAATATCGGTTTCGCAGGACGTATGGCTTATAACTATGATTATCGTTATATGGTGGAACTAAATTTTGGTTATAATGGTTCGGAACGTTTTGCGGAGAACAACCGTTGGGGATTTTTCCCTTCTGTCGGTGCCGGTTGGATGCTGTCTAACGAGAAGTTCTTTGAGCCTTTGCGCGGCGTGTTCGATCAATTTAAAATAAAAGCGACTTATGGTATGGCTGGAAATGATCAAATCGGTGACAATAAAGACCGCTTTTATTATATGTCGGATGTGAATAACGGGGCCGATAACACAGTAAATTGGGGAGAAAGGTTAGACTATAATCTGGGTGGCGGATTTTATGTAAATCGTTATGCTAACGATCAGATTGGTTGGGAAAAATCTTATAAACTAAATGCAGGTATTGAATTTGTCACAACATTCGGGTTGGGAGGTACTGTGGAATATTTCCGTGAAAAACGTGAAAATATATTATTAGGTCGTACAATTCCGTCAACGACAGGTATTACGCAGGAAGTAAAGGCCAATCTTGGTGAAGCCAGAGGTAGTGGTGTTGATATGGAGATAAACTATGAGAAGATCTTTAATAAAGACTTGTGGATACAAGCCCGTGGTACGTTCACATATGCTGCCAGTGAAGTTCGGGTATGGGAGGAACCGGATTATACTGATACTCCTTGGGTGTCTGCGGTAGGTCAGTCGATTGGCCGAATCGGAGGTTATATTGCGGAACGTCTTTTTATTGACGAAGATGAAGTTAAAAACTCACCGACACAATTTGGTAATTATACGGCTGGTGATATCAAATATCGGGATGTGAATAATGATGGTAAGATTAATGAGTTGGATAAGGTAACGATCGGTTTTCCTAATACTCCGCAGATAAATTACGGTTTTGGTGTGTCGGCAGGGTATAAGGGAGTAGATGTTTCCTGTTTCTTTCAGGGATCGGCACGTCAGTCGTTTTTGCTCAATATTCCGGAAATAACCCCGTTCCACAATATCCGTGGTGATGGATTGATTGGTGCGAATGTTGTGCTTCAGGATATTGCTAATAGTTATTGGTCGGAAACCAATCCCAATCCGTATGCTTTCTGGCCTCGTTTACAGAATGGGGTTAATGAAAACAATAATCAGCCAAGTACATGGTGGTTGCAAGATGCAAGTTTCCTACGTTTGAAATCAGTGGAAATAGGTTATACCCTTCCTCAGAAAGTGCTGAAAAAGTTAGGAATGAGTAATTTGCGGTTGTATGTCAGCGGTACTAATCTGTTGTGTTGGAGCAAATTCAAATTGTGGGATCCGGAGTTGGCTGGTAGTGGATTAAACTATCCTCTCCAAAGAGTATTTAATGTTGGATTGAATCTTGGGTTTTAATTAAAAAGTACTATAGAAATGAAATCACTTTATAAATATATAGCCGGTATATGTATGGCATTATCCGTCTCTTCATGTAATTATCTGGATATAATGCCTGATGATGTTGTGACTGTAAACAGTATGTTTGCCGATCGTTATACTGCTGAACGTTATTTGGCAACTTGTTATCGAGGATTACCGCGTTTAGGAGAGACTAACCGGAATCCGGGATTGGTAGGTGCTATGGAAATGGTCTATAATAAGACAACTGATATGCTAAATAATGGTTGTATGAAGTTAGCGTTAGGACAGAATAGTGCTTCGGCTAATGTTATTGAATATTGGCAGGGAACCGATGGTTGTTATTCCTCCATTCGTGTTTGTAACGACTTTTTAGAAGGCATTGATCAGGTGACTGATTTGCAACAATATCAGCGTGAAAGAATGAAGGCGGAAGTTAAGTTGATAAAAGCCTATTTACATTTTTTCCTGATCAAGTTTTATGGACCTATATGTCCAATGCGTACAAATGTTGCGGTGAACGAGTCTACTCAAGGATCACGTGTATATCGTGAGAAGGTCGATGACTGTTTTGCTTACGTACTTGAACTATTGCAAGAGGTGATTGATAGTCAGGCTCTTCCGGTGATTATTACTAATAGGGCGACCGAATTGGGGCGTTTCACTCAAGCGGCAGCATATACATTGAAAGCTAAAGTTTTGTTGTATTGGGCGAGTCCTTTATTTAACGGAAATACAGACTACAATGATTTTTTAGATCACAATCAAACGCCTTTCTTTAATCAGGTTGAGGATAAGGGACGTTGGAAATTGGCTGCGGAAGCTTGTGAGGATGCGATCAATGCTTGTGCACAAGCAGGCATTCGTCTTTATCAGAGGGAAGATTATGTAACATCACATTTGCTGACAGATGAAACTCAAATGGTTAATGCGATCAGAAATTCGGTTCTTGAGCCGTGGAATTGCGAGTTGATTTGGGGATGTACCCGTTCAATGCTTGATCCCGGTTTTCAAAGTTCTTGCCTTCCCAGACTGGAGAATGGCGGCACGGCTGTAACGGTAGCCACTATCAGTCTTCCGTTTAGCACGGTCAATGCGTTTTACACCAAAAATGGTTTGCCTATTGAACAGGATGCAAGCTATTATAAAGATGGAATGTATTTTCCGGTGAAATATTCTAAGGACAATTCAGAATTTACAGAGCATTATGATTTCGACTATAACTATCGTTATGTAATTGAGAATGAAACTACTGCTGGTATGAATTTTGACCGTGAACCCCGTTTTTATGCTTCGGTAGGCTTTGATAGAGGAGTCTGGTATGGCAATTCATATAGTGATCCTGCCGGTGACCAAGGTACGACTCAGGCTGCTTACCGATATCCGAAGAATCGTTTTGGAGAATTTTCGTCGGTTTGGAACTCGACTTGGTATAATGCTACCGGTTATTGGCCGAAGAAGCTGGTTGCTTTACGCTCTAATTTTACGGGAAGCGATAATGTGTCTTATTATTCTATTCCTTTCCCGGATATGCGTTATGCAGACTTATTGTTAATGGCAGCAGAAGCATGGAATGAAGCGGAAGAATCTCCTAATGAAAAAGTATATGGTTATTTGAACCAGGTGAGAAACCGTGCAGGGCTGGAAGGAATAAAAGAAACATATACCAAGTATGCGAGTGTCCAGTATAAGGATTATCCTTCGAATAAGTCTCGAATGCGGGAAATTATTCATCGTGAGCGCCAGATAGAACTTTCATGTGAAGGATCTTATTACTGGGATAGCCGCCGCTGGAAAACAGCCGAGAAGGAGCTGAACCGGATAGTGCAAGGTTGGAATGTCTTGAATGGAGAAACGGCGGAGGAATATTATATTCCTACTAACTTATACAATCAACAATTTACTCTTAGAGATTATTTTGCTCCGATACCGGATGCTGATATTATCAGAAATCCGCAATTAGTACAGAATCCGGAATGGTAATTATTAAACTATGAATATTATGAAAAAGGTATATATATTAATCATTTGTTCTTTAATAATATTGGCGTCTTGCGGAGAGAAGCAGTTGGAGCCAATAACGGAAAGTTTGGGGAAACCGACTGTGCCGACAGAAATTAGTGTCGAACCGATTTCCGGAGGAGTGATCATATCGTATCGCGTTCCTGATGTTGAGGATATTTTAGGGGTAAAGGCAATGTATTCCTTGGCTGACGGAAAACAGCGTGAAGTGATTTCGTCATATTATAATGACCGGGTTCGGATTGTGGGATATGATGACATGGAAGAGCATAAAGCGGTGTTATATACTGTGAACCGTGCAATGGAACTATCAGATCCCGTAACAGTAGAGTTTACTCCTTTGGAATCTTCTATCAGTAAGGTATCGAAAAGTATGAGAATTGTTCGTGACTTCGGTGGGGCTCAATACAGTTGGAACAATGAAGATCGGGAGTCAATCACCATGGAAATGCTGACTAATAACGAATTGGGTAATATGGAAGCCATGAAAATTATGACAACAGCTTCCAAAACGGGTACTTATGCTTTGAGGGGTTATAATGTCAATCCGCGTTGGTTTGCAGCTGTAGTACGTGATAATTATGGGAATGTTTCCGATACTATTTATCCGCGTAATGAGTTAGGGGAGAAGATTCAGATAGTTCCTCTGTACGAACAAAAACTGGACAAGTCGCCAATGAGAGTAGTGATACTGAATAACGATGCAGCTTTCAATGACTTTGGTGCCAACAATGAGAATCTGATAGATGATAACTTGGATACTTTTGGACATAGCAGTAATGGTACGATGCCAGCCTCGGTTACTATTGATTTGGGAGAGTATGTGAAATTGAGTCGTGTAGTCATTCATCAGCGTAATAATGAATATTACGGTTGGGGAAATCCCCGGACATTTGAAGTTTATTATTCGGAGAATGAGCCGGATCGAAGTGGAGACTGGGGGCAATGGTCTAAGTTGTTGGATTGTGAAGTAATAAAACCTTCGGGAATGCCTTCCGGAACAAATACGGACGAAGATATTGAAGCCGCCAAAGAAGGACATGATTTTAGTTTTGATATCGACCAGAAACCTTTACGATACCTCAGGTTTAAATTCACGAAAGTGTGGACTAGTTCGACTTTCTGTCATCCTGCCGAACTTACATTTTATGGAGATCCTAATGTAGAATAAAATATAGCTGATAATATGAAACGAATATATAATAATTTTTTGCTGTTGCTGATATGTTTGTCCGGCTTTTCGGCTTGTGATGATGTAATGGATACACATAAAGCCTTTATAGAAGGAGGAGAAATTATATATGCTCCTAAGCCGGATACTATCTTTTTTGTGGCCGGTAAAAATCGGATCGAATTGAATTATGAGATTTCGAAAGCTCCGAATGTGAAGTTTATTAATGTGTATTGGAATAATGGCAATGGTTCTTTGATTGAACCTTTGGAACTCTCATCCGGTACGGAGAAAGGAAAGATTTACATAAATAACCTGGAAGAGAAATCATACACTTTTACTGTGGAATTGCAGGACTCTTATGGACATAAGTCGTTGAAAACAACTGGTATCGGTTCTTCTTATGGCGACAATTATCAGGCAAGTTTGTCCGAGCGACGCATTAGCAGGATGACGACGAGTGATGATGGAGGCATTATCGAATGGAATATCGCATCAGAAGATCTGGTACGTAATGAAATAAAATATACCAATGCAGACGGGGAGGAAGTATTTCTGAAAATGGATGCGGAGAAAAGCTCGCTTCTCTGTCCAGGCGCAAAACCTGGTGGATTTGTGGAGTTTCGTTCGGCATATATACCGGAGGAAGCATGTGTGGATACTTTTTATACCGCATGGGTACGTTCGGATGAGTTGGGAATGATATTTCCGCATGTCTATACAATGGAAGAAGCCGATAGGCAAAATTGGGAACTGTTGTACTATGATAATACGGACCCGGAAGAAGGAAAGCCCGAGTATATTTTGGATAATAATCCTTCTTCATATTGGCATTCTAATTATCGAGACGGCCAGCAGAAGCCCTATCCTTTCACCTTTGTTATAGACATGAAGGACGAACTTATGGTAGGAAAATTGGGTGCCATGTCTCGTGAGAATAATTATTATACGAAAGGTATCAGTTATTATATCTCTGACGATGACGAGTTTACTGCTGGAAATCCGGACGGAAACCATTGGACCTATATTGGTGAGATTGAACTGTTAAAACAAAATGGAATGCAATGGAGTGAAGTCATAACCAGTACTTTGGAAAAACAGGTGAAAGGACGCTATTTAAAGATTATATGTACTAGCGGACATGGAGCATCCCATTTGGGGGCCATTGCAGAAATTACGGTACAGAAAGTAACTGCAATAGATGGAGAAGATTTGTAACTAATTAGTTGTTATAGGGGGCACAGAACGAACCGGTTAAACTTTGAATATTGATAAACTGGGCGCAAACTCTTTATTGATGGGCGTTTCAGAAGGATATGGCACGGACGCCGATTTAAAACGAAAGGTTTTTTGCTTTACACTTGCTTTACTATTGCTTTAATCAAATAACGGTTCGATATAAGCAAATGCGGCCCGCCCTTTGCTTTTCTCTTTACTTTGCTTATCATTTACCTTTGAATATATATAAGGCTGCTAGAGCGTCCCCAAATGGGGCAGTTAAACAGTCTTATTTATTTCCTCTTTTTGTCGCACCTATTTTAGTAGTTTAACACTGTAAATACTTCCATATACTTATTATTTGGTACTTTTGCATAAATAAAAATTCTAAAAAGCATGAAGAAAACTGATACAAAAGTGATACTTGTTCACCTGATTTTTGAAAAGCGCAATTATACCTTCGGAAGTATTTCCGCGATCTTTGATAGCCCGGAAGGATTGGACGAAAAGACAATAGGTATAACAAAAAACACACTATTGCACGCCGGACTATCTGACGGAAACCCTAGAGCTACTTCACGGGCCATCATTCAACAATTACCTCTTATAAGAAATAGAAGGTAAGTGTCAGATATATAGCATTTTAAAAGCCGTTAGAATACTTGTAGTTTAGTATTCTAACGGCTTTTTTATATCTTTCTACTTACAAAAACACTTACGTAAAACACTTACGTAAAAAGAAGTTAAAACACTTACAAAAGACTTACAAAAATATGTTTGGGAAGCTATGAACAAACATACAAATCAGCATAAAAACGCCTATTTTGGCAAAAAAAGTCTCTTAAATGGGTAGAAAATGCCATTTAAGAGACGTCTATTATAGTTCTCAATACTAACTTAGTAGATTGTTATTCAGAATATTAAGTCTAATTTATTTCTTTAATTGCCTTATAATTGCGTGCGTGTATCCAATTTGGGGCTATTCAAGGCATACCGCACCAATAACAACAGCAATACCGGTGATTTCGTCAACTGGTATTTCAAAGGGTGGATAGTCTTTATTATCAGATATAGCGCGCAAATGTTCTTTATCATCACCCGGCATGATACGTTTCACTAACATACCTTGTTCACGAGTAGCGATTACATGGCATTTATTCCATTGTAGAAACTGTGTGTTTCGAAGTATGGAACAAGCTATAACATCACCTGAATTAAAATGCGGATACATAGATAATCCAGTAATTTCGATCATAAAATCAACATGGCAATTTTTGAACTTAGGTATTACATAATAATCCTTTATATCGGCTTCTTCTATGGTAAAATCAGCACATCCGAATCCTGCCGCTACCCTTGTAGTCACTAAAGGAATAGGATTTAAGCCATTACGTGCGGCTTCTGCAAATGGTATTGCTTCAGGTGTGTGTGGTATTTCACCTATTGGAAGCTGTTTTATAGTTGGTGTTCTTTCTGTATTTATAGATGAAGAATAAATAGAAGAATTTTGCCGTTCCTGTTCCTTTAACATATTTCCTTTACCTGTTAAAAGCCATTCCGGATTTATGTTTTCGCATTTTGAGTATATTAATTCTGTATCGAATGTGTTTCTGCTTAACCATGTGCTTAATCCTTGTGCAGAGACGCCTAAACGCTTTGCAAACTGTGATTTATTGCCCCTTTCATAATGATTAATGAGGGCATTTAGCATTTCTTTTTTATCCATATTACTACATAATTAAACAAAATGAGAAAATAATACTCATTTTGTTTGGTGTTTAATTCTCAAATTGTTTATATTTGCACCGTGTTAAAGATATTAACGGGCGGTAAATATAAGAAAAACGCCTGAAAGTTCAACAATTAAAGCAGTGAATTATGGAAGCTAGGTTTGAAAAAGGACAGAAAGTGAAAGTAACAACCAAAAGCGGTAAAAGTATTGAAGGTACTGTAAAAGACTGGGATTACAATTACTGTACGTTTGAAAAGGAATATGCCATTGACTATCTGAAGGACGGTAAAGTTTGGACTATGATAGGCGTACCCGAAAAGAATATAATACTAATCTAAAAATAAGGAGAAACAGCCATGATTAAGAAAACATTAAAGTGTGAAGTCAAATGTAACGGCTACATTATCAGTTCAACAATAGAATACCGCTTTTTCGGCATTCTATTGTATAAGAAAGAATATTTCTACCCGCCTGAAGGCAGCCACGGTGAATTTACTTACAAATAACAGACATAGGAATGAGAACAAATTTTAAAAACCTAAAGGTTATGCAAAGCAAAAGTAAAAGAAAAGCCAGTGTACATAATTGTAAACTGGCTGACATTCGAAGAAGAAAGTTTCCCGATTATAATTTCTCTAAACTTCGGATTGACGATAGGAATTTGATTTCTTCATGCCCTTCAATTCTTTAGCCATTTTGGATTGGAGTTCAGATACAAGTGGATTAGACATATTGAACAGCTGATTTTCAATGCCATCCATTTTATCATTAAATGAAAGTTCAAGCGCATCTACATACTTGGAATAAAATTCTGAATAGATTTCCGGATATTTCTTTTCCAATGTATCCAAGATCGAATAATTTATAGCTGATTGTTTGGAGCTAAGTATCTCAATATAAAGGCGCAAGAAGTCTACAGCCTTTTCTAATTGGCTAATTTTTTCTGATTGTGTCATAATAATTATTTTTTTTAGTTAGACATGCTACAAATGTAGCAAATCTTCCGTAGTTCGTGAGAATAGCGGAAGATAATTTAAACAGATTATTAACAATAAAACGATATAGTGATGAAAAAGCATATTTATTTAGATAAAGCCGGAAAAGGTAAATTACGTCAAGTATTTGGATGTACTGATGTAATGGTGTGGAAGGCTTTGACATTTGAAAGCGACAGTGATTTAGCTCGCAAAATACGTTATACAGCTACGAAGGAGTTCGGCGGTGTATTAATGGGTGACGGTGTTTATTCAGGCTTTGAAACCATACATGATACAACGACAATGACACAGACCTTCAGTAACCGTGTTAAAATTATTGCATACAAGAATATAAATAAGACTGCCGTATTGATTGACGGAGAAGTTAAGCAAACAGTGAGCGATTTATCAATCCCTGAATTTATGAACCTTCAAAAAGAAGTGGCTAGAATAGCTTCTGAACTTCAACTTTAAATTATGGAGTACTACGGAAAAATATTATGTATATCAAAAGACGATCTGACACGCGATGATCGGGCACTTTTGGGGACATATAAAATTGATATAGAGAAAGCCCCGATAATGACTGTTAGCTGTTACGACCAGTTAGTTTTCCGCAAAAAAATGAAGGTTGTTCGTAAAGGCGTAGGCCGTGGGGTCACTGCTTTGGTTTCCGTGGATAGTCTGCCAGACAAATATAAAAAGTTAGTTGAACAAAAATACGGTAGTATGGATGTCGAAATATTAAGAAATTGGTTTGCTTCTCATTGGGAAGTTGATGCCAACGCGCGCAGTTTTTATTCTCGTTATCGTCTTGCATCCGGTAAACCTTTAGAACCGGAACAACAGCAGGAATACACATTAAATGCTTCTGCCTTGCAGTCTGTTATTCGTTTGATGAATGATGTTAAGATGAAACGGGCGGTTATGCAGAATAACAAAATTCGCTGGGAAGAAATGACCGGTGCTATCAGCTTCTTTCAGGAAGAGTTCGGGCACAATCTGCCGCTTTCTGTGAACCGTTTCAAGAAGAAGGTTAAAGACTTTCAGGAAAATGGATACGACAGTTTGATAAGCAAGAAATTTGGCAATCAGAACACAAGAAAGGTTGATGTAAACATTGAACGTCTTGTACTAGGTTTGGCAACGCTTCCGAATAAGCCGTGGAACACTAACGTAGGTGACATGTATAACAAGTTCATTGACGGAGAATTACAAGTGTGCGACCCTGAAACTGGTGAAATCTTTAACGCTTCGGACTTTGTAGATAAAAAAGGCAATCCGATCAAACTTAGTCAGTCTACAATAAACAGCTACCTGAACCAGCCGAAGAATCAAGTTTTAATAAACAGTAAACTTATGACATGGAGCACGTTCATGCACAATGAACGTCCGCATGTACACCGCCACGCCCCGGAATTTTCTTTCAGTAAGATTTCATTTGACGACCGCGATCTCCCGCGCAAACTGAAAGACACCAAACAACGGCCAAAGGCTTATTACGCTTATGACGTGACAAGTCAGTGCGTTGTTGGTTTTGCCTATAACCGCAATAAGAATGTGGATTTGGTTGTTGACTGTTTCCGTGACATGTTTCAGCGTATAGAGCGCAACGGATGGAACTGCCCGGCACAGGTTGAAGTAGAAAACCACTTAATGAGCCAGTGGAAAGACAGTTTTCTGAAAGCCGGAACGATGTTTCCTTTCGTCCGTTTTTGTGCTCCTTTAAACTCACAGGAAAAATATGCTGAACCTTTAAATGGCGCAAAGAAACGTAGTATTGAACACAAAAACCATTTAGGCATCGGGCGTTTCTATGCAAAGAATGAGAAATACAGGGCTGAAAGCAAGAAGATTAGTGACCAATATAACGACAACTATGAAGATAAGCAATATTACACGTGGGAAGAACTGATTGCGGACGATGTAGCGGACGTTATGGAGTTTAACAACTCATTGCATCCCAATCAAAAGAAATACCCTAAAATGACGCGCTGGCAGGTTCTTGAAAGCAATATGAATCCTACACTGCAACAGGTTGACAAGGCTATTTTATACCGCTACATCGGTGAACATGTAGAAACAAGTATCCGCCGTAACAGTTACTGCCGTGTAAACTACACAAATCTTTGGTTAAGTAGCCCGGAAGTTCTTGACCGATTAGCACCAAATAACAGAACGGTGGATGCCTATTATTTGCCTGATGATGAAGGCAACATGGGTGATGTGTATATCTACCAAAATGGGATACTACTTGATAAGTTAAGCAATGTCGGAACTTACAATACAGCCGATGCCGAGCAGACCGAAGTAGATGAACAAATTATGACCGAACAATTAAAAAAGATAAGCCAGTTTGATTCAATGACTAAAAAACAAGCGATTCCGCCTGTCGTAGTGATGAAAACTGAAACCGTGAAGAAAGTTGAAGCAGCAGTGGCGAAGCCTGTACAGGTAAAAAGTACAGAAATGGATGCCGATACATTAATATCACGATTCAGCAACTACAAAGGCCGGGGACTGGCAGATACATAACAGCATTAGAATAACATTAAAACATCATTATAACATGGAAGTAACGAATGAAATTAAACAGCGTATTCTTGAAGCTATAAAGGCAAATCGGGAAAACTATACATCAGATAACAAACATGCGGTTGCACTTGGTATTTCTCCAAGTGTCTATAATGTACTGAAGAAGGGAAAGACAGACAAACAGGTTAGTGATACAAACTGGATTTGCATTGCCCGCCGTTTAAACGTCTCTTTAGCAAATGAAACTCAGTGGCAGGCAGCCCAAACCCCTACATTTACATATATAACGGAGCAGTTAGCCATGTGTCAAGAAAGTGGTATTTCTGCTGTTTTGTGTGACCTTGCAAATATCGGTAAGACGTTCACAGCCCGTATTTATGTGAAGAATCATAAGAACGCTATATATGTAGACTGTTCACAAGTTAAAAGCAAACAACGCCTTATTCGCTTCATTGCGAAAGAATTTGGAGTGAATTACAATGGTAGATATTGCGATGTGTATGACGACTTATGTTTCTATCTTAAAACGCTGGAACACCCTTTAATAATTCTTGATGAAGCGGGTGATCTGCAATATGAAGCCTTTTTGGAACTGAAAGCCCTTTGGAACGCAACGGAACGCTGTTGTGCTTGGTACATGATGGGTGCTGATGGGCTGAAAGAAAAAATGAACCGATCTATCCAATGTAAAAAGGTAGGTTATACAGAAATGTTTTCCCGCTATGGTGATAAGTATAGTAAAGTAACACCGGATAGTGGCGAAGAACGTGAAGCCTTCCTGAAAGCACAAGCAGCAATGGTTATAAAACTAAATGCCCCGGCAGGTACAGAAGTGATGAAGGTAGTAAATCAGACAGGCGGCAGCCTTCGCCGTGTATATACTGAAATCGAAAAATTGAAAAGAAATGAAGCGTGCCTATTCTCCTAAAGAAATACAGTCAATGAATATTCCTAGCTTCCCATTTACCGACGAATGGGAAGCGGCTTTCGGAACACCTGACAGAACAGGAACTTGGATTGTATGGGGTGATAGCGGAAACGGGAAAAGTAGTTTTGTCATGCAGTTGGCAAAGTATTTATGTCAGTTTGATAAAGTTATTTATGACAGTTTGGAAGAAAGTACAGGGCTTTCACTTCAGAACAGTATTAACCGTTGCCGCATGGACGAAGTTAACGGCCGTTTTCAGATACTTGATCGCGAGCCGATGGATGAGTTATCTAAAAGACTTTCGAAGCGTAGAAGCCCCGGAATTGCTATTGTAGACAGTTTCCAGTACTCCGGTCTTACATACGCCAGCTACAAAGCCATGAAAGAAAAGCATCGCAACAAGCTACTGATCTTTATCAGCCACGCCGAAGGGGTGAAACCTGAAGGCCGTGCAGCTAAAAAAGTAGCTTATGATGCAGACGTGAAAATATTTGTTCAAGGTTTTCGGGCAATCTGCAAAGGTCGTTTTATAACTAAACCGGGCAATCACTTCACTATTTGGGCGGAAGGTGCTATACAATATTGGAATGAGAAATAACCACTAATAAATTTATAGTCATGGATGAAATTATTGAAGCAATTTTGAGTGAAGCAACAAAGAAAGCTAACAGGCTATCACTTACAGAACAATCATTTGTTTATACCGAGCTATCGGAACACTTCACACGCCTTTCGCACGATGCTATAATGGCGGAATTTGGAATGAAAGAGGAGGACGAACCATGAGACGGACATACGCACGTTTTTACGTTCTTCTCAATCGTTTACCTACAACTGACAGGGAAGAACTAAAGGCAAATCTAGTAAGCCAATACACTAACGGGCGAACAGATTCACTTAAAGAAATGACGAATAAGGAATATGACGCAATGTGTGACGCCATGCAGGAACAGGATAAAGGTTACAAAGCCCGCGAAATAGCCCGTGAAGAATTAAGGCGTAGACGGTCGGCAGCCCTTCACCTTCTGCAAAAGAATGGAATTGATACAACAGACTGGAATCGTATTAATCAATATTGCGTAAATCCGCGTATTGCTGGAAAGCCTTTTGGCAAACTCACTATTGATGAACTAGACCTGTTGTGCATCAAATTAAGAATGATAATTCGGAAAGATAATAATACAGATAAATCACTTTTAAATTAAAAAACAATTATGGAAAATGTAGAAAAGAAAGTTATTGAATTGATTGGCGAAGAACTCGAACAGTACAATGCGTTTAAGGCTGAACAAGCAAAAAAGGATGCCAAAGAACAAGCTAAAAAAGATCGTGAAGCCTACCGCGATTTAGTGGACGAAACGATAGAAAAAACAATCCCTGCCCTAGTATGTCTTAGTAAAAGTATCAAGGCAACCAAACAAGCCGTTTTGGATAACTTTAAAGATGCGATTGAAATGAAGTCTGATGTACTTAAACTCAAAAAGGACGGGCAGCGTAGTGATACTTTTACCAATTCCAAATCAGACAAACGTATTACCGTAGGTGTATATACAACAGACGGCTATCTTGATACCGTGGAAGATGGTATTGCAATTGTGAAAGAATACATCGAAGGGCTTGCCAGTGATGAAAAAACGAAGGCCCTTGTAAAAATGGTGCTTCGCCTGTTGGCGCGTGACGCAAAAGGCACATTAAAAGCCAGCCGGGTAGTTCAACTACGAAAAATTGCAGAAGAAACCGAAAGCGAACGTTTCATGGAAGGTGTGCAGATCATTGAAGAAGCCTACCAGCCAGCTATCAGTAAACAGTTCGTTCGTGCTGAAATGAAAAATGAGAATGGGAAATGGGTTTGTATTCCTTTAGGTATGACTGAATCGTGAGTAACAAGCAACAGATGTTATTAATAACCCCGCCTTACCCTTCGGTAGGAACAGAAGAGGAAGAGTTTGGCGGGATTCCTTGCGAATACTGCCACGGCAATGGCTGGTTTATAGGAATAGAAGAAGATACCCGTGACACTATTAGAAAAGATTGTCCGGTGTGTAAAGGATATAAAAAACTGAAGGCCACTGTTACAATAAACTGGTCGGCAGATGAAGGTAAATAACAAAAATATAATTATGAAAAAAGAAGAATATCAGCAACTAACAGAGGAAGTTATGCAAGCCATTAAAAAGGCTATGGCTGGCGACGACGAACTAAAAGAAATGTTTGAAAACGGTTTGGAATCCGACTTTAAAGCGTTACCTAAACATCGTGAAACAATGCGCACTTTGAAAGGAATTAAAGGATTTTTACGGCATTGTGACGACACCAAAACCCCACGAACACACTTTGTATATAATGCTTTACATGATCTAAACGAGTGTGTGAATAATTATACGGAGAAATGGTTTTCCCCCCGGTTGTCACGGTTCGTAGACTATGAACCTAAAAATAAAGAGTTAATGTATTACTAACAAGCAAAAAAGGAATTATGGAAAGATATTATAAAACAATCAGAAGTTCCAAAACTGGATTAAAGATTAAGGCTTTATTAGATAAGGCTGATGAGTTTGACAAGCAGGTAGCAGTTCTCCGTAAAAAATACGGATTTGGTAAGACATGGACTTCTTCATTTTATTACAGAAGTTTGGATATCGTTGAATTTACAGAAGAACCGGACATGGCTAATTGGAAAAGAATAAAAGATGTGCATAATGGCTATTATCCGCGTGCTCGTTGCAAAAATAAGGAGATATTGCAGGACTTCACCGACATAAATAAGAATACAATAAGACGTGACGAATTGGACTCAATTATAGGCAACGAAGGTGTTTTTACTCATGCTGGATTTGATTTTTCTATTCCTGATATCTATGTTTTCATTGTGGAAAGTGGTTGGAAATGTAAATTACCTAAAGATTGCGAGGAAATAACCAATGTTGAATACAACAAGCTAATATCAAAGTGATTTGGCGTAAAACAGAAAGGTATATTATGAAAGTAATACATTGTAAACAGTGTAAAAAAGAAATAAAAGGCGGTTTTTACAATACTCCTAACGGCGTTTATTGCCCCGCTTGTTGGGAAAAAAAGCCCCAAGAAGTGAGAGATAAAGCATTAGCAGACACATTAAAGAAGTTAGCTATAATCGGTAGAAACTTTAATAAATGATTCAATATGACGAAAGAAGAATGGAAACAAGTAGAAGAATGGTGGGGAACTGGTTTAGGTCATGTTAGCATGGAGATAGACGGCTATTCAATCAGCCTTCATAATTATGCAGATAAAGAGAAAATGACGCTTTCTGTTATGGTTTATATTGATGGAATGATATGCGGTAAATACTCAAATACAGATAACGAGATCGGAAACCGTTTTTGGCAGAGAATAAAGAGATCACTTTATTCTCCTAAAGAGTTAACGACACGGGCGCAGTTATACGGGAAAAGAAGCAAGGAAAGCAAGCAAAAGTATTTTGAAATGAACAGTTTCCTATGGCGTTCCTTCAGCGCATTTAAAAAGCATATTATCAGCAATAATGCAAGTATTGTTTTTTTAAGTTGCGGGTTCTAGGATATAAACAAGAAAAGAAAGATATGATTAAAATAACAGAAATACGAGAATTTACAGCCCATAGGGTTGAAACACAGGATAACACATACACGCGATACTCGTCTATGTGTTGGACTATTGTAATGGGAGAAAGCGAAGAACCGGTGTATGACTGTGCTGAACTAGAGGAAGCCTATCAAAAATGCAGATCAGCCCCAAAATGAATAATGAGGTCTATCTATGATCTATTTTTATCATCATCCTGTACTCACATTCTAATATCCCGTTTATACGCGGTTTCCGAATGTATGAATCCGTTTGTTTTCTGATTATTCCGTTCTGTAAAAGATTGATTGTCCGGTTTTGCTCACTGATAGTCATACTTAATACAATGATTATAAAGATAAGTGCTATATAACCCAAAGCGATTAAATACACTACTTCTTTATTGGAATGGAAGAAATCTCTGAAAGTTCTAAAGTTGCTCATGTTTTGTATTGTTTAAATAGAACGTGCCCGAAAATAAATATACCCTTCGTAGAGGTGCGGCAAACAACCCAAGTAAGGAAGCATAGATATAACGGGCACGCATATTTGTGATAAAACAAAACACGCTCACCGCTCAATCTATTTCCTTACTTTGTTGAAAATTGCCGCTTTCTACAAAGGAAAAATTGAACGTACAATGATACCTATTTGGTATCTGCCGCAAATATAGTGAAAAGATGATATATCACAATGAGAACTTTATTAATATGTTTAATATAAAGATGTCAAACTTGCGTGCATAAACAAACTTAATGCACATCATTAAAAACAGCTATGAGTTTTATATCAAGACAACCCAATGGGCTTCTATGCCGATTCTCAACGGTAACAGATACTGTTACTGATTATAACATGACAGATGAAGAATATATTGAAATGTGCGCCCGGAAAGCGAGAGAAGAAGCCGTGAGAACCTTGCAATCTTCACTTCAACCATTTGCACAGGTAGAAAAATCTTTTGTGCCTGTGAACATGAGTAAAAGAGAGTTTAACAGGATTCTGAAATTAATGAAAACCCCAAAACAATAGTAATGGCAGAACTGAAATATAAATCAATCATCCCCAATAATAAGCCTTACTGGTTATTAACTATTCAAAATTGGATAAATCAGCAATACAAAGGGCTACCACTTCGGAACGAAAGAAGTGAATTTGACGCTTTGCAGTACTTCATAGATGTTGCAATAAGCGATCTAAGTAAAACAAGAGCCATTTCCCGAAGCGTAATAAGCACAGAGATTCGCACAGATACCGGTAAGACTGTGTTATTCATCAAACGTAACAATAAGGTTCTACAAACTTATTATATTGAGTAATGGTTACTTTACAAAAAGCGGGATAAGTAAATTTATCCCGCTTTTTCTTTGCAACAAAGTATTTTTTTGATACTTTTGTATTCGTTCTAAATCCCGATTAATCAATGGCTTTAAAAGGTTGCTCATACATAAAACGCGTTAAAGAAGTTAACGAAATATATGACGAATATTCAAAGTCCGGCTTGTCAAACCGGGCTATTTGGCGTCGTTATATCTGGCCGGTGTATGGCATTTCGGAAAAGACATTCTACAACTACATAAATGCCGGTGCAGATGCTTCGGTTATTGCCAAACAGGAAACTTTGCAACTATCCTTCTTTTAGCTGACAGCAATATTCGGATTTGCTTTTATTTTGATTTGCTTTTTCACTGCCGAATCATCCTTCATTACACACCTGAAGACTTCTGTTTCATCCAGTATTTCTTCGTGATCGTGGCAGGGAATTGATGTTGTACGTTCCAATGTTCCCAAACATCCACTATTAAAACCATGCAGACAGTAGTTTATTTTATCTAGTAAATCAAGGTGAAACAGTTCTCCGTCATATCCTTCAGGAATGGCATTTGTAAGAACATGCAACCCGATTGTAAGTTCTGCATCCTGTATTCCTTTTCCCTGGCTTCTCCACAGGATTTTCCCAAACTCTATAAATATTGCCGGCATAGAAAATGCGGATTCACTTTCTATGAACTCAACTTGTCTATTCCATAATCCTATATGTTTTATTGCGTAGTTGGGTATTATTCCGCTTTCGATGATTTCTTCCAACTGTTCGGCAGTGATGAAACAGATGTTTTCCTGTTCATCTATTATTAATTGCTGAAGGCGTTTTTTGAGAATCTGATATGCTTCTTTTCTCATGGTTTGATAATATTAAGTTTTTCCAAATAATCTTTCATGTTTTCTTCTACAATCTGCCGGATTATCTTATCAGTAGTCTTTCCGTGTCCGATGAACCGGCGTTCCGGCATGGTGATTGTAGAACCGACTTTCTTTAATGACATAGCCCGGTAAAATTCTGCTTTATCCGAAAGCTGGCGGTTACGTTTATTATTTCGTTTTTCTCCATTCTTATTGTAACTATACCCGCCAGATGCTTCTTTATATTTTGCATAGAAATAGCCTTTCATCTTCCGTGTCACTTTGATTTCTCCACCTTCATTGTGTATGCGTCCGTATGGTTTATTTGAGGTATAAGCAAGTGTAAGCCCACGTTTCCGGGAACGGATACTTCCCCTTAATCCGCCGGTTCGCTGCATAAGCGTTCCGCCGCCATCATCAAACTGCCGTTCCGGCCATGCCTTTTCATTAAAAAAGGATTTTCTTTGGAAATTACGGTCAAATTCTTCATCCAGTTCGACTTGTATATCATCCAGTGAACGGTCAATGACTTCTTTTTTAAAATCTGCATCCATTAGTATGTAAATAAATAATTAGTCTTTCTTTTTAGCCTGTTTCCGTATGATCTGACAAGCAGTACAAAGTTCGTTATTTAGCTTCTTCGCCTGCTTTAAATCAGATTTAGGACACACATTACATTCTGAAATAGTGTACGAGTTATAAGCCGGATAAACAGCCCTTTGTTTTCCGGGGTTAAATCGGAACATTTCGGCATGTTTTCCGGCCGTTGCTTTTTCTGCCGCATCAACAGCCTGTTTGCTATCTGTCGCCGGATATTTCGCGGCCCTGACTTTAGCGACAGTACACCGACAACGCCAGCCATTCGGCGGGTAGTATTTATCCCAAAACGGGTCACTGCTTGGTAACGTAATGCCTTCCAGTTCCCGGTGTGCCTTTCTGACTTTATTGTCTCCTGCTGTCCTGTATTGAAGCAGATACCGTCCGTCTCCGTCGTCCTGTTGTTCTTCCCACCGTGCCGCCATTGTGCTACTTGAAACGGTGAAATCATATTCTGCTTTCAGGTAGAATTTGTTATAAGTGTCATTCAGTGTTTGAATGTCTTTATAATACTGTTCAAACGGCTTTATATTCCCGGCTTCATCCAATAACATGCTAGCGGCTTCCTTCATTTCGTGAAAGGTCTTAAAACCGGAAAAAACACCTACACTTTCGCGAAGGCTGTCTACCATAGTGTCGGATATTGTACTTTCTTCTAATCCTTGCTGGATACCTTTAGAAAGGAAAGCGGTAGTTTCTTTCACTAAAGAATCAATTACTTTTTCCCGAAGCATACCCGCACCGAATACACGTTTGCCATGCAGCCACTTTACTGCATCGTCGAACGCTGCTTCAATGCCTGAAGTATCAGGATAGTCCCCGGATGATAATACCAGTTCACTGTCTCCGTAAAGCTCCGCCGCCCTTTTGTGCAGCCCCACGTAATCAGTGGGGCTTAATCGAAAAAAGGTTTTGACAGGGTTACTTTTTTAGGGCCAAGTATTTTGATATGGTATTTATCTTCAAATGATTTAGAATCACAATCAAAGTGCTCTAATAACATCGTTTCAAATGCGACCTGTTGTTCCGGGGTATAATCTATACTTTCATCATACACGTAGTACAAGCCTTTAAGTGGAAAGCCATGCTTAATCATGCGCGGGATAAGCTGATCGTTAACAATGTCTTTCACTAGATCAGCGTCACTGTCGATCACATTTTCAAAGACTTCAAGATGCACTTCTGACTGTGACAGTGAACTGCCGTTGTCAATAGTCATTGTTTGGTTTAATAATCCCTTGCTTATTTCACTGTTAGCACGATCAACACGCTTATCATAGACATTAAATGCGTCCCCTCTGGTCGTTTCTTTAATATCTATTTCAGTACCTTCAGGAAATAAGCCCCATGCAGCCGCGCCCATGCTTGAAAGCATATTTTCAATCTGATTACGATCTTTAGGGTCGCGGGTCGTTGACTTTGCTATTCGTATAGGCATACCGAATATTTCCCCGAACTGATCCCAAAAAGCCAGCATGTTTTTTTTAGGGATTGCCTGATGCGCTGCTTTGAGGAATAAACCGAGGTCTTTAGGTTTACCGGCTTCAATCACCCAATCCGATAAAGGGGTATTCCTGTAATCATAGCCTTGCTTCCATTCGTCGGCCTGTTCCCTGACAATAACGCCATATTCGGGTATTACATGTTTTCTAGGGATTAATTCTACATTCTGATAACGCATTATCCCGTCAACGGTTACTACATCACCCAACTGGATAAGTGAATGCCCCCAAAAGCGACTGTCAAGTATATAGTCTATAAGATCTTTAAACCACCTTGTTTCAAACAATCGTGTAGCATCTTCGTTTTCCTGTCCTTTCACATCTACCAGTTTGAAACTTTTTTTCGTCACGAAACCTTTGCGCTGACCTACACAGCCAGTCAGGTGTAAATCAGCGTCGATGTCGGAATAAATATCATATAGCGGGCCACGCCGGGGATTATCTATGTTTAAAGCCATTTGCCACGCCTGCCGCCAGTTTTTCAAATCCTTTTGTGTCAGGGCGTCCGCTTGCTGCTTCAATTCTACCATCATAGAACGAAGCCTTTTCCGGTCGCTTTCCCTTGCAAGGTTAAACCCGCCGATATTCAGGTCTTTAGTTATTGTTGTACGTTGTCTTTTACTCATTATTACCAAATGTAAGTGTTACTTTTTCCTGAACCCCATTTAATAGGGTTGTTCACATCATCTTCTCCATTCTCGCCGGTACAGGTCGGAAGGTTGGGTGTAACCTTGCCTGCCTGTACTTCTTCCAGCCATTTAACCGCGCGGTCATACCGTTCTTTCCTTATATCACGACCCATTTTATTAGGCAACCATGACACAAGGTGATACAGGGCAATATCACAGGTGTACATGACAATAATATCATTCCTGTTATCACCTGTTGCAGAAAAAATAAGGTCAGTATCATAACGGCTTCGCAAGTAGCCGGCTATTTCTTCAATAGCCATTTTTTCAGCCTGTTCACGCTTTTGTGATGTACTTTGTTGGAAGATGTTCAAAGAATCGGCTGAAGCTACGATATAATCATTTTCTGTTAAGAACATAATCATCCCGTTACAATGATTGCACGTCTTTCCAAATCCTGAATAGTAGTGCCCTTTTTAAAAGTATGCCTTTGAATAAGGCTTTTTAATTCCTGTTTGGAATAGACTTTCGGAACACCGGACACCATTAGAACCATGTACTTTCTTTTACTTGTCAGCGACAATTCACGAGCCATTTTTACAGCTCTTTTAATTCTGTAATTCAGAATAATTTCTTTAATCATTTTAATCATATTACCATGAATTTTTAGGGCTTCGGCGCATACCGAAGCTAGGTTGATACTCTTGTACTCTTGTATATTTTTGTAAAATGTAAATTGCTCCTTCGTCGGCGTCGGGCGCATCATCGTGCGTGCGGCTTCCTTTTTCGATTGACAGTGTTTGTTCTATACCGGTCAACATATCAGGGTCATTTTGCAGTTTTTCATTGTAGTAGACAAATCCACGTTCCCAAAGTGGGGAAACAGCTTCAATACGGCCAAACTTTTCCGGCTTTTTGCGTTTGTCTCCCTGAATGGGTAACTGGTATCCACGTAAATTCCCTTCAGTGGTAAATTCATCCAGTATGATGTCCTGTAAGAAATTCGCTTCCATGTAGTATTCGCATATCACCCCTTCCGGGATTCGTTCATGCAGATCATAGAACCAGCGTACCATTTCACTAACTGAACATTGGCGGACAAATGCAGACAAGTGATGCAGTTCAGTTCCGATTTTACCCCACACCTTTATTGCCTTATAGTCGTTTTGTGTACTACCTTTGAATGAAGGGTCACAATAGGCCACAATCTTATCATAGTGTTCAAGGGGTAGCATCTTTTTCCAGCGAATCCAATCTTTACGGTACACAGTGCCTTCCTTAATCGGATTATTCATGTACTCTTTTTCAAAGGCCCGGTATCCCATAAATTCGCGCTTTGTCTTTATGCGTTCAGGTGTCCAGTATTCCGGCCAAGAAGGTTTACCGTATTTATCTACTACATTCACCTGACTAACAAAAACGCCCTTTGCAGCCGCTATATTAGCCAGTACACTACATTTGCTTATAAGATTACCCACCATGATAAAACGTCCGCCTTCTGCCCCAAAAGACCCGAACAGGGCTTCTTTTACCCATTCGGTCAATTTGCGTACACGGGCATCGTTTTCACATAGTTCGTCATCGTCCAAGTCGTCGATCACAATATAGTCGGGCCGACGGTCACGGTATCGCATTCCACGCGGTGACTGGCCGCGTCCACGTGCAAAGAAGGCAACACCGGAAGTTGTGACAAATTCGCCTTCTTCCCAACTGCCGGCGTTGTATTGCGGCCCGAAATCATGTATATACCGTTTGTTAAACTGTAATTCCGCCTGAATGTCCCCTAACAGTGTTTTGGCGTTATCTTCGGATTTGCCGATAAGTGCCATGACATTAATCTGTCGCTGTTTTTGGCACATTAGCCACATAGGAATCATTACGTCCATATGGGTAGATTTCGCATGTCCGCGCGCCCATTTAAACACCGCAATTAAATCGCGGTTCTGAAGTATCTTTTTAGCCGCTTCGATATGGAATTTAGCTGACGGTGTAACTTTGCCTGTTACCTTGTCTTTACAATAATGCGGGAAATAATACTCAACGAAATAGGCATAGTCTTTCCGGACACGTTCAATACGTTCAATTTGGGCGGCTTTCGTTTCCGCCACATTGACGGCGGACATTGTTTGTATCGTTTCCGATAACTGTTTCCACCTTTCCCGTGCCTGTTTAAGAGTAATTGAAGCCATTACACAAAACTGTTTTTACTCACATGTTCGGAAAGAAATACATCCTGATAGTAATTCATTGCCCTAACCAGTTCTGCCGTCAGTTCTTTGTCTACCCCCATACGTACCACCAGCCATTCATTGTAGGCTGTCATTACTTCATATATTGTGATCGCATTTGTCTGCCTGTCTATTTTGTCTATTGATGCCGCCAGCTTTGACATTTCATCAAATGTCAGTTTGCCTTCTTCCAACTTTTTATTGGCTTCCTGCATCATTTTGGTAACAATCTCCTTTCGGGTGATAGTTTTTGCAACTCTCATGGCATCCCACCCGCCTTCAGCTACCCACTTATTAATTGTGACACGGCTTTTACCTACCTTTTCCGCAACGAGTTTTTGTGTATCACCATTCAGGTAGTACATGCGTGCCAATTCCTTGCTTTTTTCTACTTCATTTTTAGACATAATTCTGCTTTACTTTTTGGCAAAATTGTCAAGCAAAACCGGGCGGGGCAATTAAGTGTGAAACGCTTTCCAACTATTGCGAAATGCTTTCATACAAGTGCGCAAGGCTTACACACTTTTTTGCCGGGGCTATTTTCGGTCGGTATGTTTGCAGTGAATTAAGGCGCAAAAGTGCAGAAACAAAAAACAATTAATATGTAGTAAATGGCAAAGCGAATAGTAATAAGTGATGAATCCGTGAACTGTTATGGTACATGGGTGAAAACTGAAGGGGCGGATATTTCGCAGTACGAAAGAAACCCGGTTCTTCTGTGGATGCACTGGCGGGGCATAATAATCGGATGTATAAAGGATGTTCGCAAAGAAGGTGACAAGATCACCGGTGAACCTTACTTTGATGAAGTACGTGAAGAAAGCAAACTGGCAAAACAACAATGGGAAAAAGGTACGCTTAAAATGGCTTCCGCACATTTTGAAGTATTGGAAACAAGCGATGCAGCAGAACTGATAAAACCGGGTCAATACCGCGCCACTGCCACACGCTCCAAATTAATAGAAGTCAGCATGGTTGACATTGGCGGGAATGATAATGCCCTGCCATTGATGTTGAGTTTTAAAGGCGAGGAATTAAAGTTATCGGTTGGCGAAGAAAATGACAGTCTGCCGTTGCTCAATAATAACAATAATCAAAAAAATGAAGAAAAAATGGATTACAAAACTATTGCCCTGAAATTGGGGCTGCTGGAAACAGCCGGAGAAAACGAGATTCTTTCTTCCATTGACCTGCTTCTTGGCTATAAAACGGCCAATCAGCAGTTACAACAGGAAAAAGAACAGTTGCAGTTATCCGCCATTACACAAACGGTCAAAGAAGCCACCGCAAAGCATCTTATTCTAGCGGAAAAAGAAACGCATTTTATTGAATTAGGGAAAAAGGTAGGCATTGAAAGCCTACAACTTACTTTTGATTCTATGACACCGATTCAAAAGCCGTTGAATCTGATTAATACCACCGGCGGGGGTAGTTCTATGTCATTGGACTGGAAAAAGTTGTCAGATGTTCCGGTTGACAAGATGGAAGAACTAAGAAATAACGACAAGACCACCTATATGAAGCTATATAAGGCTGAATATGGCGTTGATTGTCCTAAATACTAATAATAATCAAATAACAAATGAAAACAGGATTAAATCTATTTTCCCGCTTGCTGATTAATGCAATGCTGGGTCTTATTCTTGCCGTTGCAGTGGGTATTCCCGCTTCTGTCGGCGCGGCCACTGTAGTAGGTGTGTCCGTATTATCGGGGAACTTTATGCCGGTCGGTTCTGCCTATGCCGGAGTATTTACAGAGATTTGGACGGGCGAACTGGTAAAAAAACTACGGGCAGGTATTACGGCTACTTGGCTGGATGGCATTCCCGATTACTCTGATAAGGCCGAGAACGATATTATCCATTTGATTGACGTAGGCGGTGACCCTGATGTCCTAATTAACAACACTACTTATCCTATTCCTATTCAGGATTTAGATGATAAAGATATTGCGATTAGCTTGGATAAATACCAGACAAAGGCAACCCGTGTGAAAGATGATGAACTGTACGCATGTTCATACGATAAGATTGAAAGTCATAAAGAACGTCACGGAGATTCGATTCTTGTAAACAAGTTCAAAAAGGCTATCCATGCGCTTGCACCGCAAAAACATACATTGCTGACACCGGTAATACTGACAACTGGTGAAAATGATAACGGTCGCCGTAGAATTACATTAAAAGATATTATTGCCCTGAAGGATAAATTTGATAAAATGGAAGTTCCG
This sequence comes from Bacteroides sp. OM05-10AA, assembly GCF_003439055.1. NCBI lineage: Bacteria > Pseudomonadati > Bacteroidota > Bacteroidia > Bacteroidales > Bacteroidaceae > Bacteroides > Bacteroides sp. OM05-10AA. The sequence goes on from NZ_QSUR01000029.1 coordinate 85,325, forward strand.
ACCGATGGCCGCCGGCTGGTATTGTGTACCGATCATGTGAATGATCTGTTGCTGGTAGATCAGAAATTCAAAGAACAGTATTACAACTACACTTCAGGCAAGATTGCAAACTTATACGGTTTTGAAGTATATGAATATGTTAGTTGTCCTTTCTTCACTACAAACGGGTTAAAGAAGAAGTTCGGTGAAGCTGCCACGGAAGGAACTTATCAGGCTTCTGTTGCTTTCTACACAAAACGCATGTTTAAGGCATCCGGTTCTACTAAGATGTACTATTCAGAAGCGGCGACCAGTCCTCAAACACAAGAGAACCTAGTCAATTTCCGCCATTATTACATTGTACTACCTAAAAAACAGGAAGCAATAGGCGCAATAGTCAGCGCATCTTATGTACCTGAAATTTCCGCAACACCGGAAACAATTACATTCCCGGCCGGTGGCGGTACAAAACAGATCGCGGTCAGTGCATCTTCTGATTATGCCTATACAGAACCGGAAGGCTTTAAGATCATAAAGCAGGGTAAAGTTCTATTGGTTACGGCGTTGGATAATTCCACCGGTGAAGCAGCCAAAGAAGGGACTATCACGCTTACCCTTGCCGAAGATATAACAAAGACAGCCACTATCACATTAAGCCAGCCTGTCGCCCCTGTTGCCCCTGCAAAGGCAAAAGTAGCACCCAAGACGCAATCAAAGGCGGATGATGTGACACAGCATATCAACGAAACAGACGGCAATTAATAAAAAAATGGCAAAGCTACAATATTTAGTTATCCACTGCACCGCCACGCCTGAAGGTCGTGAGGTCACAGCCGCCGATATTAAGGCGTGGCACACGAACCCGACCGCAAAGGGTGGGCGTGGCTGGAAGCAGGTAGGATATACAGACCTGTTCAAATTGGACGGGACGGTTGAAAGACTGGTACAGAATAATGAAGATGCCAATGTTGACCCGTGGGAGATTACAAACGGTGCTACCGGTTATAATGGAATCAGCAGGCATATAGTATATGCCGGTGGTGTAGGTAAGGACGGTAAAACACCGAAAGACACCCGGACACCCGGACAACTGAAAGCATTGGAAGAATATGTAAAAGACTTCCATAACCGTTTTCCTGAAGTGAAGATCATAGGACACAATCAGATCGCGGCAAAGGCTTGTCCTAGTTTTGATGTACAAAAGTGGTTGAAATCAATAGGTATAAATAAATAAAATGAGCACTCTTGAAATTCTCCGGCTTGTTGCAGAAATTATCCTTGCTGTTGTGGCGGCCGGGGGCTTCAAGAACTGGACTGATACAAAGAAATACCGTCAGGAAGTAGAAAAATTACGCGCCGAGGTTGAATCAGCAAAAACAAATACCCGGAGTAATGAACTTGAAAATGTAAAAAAAGCAATGGCTATCCTGATGGAAGAAGTTGTAGAACCTTTAAAAAAAGAAATCAATGCAATTAGAAAAGAAATGGCGCGGCTTCGTAGAGCCGTTGAAAAGGTTAGTGTTTGTCCCCATTCTGCTGATTGTCCTGTGCGTCGTGAGTTGCAAAGCTCCGAGGAACGCGACCGGGCTTCTCCTTCCTAAACCGATAGAGATACCGAAACTTATACCGGTACAAATACCACCGGATTCGGCTTGGTTACGGGCTTATTTGGCATGTGACAGTAATAATCAGGTAATCATGCAGGCTTTTGAGGAACAAAAAGGGAAAGGTATTAGTAGTTCGTTAAAGTTGGATAATGGGAAATTGGATTTTCATGTTGTGTTCTTACATGACACGCTCTATATACCCGGTAAAGATTCACTGATCTATGTACCTGTTGAAGTTCCGGGCCCTGAAACGAACGTTCTTTCATGGTGGCAACAATTATGGATAAAATTAGGAAAGACACTTTCTTCCGGTATTACCTTGTACCTGCTTGTACGTTTGCTTATAAAGAGGTTTAAATAAGATTTAAACGCATTTAAAATGAAAAATAAAGATACAGAACTACAAGAGAAACCGGTAGTAACAGAACCGGAGTTTTTGAAGCAATACCGGGCATGTTATCCGGGTGTTAAGAAATTCCATGTAACCGGTGATAATTTGGTCTTTCTTGACAAAGACTATCAAAATGCCATATCCCACCAAACTAAGGTAGGAAAAGGCGAATTAAAAACCTATTAAAATTAAAAATATGAGTTTACCAAATGTAAAAATATCAATCGGAAACGGAAACATGGGAATTGTTTCTTCTTCCGATGATGGAGTTGCCGGGCTGATTCTCACAGGTACAGCCGTTTCCGAGAAACTGGAACTCAATAAAGTATATGTATTGGGGGCAGTTTCCGATCTTGATAAATTAGGCATTAAACCGGAAACAAACCCGCTTGCCTATAAAGATGTTAAAGCCTTCTATGAAACGTCAGGAGATGGCGCGGAACTTCATTTGCTTGTTGTCAGTGAAGCAACTACACTCACACAGATATGTGCATCTGACGCAGGTTCACCGCTTAAAAAACTGATTAATTCGGCAGCAGGCCGTATCCGCTTGGTAGGTGTAAACCGGAATACACCGAAAGAATACAGTCCCACCGTAGACAGGTGTTTGGATGCGGATGTAATAACAGCTATTACGTCAGCGCATAATGTTGCGGAAGGCTTTCTCGAAAGTATAGCCCCTTTCCGGTTATTTATCCCTGCTTTGGGATGGACGGGTGAAACAAGTGATATGTTCCAGCCCCGCGAAGGAAGTTATAACCGTGTATGTGTTGTTATGTCCTCTGATGGAAAGTTTGGTGAAAGCTCTTCTTACTCTGCCGCTATCGGTCAAGTGCTTGGACGTGCTGCCAAAATAGCCGTTAATCAGAATATTGGGCGTGTACGTAGTGGGGCTATTGCTGCAAAAGGTTATTTGATGGACGGAAAAACGCCGGAAGAACATTACAGCGTATGGGGAATACTTGATGATGCAGGGTATATCTTTTACCGCACATTCATAGGTAAAAACGGGTACTATCTGAACGGTGATGCAACTGCTACGGCTACTTCTGACGATTACTGTTTTCTTGCCAACGGGCGTGTTATTGACAAAGCGGTGGTAATTGCTTATGAGACGTATATTGACGATATACTTGACAACATTGAAGTAGATGCCGATAGTGGTGCAATTTCCACACCTTTATGTAAATCCTTCGAAGCAAGCATTGTCCGGGCTGTCACAACACAAATGGCAGGTGAAATCAGTTCTTTCACCGCTTATATCAACCCGTCACAAAATATTCTTTCAAGCGGACAAATGGACGTTGAATGTGATATTGTACCGACCGGGGTATTGAGAAATATAAAAGTAAATCTATCACTTAAAAATCCGACTGCATAATGGGATTACTAAATTTTAATTCAAATGAATACGCATGGGTAGACCTGAAGGTCGTCATGCTTGGCCGTGAAGTCGTAGGCTTACGGGGCATTGAGTACAAAGTAAAGCATCAAAAAGAAGCGTTGTACGCAGCAGGAAAGAAAGCCCGTGGTATTCAAAAGGGCAAAAAAGAGTATGAAGGTACTATCACACTTCTGCAAAGTGAAATAATCGCTTTAGATCGTGCTGCACAAGAAAAGGGATATGAGGATATTACAGATATTGACTTTGATGTCATTGTCTGCTATCTGCCGGATAATGGTGTTATTACTACTGATAAAGTAGTCAACGCATCCATTTCAGAAATACCAAGAAACTTGAAAGAAGGTGATCTGCAAATGGAAGTTGCCCTTCCGTTTATTGCACTGGATGTTGAATCAAATGTATTATAAAACAGAATATGAATACAAGGAATGTACCGGAATATTGTGAATTACGTGCAAACCAATTAGAAAAAATGAATATGGAAACAAAAGTAGAAAAAACAATTGAACAGAAAATTAGTGAATGGAAAGCAAAACACGGAGATGTGTTTCAGGTTGAAGTTGATGGCCATGTTGCCTACCTGAAAAGACCCGATAGAAAAGTGCTTGGAGCAGCAGCCGTTACAGGCAAAAGTGACCCAATGAAATACAATGAAGTTATTTTGAATAACTGTTGGCTGGAAGGGGACGAAGAAATCAGAACTAATGATGCCATGTTTTTGGGCGTTTCTGCACAACTGGCCGAAATTATTGAAATCAAGGAGGCGACACTAAAAAAGCTCTAGCAGGGACGAATATAGCGGATAAGAAAGGCTGGCTGTCAATGGCTGATACTCTTATCCGCGCAGTCCTGCACATGAATCCCGATGAACTGACCGATGAAGAATGGGCGCATCAAACTTTCATGGCGGAATGGGCTTTATCGGTTATTCAGGAAGGCAAAATAAGATAATATCAACTATTATCATCAAAAGGGCAAAGTAAACTATATAACGGTAACGGTACATCTTTCCGCCTTTCTTCAGATACATCGGAAGTGATGTAACAGCACCATAAGGCAGAAGCACCGGAAGCGATAAAATGAGCAGTCCCCATCGGATAAACGTTGGAATGTTTTTTAATACCTGAACACCCCAATAGCTGAAGAATGCAACAATATAAATAATAAAGATAATTCCTAACATGGCTAATACACTTGAATATATATTTAGTTTACAAGATAAAGTTTCTGCTAAGATAGGCAATATTACCGTAACTTCCGAAAAGATGTTGGAGAAATTTGCCGATTTAGAGAAGAAAACGGTATCTGTAAACCGGACATTCAATGAAACCGGGCGCACGTTGGGTTCTTTACGTGAAAAAATAGCACTCCTTCAGGCTGAACGGGAATGGATACCGGCTGAAAATATCGAAGGTATCCGGGCATATAACCGGGAAATGAAGAAACTGACAAAGGAGATCACTAAATTGGAATCTCTGAACGGTGGTAAATTTAAGAAGTGGAGTAAAGAAGCATTTGCAGCAATTCCGGGCAGTAACCTGATAAGTAATCCGCTTGTTGCCGGTGTTGCTGCATTGGGGTTTTCCGGGAAATCTGCAATGAACTTTGATGAAGGAATGGCACAGGTGAATATCACCGCGCAACTGGATGAAACCGGCCTTGCCGATCTGAAAACTAAACTCAAAAAGATTGCAAAAGATAATAAGACGGATATACTTGTTGCGCCTGTCGGATTTGAGAAGATCAATTCCCAACTCAACGACGTGGATTTATCTATGTCGATTCTTGATGCTTCCCTTAAAGGTAGCAAAGGGGGATTTACAGAACTTGATACTGTGTCCGGAGCACTAGCCCAAACACTTTCTATTGTTGGTAAAGAAAATGCAAGTGCACAGGAAGTTTTAGATACATTCTTTGCCGCTAAACGTGTAGGTGCTGGCGAATTTGCTGACTTTGCACGTTATATGCCGAATTTGATCGCCGGTGCTTCAAATCTTGGAATCGGCTATAAAGAAGTTGCCGGAACATTTGCTTATATGACAGGAAAGGGACAAAGTGCAGAACGCGCGGCCGTCCTCATGGAAAATGCTTTCTCCGTACTTGGTCGTGCTGATGTGCGGGGCAAAATGGAAAAGGCTGGTATCAGTGTTTTCGATGACACCGGAAAAATTCGTTCTGTCATTGATATATTCGGAGACTTACAAGGTGTATTGTCACAACTTAACGATGAACAAAAGTCCTCATTGCTTGAGAAATTCGGGATTGTCGATAAGGAAGCAAAGAACGCATTTGCCGTTCTTTCCTCTGACGTTGATAAACTGAAAGGTTCAATGAATGATGTTGCTAATTCTAGCGGGGAAACGGATAAGGCGTTGCAATATTCCAAAAACTCAATGCAAAAGGCGACGGAAGTATGGGAATCATTCAAGAATGTAGGTGTTGAAGTCGGTACATTTATTCTTCCTCTTATTAACGCGGGGCTTGATGTAGCCAGCACGGTATTAAGCGGATTGGGGTATGCTGTCAACCTTATCAATAACCTGTTTTCTTGGTGGTGGGAACAACTAGCAACCGGGAATCCGCTTATTTGGGGTATAACCGGGGCTGCCAGTGCATTATCTGCCGCACTTCTTGTAAATTGTGTACGGATGAATGCCGTTCTACTGGCAACTAAAGCAAAGTTGATTTGGGACGGCTTGCAAACCGGTGCTACATGGTTACTAACTACTGCGCAATGGGCGTTAAACGCTGCTTTCTATGCTTCGCCTTTGGGTTGGATTGCATTAGCAATCGGAGCAGTCACGGCGGCCGTAGTGTATTGCTGGAATCATTTTGAAGGCTTCCGCAAATTTATAATGAGTATGTGGGAGACTATAAAGGAGTTTGGGCGCGTGTTACTTGATGCCATTGTTTCCCCATTTAAACAGATTCTAAAAGGGCTTGGCGGAGTTGGTTCAGCATTGGTTTCCCTTGTTAAAGGAGATTTCAAAGAAGCGGCGGCCGCTGCCAAAGAAGGGTTTAAAGACATCGGGGAAGGCATGTTAAATGCTAGCCCGGTTATGGTCGGTGCAAAAGTCGTCAAGAATGGGAACTGGTCTGAAGCATGGGAAAAGGGACAGCAGGAAGGTGCAAAAAGCTGGCAGGCATCCCAAAATAAAAAGGATGAAAAGAATAATGGCATAGATAGTCTTATTCCATCAGCCATTCAGCCTGAAACACCTGCCGTCAATTATGACGACCTGATGAAGAAACTAGCCAAAACAAAAAAAGCCGGCAACAAAGGGAAGAAGGTTATAAACCTGAACGAAACGTCAAAAACGGCACAGGATTATAAAGAGACTTCCGATTATACGGCCGTTACAAAGAAACTTGAATCGGTGAAAGTCAACCTGTCACCCGTATCCCAAACGATGACAAAGGCAGACACTTCCGGTAAAGTCATAGACGGGCGATCACGTTTTGCAAAAGCGGATGATTCACGGCAACAGTATGAACCGGAAAAGGAAAACTATCTGGCTGATATAATGCGCAATGTTCGCAAGATCGCGGCCGTGGCTGCTATTCCTTTGGCGGTAAATATTGCTGCACCAGCACAACCGGCACAGGCGAATGACAAACTAGCCTTTACGCAGTTAGTACAACCGGATATAACAGCAGATATTCCCGCGCCGGTTTTGGCCGTTAATGTACCACCGGTACAGGAGAAAATGCAACCGGTAAACAAGCAGGAAACACCGGCTTTGACACAGCCTGTTCCACCGATCATAACAATGGATATTCCCGCGCCAGCTTTGGCCGTTAATGTGTCACCAGTACAGGAGAAAATACAACCGGTAAACAAACAGGAAACACCGGCTTTGACACAGCCTGTTCCGCCGATCATAACAACGGATATTCCCGCGCCAGCTTTGGCCGTTAATGTGTCACCAGTACAGGAGAAAATACAACCGGTAAACAAACAGGAAACACCGGCTTTAATACAGCCTGTTCTGCCGCCCATAACAACGGATATTCCCGCGCCGGTTTTGGCCGTTAATGTTCCGCCGGTACAGGAGAAAGCAAAAACAATTCCTGATAATTCGTTTTCTATCCAGCCGGAACAAAGTACTGAAGTTCCGGGGATATATATTAAAGAGCCGGTTAATACAAAGAAAGACGGTTTTCAAGAGTTGGCAGATAGTGTCCGTAATTTATCGTTACTCTCCGAAGCTACACCGATAGCCAGTGCATTTCCTGTCGGTCAACTGGGGGCAAATATGATTCAGGAAAGAGGGGCTGACTATATGAATAGGATACCACAAATCAAGAATGATATTCTTATTCCTGAAATGGCTGTACCTGATACAAATGTGTACAATATAGGCAACGATAAAAACGAAAGAGTTAATGAACGCACAAGTGTATTCAGTGAAAAAGAAACAGTGCGGGATACGGGAAAGACTATTCAGATAGACAGGGTTTGCGACCAAATTGTCATACATGTTGAAAATACAGACAAAAAAGGTGAAAGTGAAATCCGTAATGCTGTGATTAAGGTATTTAATGAAATTTACGAAGTATAGGTAATATGGAATTTAATATTGCAAAAGTTTTAGTTTCTGCATTGGGATATAAAGGTTTACCATATCCCGGTGTGTGGTTTCCTTCAGGTAAAATCACCGGCGAAGAACCGGAATACCAATACGAAGGACAGGAAAAAGATGTTAAGACACATTCTGATTTAGGTTCTGTATTACGTAAACAGGACGCACAGGGACGATATTATTTTATGCCTGTCGTATTGGAACACAAGGGCAAGGAATATGAAATACCGAACTCTGTTATCAGCTTCACAGGGAAAAAGAACATTGTAGAAACTGCAATGATCGGGCGCAAAGGTAGTGTGAAAGAACTTATAAATATAGATGATTACGAAATCAGTATTCAGGGCGTTGCGCAATCAGATGATTTCCCTGAAGCGGAACTGGTTGCACTCAACGAACTATATAATATCAATGAATCCGTTATACTAAAATGCGCATTAACTAACGTATTTCTTGAAGAAGATGATAAAGTAGTTATAAAGGGCCTTGATGTGTCGGATATGAAAGGTACTGACAGTTTTGTCATTATTAAAATGTCGTTAATCACAGATCGAAATTTTGAGCTAATAATTGAATAACCATGTTTGTACTTTGCAGTGAAATAAAGATAGGAAGCGTTTCTTTTAAGTCGGTACATGAAGTACAGATAAAAAGAAGCATTTACAACCTTGCGGCAACGGCAATAATAAAAATACCGGTTACTGCCGTGCTTAAACATACCGGAGAACCACCGGCACATATTGAGACAGCCAGCACAATAAAAGCCGGTGACAAGGTAGAAATCCGCCTGGGATATGATAACAGTTTCAATACGGAATTTGTCGGGTATGTGAAACGATTAAATTATAAAGTTCCTTTAGAAATAGAATGTGAGGATGAATATTACATGACGCGCTATGTTAATTGTGTGTTTTCAAAGAAAGAGACGACATTAAAACAGTGTTTGAATGCCATTCTACTGGGAATAAAAGTGGCTTCCTGTGTAGACCTTACATTAAAGAACTTTGTGGTTAACAACAAGCCCGGAAGCTGGGTGCTCGGCTATCTGAAAAAAGAATATGGTTTGACGGTTTTCTTTGATATAAACGGAAATCTGTATGCAGGAAAGGCGCATGATGTAAAGGGGGAAACTGTTAAATACCGGCTTCGGTATAATGTCGTAAAGGATGATGATTTAAAATATCAACTCGCTAATGATGTGAAACTGAAAGTAAAGGCTATCTGCTATTATAAAGACGGGACAAAGATAGAAGGCGAAATCGGGGAAGAAGGCGGTGAAACAAAAACATTATACTATTACGACGTAAAGGATGCAAAGGAACTGAAAACGCTGGCCGGGGAAGAACTCAAACGATACTCTTTTGACGGGTATAGGGGAAAGATTGAAACATTCCTTTTCCCGTTCTCTCTGCCCGGCATGGTGGCAGAGCTGGACGACCCGGTTTATCAGGAACGTAACGGGACTTATTTTATCGAAAGTACAGAAGTATCATTCAGTACGCAAGGAGCGCGCAGAACGGTTGAATTAGGTATTAAGGCATGAGTAAAGATATAGAAGAAATACGGCGTAAAATTATGGGCGAAAGCGGGGATAGTTTGGTTTTTCCTGCAATCGTGACAAAGGTAGATGAAAGTGACTTCACCTGTGAAGTGCGCCGTGATGATGCAGTGGACTATTTCGATGTACGTTTGCGCGGGCTGGTAAAGGGAGATTTACAAGGATTTGCCTTTATCCCTAAAATGCAAAGTACTGTATTGGTTTGCCGCATTGGTAAAAGCAATGAGTTGTTTGTCTGCCAGTTCACGGAAATAGACAAGGTTATTTTTACCAGCGCGGACAATTCCCTGACAGTTGATGCGGATAAGATTGAAGTATTGAAGGGTAGCAAATTTTCTATACTTATCAATTCGGAAAGCATGACTATACAAGCCGGGCAAGCAACAATAAAAACCACGACCGGCGGACTAACACTAACGAAAGGTTCTTCCGGTCTTAAAAAAACGCTGAACGACCTTTTAGCGGCCATTCAGAAATTGACAGTAACGACAAGTTTAGGCCCAAGCGGGCCGCCTATTAATATGGCTGATTTTATAAAAGTGCAAAAGGATTTATCTAATTATTTGGAGGGTTAAAATATGGCATTGGTAAAAGCAACGGTTAAAGCTGGTATAAAATCAGCATTTACACAAGTGATGAATCAGGAAGAAGGACGGGAAGATGCACTGGATAAAGTGGCGGATAAGATTGCAGATGCCGTTATTAATGCGATCAAAAGTGCACAGATAACATATTCTGCCGGATTGGTTGCCCCGGCAATGGGCGGCCCGGTAACAGGAACTTTTAATTGTACTATAACATGATAGATATACAACATACCGAAGATGGAGATATAGATATAATGTCAGGTGATATTCTTTATAGTGAATCTACAAGCCAGCACCAAAAAGATATATTGCTTGCCGATAAGGGCCATTATAAGGAAAGCCCTGAAACGGGTGTAGGTGCAGTTAATTATATCAATGATACCGACCCGGAAAACTTCTACCGTGCTGTCCGCAAAGAACTGACCCGTGACGGCATGAAAGTGACAAAAGTAAGCATGGATAATACAATAGCAAGATATGAAGAAAGTAACGATTAAACCAAATCAGACTATATATGATATTGTACTGTCAGAATATGGCACATGTGAAGCAGTCGCTAAAATCATCAATGACAATCCGGATTTGGCTAATGATGATAGTTCTAAAGTTCTATGCGGTATTGACCCGATTAATGATAAAGGTCTTTATTTAGACCTTCCGTTACTGCCGGGAAGTACGGTTTTAATTGATATGGATAGTGTTTTAAAGAAGAACATAGTTAAAGAACTGGATAAGCCAATTACAACATTTGATATACAGAATTATGGCACGGACAATAAATGAAATACAGAATGAGATTATTACTTCTCTTAATGGGAAGAAAGATATTTCACTTTCTACCAGTAAGGTGGCAGAATGGCGGTTATGGACTTACATTATCGCTGTTGCAATACATTCCTTTGAACTGATTCTTGATGTGTTCAAATCGGAAATTGATACGCTGACAAACAAGATCACGCCGGGAACTGTACGCTGGTATGCTGAAATGTGTTACCGTTTTCAAAACGGGCATGAGCTATTATTTGATGAAAATACAGCAATGCTTTATTATCAGACAAACGACCCGGACGCACAGATCATCAAAGTTGTTGCCATACGGGAAAATAAAAACATGCTGACTATAAAAGCGGCGAAGAAAAACAGCTCTGGAAAAATTGTGCCGCTTGATGTTGATGAAAAATACAATTTTGCTTCTTACATAGATGCCGTTAAGTTTGCCGGGGTTGATACAAATGTCATATCTACAAGTGAAGATAAGTTGCGGTATAACATTGAAGTCTTTTTTGAAACTTCTATCCCGTCCACGCTTGTAAATGAGAATGTTGTTAAGGCGTTGGATGCTTTTAAATCTTCTTTAGGGTTCGATTCTATGATTTATAAGCAGCGTTTTATTGATGCTGTTATGGGGGCACAGGGAGTAATAACGTGCAATCTCATATCACTTGAAAGAAAAGGGGCTACGGATACGAATTTCATACAGGTAGGAATCTTTTCTGAATTGGAATCCGGGTACTTTGAATATTCTGACGATAGTATAATCACACTTAAAACACTTAAAGACTTGGAAACATGAACATCAAAATGAACTTTCTGAACCTTGCGCGGCAACTACTACCACCACACAAAAGACAACCGGTGCGCATGAAATTATTACAGGGATTCTTTGCCCCGTTACATAGCCTTTTTGAGACTTTCGATCAATGGCGTAGTGATTCTCGGATGATGGTTAATGTGAACTCACAAATTAAAGTATTTGAAGGATACCTAAGAAAGAAATACAATGAGCCTATAAGCATCAAAATTATAACTTATAATAATGGGCTGTTACTCGTTGGGCTGGGGATTGAAGGTAAGACCATGTGGCCGGAAATCGGTTTGGAGACGGAAAGCATGAAGGCCGTACCCCTTGAAAATGAGATTCGGGATAAATTTGACGGGGTTGATTTCATTGTATATATCCCCGCCGGTATTAATATAAATCTCATTGATGCAGAGATTCAGAAATATAAACAGGTATTAACGACTTACAAAATAGTACAGCAATGAAAGAACATGTACAAAAAACAGGTATTAGACAGTGGGCCGGTGAGGATTTTATTGATTTGCAATCCGAACCGTTAAAAGCCATTGAAGGATTTTTTAAAGAATACGGGCCTTGTATTATTCAGGGCGGGCATGTAACCAGTAGCGGGAACGGAACATTTTCTGTTTCTTCAGGTTTGGCCGCATTATCAGGAAAAGATGTTGATGGCAATGATACATTTAAAGTTGTGCCCTTTGCCGCACTGGGAAAAACGACATTACCGGTGTATCTCACACTTACATGCTCAATAATTGAACGGGCATACATGGATAACAAGGTAAAGCCGATAGCATACGAATATAAAGCGGCGGTTGCTGCTGTCAAACCGGAAAGTGTATCATATCTTGAATTATCTGAAAAGGTATTGCGCTTTGTGGATGTGATGCAGGATACGGCACACCGGTTTATGACAGATACAGAACGTACCAAATTGAACGGGATTGCTGAAGGAGCAAACAAGTATGTTCATCCTGGCAGTCATCCGGCCAGTATGATTACTGAAGATGCTGCACACCGGTTTATGACTGATGCAGAACGTACCAAGTTAAACGGGATTGCAGCAGGAGCGAACAACTATGTTCATCCTACCAATCATCCGGCAAGTGTGATTACTGAAGATGCTGCACACCGATTTATGACTGATGTAGAACGTGCCAAGTTAAACGGGATTGCAGCAGGGGCGAACAACTATGTTCATCCTAACAATCATCCGGCAAGTGTGATTACTGAAGATGCTGCACACCGATTTATGACTGATGTAGAACGTACCAAATTAAACGGGATTGCTGAAGGAGCAAACAACTATGTTCATCCGGGCAGTCATCCGGCCAGCATGATTACTGAAGATGCTACACATAAGTTTATGACTGATGCAGAACGTACCAAGTTAAACGGGATTGCAGCAGGAGCAAACAATTATGTTCATCCTAACAATCATCCGGCAAGTGTGATTACTGAAGATACTACACACCGATTCGTAACTGACACTGAAAAGGCCGGATGGAATGGTAAGGCAGCAGGAGATCATAACCATGCAGGAGTATATCAACCGGTAGGCAGTTATGCGCCAGCTTCACATAAGCACGGAGCAACAGATGTGACCGAAGATGCTACACACCGGTTTGTGACTGATGCGGAAAAAACCGGATGGAATGGTAAGGCAGCAGGAGATCATAACCATGTAGGGGTATATCAACCGGTAGGCAGTTATGCGCCAGCTTCACATAAGCACGGAGCAACTGATGTGACCGAAGATGCTACACACCGGTTTGTGACTGATGCAGAAAAGGCCGGATGGAATGGTAAGGCAGCAGGAGATCATAACCATGCAGGGGTATATCAACCGGTAGGCAGTTATGCGCCAGCTTCACATAAGCACGGAGCAACTGATGTGACCGAAGATGCTACACACCGGTTTGTGACTGATGCAGAAAAGGCCGGATGGAACGGTAAGGCAGCAGGAGATCATAACCATGCAGGGGTATATCAACCGGTAGGCAGTTATGCGCCAGCTTCACATAAGCACGGAGCAACAGATGTGACCGAAGATGCTACACACCGGTTTGTGACTGATGCGGAAAAGGCCGAATGGAATGGTAAGGCAGCAGGAAATCATAACCATGCAGGAGTATATCAACCGGTAGGCAGTTATGCACCCGCTTCACATACACATCCGGCAACGCAGGTAAATGAAGATACTACACACCGGTTTGTGACTGATGCGGAAAAAACCGGATGGGATAGTAAGGCAGCAGGAAACCATAACCATGACGGCAAATATCAGCCGGCTGGCAGTTATGCACCTGCTTCACATAAACATGCAGCAACAGACGTGACCGAAGATGTTACCCACCGATTTGTAACGGATTCTGATAAAACAAATTGGAATGGAAAAGCAGCAGGAAACCATAACCACGATGACAAGTATCAACCGGCAGGCAATTATGCGCCAGCTTCGCATAAGCACGGAGCGTCAGAAATAAATGAAGATACTACACATCGGTTTATGACTGATGCAGAACGTACCAAGTTAAACGGAATTGCAGCAGGAGCGAATAACTACGTTCATCCGAATACACATCCGGCATCAATGATCGAAGAAAGTACGTCAAGAAAATTTGTGACTGATGAAGAAAAAGAATCACTAAGTTCTCTTAG
>NZ_QSUR01000003.1:0-346300 GCF_003439055.1 Bacteroides sp. OM05-10AA
GCGAAAGTAGGAAGAAAACTACTTCGTTTTCCTCCTACTCGATTTTCTCTGTACATAGCCCTGATTCTGCCTATTTTCGGGTATTTTCCCTCACTTGGTACAGTTCTTTCATTTCCTTTGCATTCTTTAAGTCCACTTGCAAATCCTTCTTGCGAGAATCTTGTTGTATTGGCATCATCTCAATTTCAACAGGCAGGCTGCGGATATACACATGTGTTGTTGATGCTTTAGAGTGATACGTTCAGTTTCATATTCGTAAGTTGTTCGTTTGTAGTTGTGCATATTTCGTAGCCTGCTTTTCTTCCTGTTATTTCTTGGTTCCTATCCAAGTCCATTTATGCCATATTGTTTCCAATGGGCCTTGTTTATGTTTAGATAGCCACCATTTGCAGAACTTAACCTGTAACAGGAAAAGAACGATACCTATAATCAAGCTAAGAGTATATCCACAGTAAGGAGCAAGATAAAGCCCGAATGGGAAATAGATAATAGCTCCTAAAATAGATTGGGAAATATAGTTGGTCAAACTCATTTTTCCGTAGAATCGTAGGTTGGATACGGCTTTCTTGAATTTATCCTTCTGATAAAGCAACATGAAAGAAGAAACAAGTACAATCGTGAATGCAAACTTCTGCCACATATCAAAAGCAGTACCTACTGTTTGCTGAATCAGACTGCTGTCACTTTGCATGATCTGTTCTTTTAAAGAATATAGTGGTGCAAAACTGATAGCTGCGATAATGAGCGCTTTCGTCCAGAATTTCAGATGAGATTCGGTGGCTACAAACAATTCTTTGCGTCCGATATACAAGCCAAACAGGAATAGTCCGGCAGTTTGCAAAAAGCGTCCCGCACCGATGGCCCAGAACAGGCTTGCTTTCTGTCCCAAAGTGATGTTGCCTATCAGAAAATCCCAGAAGTTTCCGGCTTTGGTGTAATCTGCTACTTCAGCATACATTGCTCCGACATTCAAATCGGGCAGGGTATAGGCAGGATTGAAAAGACTCATTATGTAATGGAACCATTCAATCGGTTGCAATGAAAACAGGATGGCGGTGATTAGAATAGCTTTGTCGCTCCACTTGCGTACGATAAACAGTACGAGACTGACTACAACGAACAGCAACAGGACATCTCCTGCGGGAAAGAAAGCGGCATTAAGAGTGGCAAATCCTGCAAGTAATACCATTCTCCATAAAAAACGGTAACCGAAATCTTTTCCTTTTAATTGCTGGTTGTGCGACTGGATAAAGAAAGTGAATCCAAAAAGCAGAGCGAATATGGCATAAGATTTTCCGGCAAGCAGCGAGAAGGTTGCATTCAATACTCCCGCATCCAAAATGGTGAGCCATTCGGGAGAGCTTTCCGGATAAACAGGGAAAATGAAATGTTCCAGGTTATGTACTAAGAGGATCGCCATTACAGCAAACCCTCTAAGAGCATCTACTACTTCAATTCGGGGTGTTTTTGTTGATAATTCCATGGGGTTGATTTATGATTATTAGTTTGCTACATGTTCATTTGGATGCTCAATCCACCAATCAATCATCTTTCGTGCAAGACTAAGTTTCCTGGGAAGTTCGGGCAAATAATCCCTTGTGTAAAAGTCTCCCGAACTCAACTCTTCATCTTGGAGTGTGATTTCCCCTCCGGCATAATCAGCTATAAAGCCAACCATCAGACCGCTGGGATAAGGCCAGGGCTGGTTACCAAAATAAGTGATATTCTTTACGTCCAGTCCGGTTTCTTCTTTCACTTCACGTGCTACACATTCTTCTAATGTTTCTCCGGTTTCCAGGAAACCGGCAACGAGACTGTTGAATGTTCCTTTAAAATTGCGGGCATGCACTAAGAGCAGTGAGTCTTTTTTTCTCACTAATACAAGAATCGCTGTGGATATGGAAGGATATACCTCCCGACCGCATTTGGGGCAACGTTTCATGATAGACTCTTTCTGTTCCATCAGCGTGCCACAGGCGGAACAGAAACGGCTGTTTCTATCCCAATGTAGAATCTCATGCGCTTTTCCTGCAGTCTGGTAATGAGATAAAGGAAGATAATCGTAAGAGGCACGAAGTCCTGTCATTGCCCATTGCTCCGATTCTTCAATGGGAGAGGAGAGAGAGAAAGCTTTGCAGTTTCTCCCTTCCAGTGTTGTGATATTGTGTACTGTTGTTTTTTCTTTAATAATGATAGGAGAACTTTCTCCACATGGGACGGCATATTTACCATCCCCTTTTTTCTCAAGAAGCAGTTGATCTTTATAAAAGATAAACCACCATGATTGTGTTGTCTGATCCATTTTATTCCAATTCTTTTCTTCGCGCTGCGAAGTTATAAAAAACTAGGTTGATATTTAGACTTACCGGATAAAATATCAATAGGCTAGCTTAATAAAATACGTTGCTCGATACCGATTTCCTGAATAAAATAATCGTCGTGTGAGATTGCAATTACAGTACCCGTATAGTTCTTGATGGTAGCAGTGATGATTTCAATGCTCTGTATATCCAGATTGTTGGTCGGTTCATCCAGAATAAACATATCGGGAGTATTATTGCTAATCATCAGACAGCAGAAAGCAAGGCGCATTTTCTCGCCACCGCTAAGTTTCCGGCAGGATTTGTCCCATTCGGAAGCGGGGAATAAATAACGGTTCAGAATAATCTTTATTTCATGCTCCGGCAGGTTCCGGTTATTAAAAGCGTAAGCCTGTTCCAGAATACTGTTCCGGTCGTCGATGATAGAATATTCCTGATTCAGATAGACATAGGTGAATTCCATTCGTGTCAGGTTTCCTTCCTGTGGCTGAAGCTGTCCGGTGATTAGCTTCAAAAGAGTTGTTTTCCCACTGCCGTTGGCTCCTTCTATACGGAGGCGGTCTCCACTCTTTAGTTGGAAGCTGATGGGTGTTTGCCAAAGTTGCTGTTTGAAGTCACCATTATCCTGAATATCATGACTGTCTGGACCGGAATGATTACCTGTATCAGCAATATTTGCTTCATTATTCATCTGAATATGACTGTTGATTGAATGGGAATAATAACCGAAGTTAATCTCTTTTGCTGTCACCAATATCTTTCCGGTGTGGAGCGAGGAACTATTAAAATCGGTTTTTAGTGTAGCGGTTGGGGAGAGCGAACCTTGAAGCTGGTTGCGTTCGTCTGTTAACTTCTCGGCTTTTTCCTGATGAGCACTGTTAAGTTTGCTGGTACTTTTTTCCGATTTTCCTTGAAGCGCGTTGAGTACAATACGAGGAACTCCCTTTTTTATATTATTCTTTTCTCCGCGCACATTTTGTTTGTCCCTGCGTTCGGCCGTTTCGCGTGCCACTTTGCGGGCAATGCGCAGTGCTTTCTCTTTTTCTTCGATACGTTGCTGCAATGCTTCCTGCATCAGCGTTTTTTGTTCTTTGTAGAATTCGTAATTTCCTCCATAGTAATTGATTTGATGCTTTTCCAGTTCGCATATTTCGGGGAGAAGATTAAGCAGAGTGCGGTCATGACTCACCACTAACAGCGTGGAGCGACATTTCTCTACCCAGTCATATAAACGTTGTCTGCCGGAAGAATCAAGATGATTGGTCGGTTCATCCATAAGTATGACGGATGGGTGATGGATGTCCATCCCTGCCAGAAATACACGGGTCTTTTCACCACCGCTAAGCAAATTCATCGGGTAGGATAGAGTAAACTGTCCTAGCCCCCATAAATCGAGAGCGGCAATGGAGCGTTCTTCAATATTCCAGTCATCATCCAGGACGACGAAATTTTCGTTTGAGGCATCTCCTGACAGGATAGCATGTAAGGCTTGTTGCTTACGTTCTATCCGGAGTGCCTGGGCGATAGTCAATGAATCATATTGCCCGAAATGTTGCGGGATATAATACAGATCGTCCGGACGGACAATGACACCGGAAGAGGGTGAAAGTTGCCCGGCAATAATTTGCAGCAAAGTAGATTTACCGCAACCATTGTTACCGACTAATCCCAGTTTCTTCCCCTTACTGATGGCGAAATTGAGATCACTGAATAATACTTCTTTATCCGGATGGATATAGCTGATTTGTTGAATACTTATAGACATGATGATCTATTGGGTTTGAGGTTGATAATAGAGTGAAAGAAAATCACAGGATAGGGGAACGACAAACACAATACTGGCTAAACAACACGGATTTCGTGATGCTTAACAAAATAGAAAAAGCATAAGAAAAGTGATGTTTACTTAGAAGTGTTGTCTTACTTACTAATTCTCATTGCGGTAGGTATATAGTTTAACTTGATTGCAAAGATAATACTTTCTGTTAGATTTCACTCTATGGAGATGGAAAAAGAATAAGATTCATTTATTTAGAGGCTCTGTTTATCTCATTCAGAGCCTCTGATTACTCCAAATACAGCCTCTGTTTGTCCTATTTAGAGGCTGTGTTATGTATTCAACTAATCATGATACGAAGTACCTTGTTTTTTCTGTTTTTTGCAAGTAAACAGCCTATTTATCTTATACGTCAAATAATTGATTGAGTCCCTCGCTCATGCTGGGATGCGTGAAGATAAAATCGCGTAAGAATGTAGACGGTTGCCCCGTTTTCATAGCCATAGCTACGATATTGATGATTTCTGAAGCATCGGCACAGAATAGTGTACAGCCCATAATCTTCCCGTTATGATTATTGATGATGGCTTTTAGCATACCATCTGTCTGTCGCAATGTACGGGCACGGACAACGGAAGATGCCGGTAACCGGGAAACCTTAAATGAATATCCCCTTTTCAGAGCTTCTTCTTCACTGATTCCGATATGTGCTAATGGCGGATCAATAAACACTGCATATTGAACAGGATCACGGTCTCCGATATCACGCTTCTTGTCACCGAAGAGCTGATCGCGGATAATCCGGAAATCATCCAGTGAGAGATAGGTGAATTGTGCTCCGCCTTTTACATCTCCCATTGCCCATACATGGGGAACGGTGGTACGTAACTGATCGTTTACTATGATAGCTCCGTGCGCATCAACTCCTACGCCTGCTGCTGACAGGTTTAATTCCTCAATCATCGGTTTACGTCCCGTTGCGATGAGAATGGCATCTCCATCCACATAATAAGGAGTGCCGTCGGATACGTCCGAGTAAGTCAGTGTCACTCCATCATTGGTGTCATGGATAGACTGTGCACGCGCGTTCAAATGGATTTCAATACCTTTCTTATCCATTACTTCTTTGACGCTGTTTGCAATATCCCGATCTTCACGAGGCATAAATTTATTTCCTCCTTCGAGTATCGTCACTTTACTGCCAAATCCGGCATACATAGAAGCAAATTCCAGTCCTATATATCCCCCGCCTACAATAATCAAGTGATGGGGAAGGACGCTTAAATCCAGAAGCGTACTACTGGTATATACATGCTGGCTTTGCTGAATGCCGTCTATTGCCGGAATGATAGGAGTAGAGCCTGTATTGATAAATATCTCTTTACCTTGCAGTTCGATGTCCCCTTTCGGAAGCGCTACTTTTATGGTATTGGAAGATACGAAAGACCCCGTCCCGGTGTAAATAGTCACATTAGGACGTTTGTTTAGTCTATCGTAATTATCATTTCTAAGAAAAGAGGTGAGACGGTTCTTTCGACTGATGGCTTGTTTGTACATATTCGCCTGTTTGGGAAAATCGTCATGGTAAAGCAAGGCGGAAACCTCTGCTTCATGCACCAGCGTTTTGGTTGGAATACAGGCTACGTTAGGGCAGGTTCCTCCATACATCATGTTGGAACGTTCCACGATGGCAACTTGCCATCCGCGGTTGGAAAGTTCGGCAGCCAGGGTCTTTCCTGCCTTGCCGAATCCTATTATTATTGCATCATATTGTTTCATAACTTCTTTTTATTAACGATTCGTATGAGACTATATAACAGTCTGAAAATACGATTTGTTCCGCAATCTCAAGAAGTCAGCACTTTCTGTAAAGGGGGGATTAGTCTTTTTTAAGTGCTTTGAGTACTCGTTGTGACGAGTCGGATAGTAACACTACGGCACTGGCTAAGATCACAATATCTTTAATCACCAATCGCCCTGCACCTGATAGTAACGGGAAGCCGAACTCTCCGCTTCCCAGGTCGGGAACCCAGACTTCCGGGGTAGTGACGAGAAAAGAAAGTGTTCCGAGCGTCATGATAATGGCAAGGGCGTCACCTGCCAATCCCACTTTCGGGAAAAAGATGCCTAGAAATACCAGTATGCCGATGCTCATAATGAGAGCTCCCAGTCCGTAGGAGAAAGTATAGGTACGGTTTGCTTCGTGCCATGCTCGATTTTCCGGGACGAAAGCACCCTCTGCATTTTTGTGTTCTTTGTATTCGGGCGCATCTTTAGCGTAGAAGAAGCTCATGAAAGGACTGTTGGCTACAAACGGAACAATCCCGTCGGCTTCATAATGGAAATACTTCAATCCGCCTATCCATACAAATACTACCAGAATGGCTACACGGATAAATTGAATACCGAAACTTTTCAGACTTGAAGTGAAGGTCAGTAAAGCGATAAATTTCTCTTTCATTTTGTTGGGGTTTTAATGGGTTTATCTAACGTTGCAAAGGTCGTTCATTCCCCATACTCCCCAAATAGCAATACTTCCGTATGCCTTATCAATTTTTCCCTTCCTGTGTATTTCTGAATTGTACGGCGCTCTGTCCGGTCATATTTTTGAAGAAACGGCTGAAAGAAGCCTGGTCTTCAAATCCAAGAATATCGGCAATCTCTTTAGCACTTTTGTTGCTGTAAAGCAAAAGGCGTTTGGCTTCCGCTTCCACCCGTTCGTGAATTACCCGGAGTGGCGAAGGCAGTTTGCAGGTTGAAAAGATGTTCGATAGTGTCTTGGGAGATTTGTGTAGCATATCGGCATAGTCCTGTACCTGCTTTTTCGTCCGATAATGTTCGTCAACCAAGTTGTAGTATTGGCGGACAATCTCGAAACCTGATTCTTTTTCGCGGGTGATATTCATGCGATGACGTGCAATACGGGTACATTGAATGATGAAGCGTTTCAGCAGGATGCGTAGCATTTCCTCCTGCAGGCTGTCGGAAACGGTAAACTCGTTTTCCAGTGCTTCGGTAATGGTGTCGAGCTCTTTACGTTCTTTTTCATTCAGGGTAAAACGGATCAGGTGAGAAGAACCGTTGAACAGGAAACCGCTACACGACACTTCATGGTCATTCCCATAAATGCAATAGAAGTTACTGTTGAACAGCAAAGTCAGGTATTCGCCGTCAATCGATTTAAATTCGAGGTGTTGCAGATGGGTGAGTGAAATCACTTCATCCTTGGTAAGCATCATTTCCTGATGGTCGATTTCTACCGTGATACTTCCGCTGCGTACCCATATAAATTTATAAAGCCCCTTTTCTTTTTGCAGTGCTTTTTCTGTCAGATAAGAGTCTGTAAGTGCGAGTGTTCCTTTTAGTTTCGTGTGATATTGTTGTAACATAGTTAGTCCTCCATTGCTGATGCGTCAAATGATAGCGGCAGTAGGTCGCCTATACTTTTTACTTCGTAGATACATTCTTTGCCATATAATAGGATACGGATGGGTTGTTTGTAACGCTTTTCCGTTTCCAGAATCACTTGTCGGCAAGCGCCGCAGGGAGGAATCGGTTGGTCGATGAAATCTTTTTCCGTTCGTGCCGCAATGGCAAGAGTGACAACCGGCTGGTCGGGATATTGAGAATTGGCATAGAATAAGGTAGTGCGTTCCGCACAAAGTCCCGACGGGTAGGCGGCATTCTCCTGATTGGTTCCTGTCACAACAGTTCCGTTGCCCAATAGCGCAGCGGCACCTACGGAGAAATGGGAATACGGAGAATAACTACGAGCTGTTGCCTCCATGGCAGTCTGCATAAGTGCCCGATCGGCCTCATTCAACTCATCATATTGATATACTTTAATAATAGCGGTAATTGTGAGGTCTCTCATATACGTTAGGGTATTGGTTTCTACAATTAATGTTACAAAGTTAGGAAAGAGATTGATAATCCCAATTATTTTTCGGATTTTTGTGCCATCTAATCCACATCTGAACTAAAATGGAGAATAAACTGTATAGACTTATCTTTTTAACCGTTGTTTTCTTCTTTGCCGTAGGAGTGCAGGCACAGAAACGGAATGCCCGTTACATCGAATATATAAATAAGTATAGTGATTTGGCTGTTGAACAGATGAAGCTTCATAAAATTCCGGCCAGTATCACACTGGCGCAAGGATTGCTGGAAAGTGGTGCCGGATACAGTCAGTTGGCACGAAAGAGTAATAATCATTTTGGTATTAAGTGTGGAAGTAGTTGGCGGGGGCGTACCGTTCGTCACGATGATGATGCACGCAACGAATGTTTCCGTGCTTATAGCCATCCTCGTGATTCTTACGAAGATCATTCCGACTTCCTTAGAAGAGGTGCCCGTTACGCCTTTCTTTTCAAACTGGATATCACCGACTATAAAGGATGGGCCCGCGGACTGAAAAAAGCCGGATATGCCACCGATCCATCCTATGCTAACCGTCTGATTACGATTATCGAAGATTATGATCTGTATAAATATGACCGTAAAGGTGTATACTCGGAACGGAAACTGAAAAAGAATCCTTGGTTGATGAGTCCGCATCAGGTATATATTGCTAATGATATAGCCTATGTTGTAGCCCGCAACGGTGATACTTTTAAAGACTTAGGCAACGAATTCGATATTAGTTGGAAGAAACTTGTGAAATACAACGACCTGCAGCGTGATTATACGTTAGTAGAGGGAGATATTATCTACCTGAAGAGCAAGAAGAAAAAGGCTTCCAAACCTTATACCGTATATATTGTAAAAGATGGAGATTCCATGCATGGTATCTCTCAAAAATATGGTATTCGCCTTAAGAATCTGTATAAGATGAATCGTAAAGATGGTGAATATGTCCCTGAAATCGGAGATAGATTGCGCCTGCGGTAGAGACTCGTAGAACGTTCTTTTGTTCGGCACCGATGAACATCCTCTCCGGCACCGGGGAGGATATCCTTTGGCACCGGGGAACGGGTGTCTCGCCACCGATGAACGAATCCGGTTTCTTTCTTCATAATAGTTCCGGATTTCGAAAACTTAATGACTCATTCATGTGTTATTATTCTTGATAAAACATGATTAGAATATGAGTCTTAACATTGCAAAAAGTAATAAGAAACGTGTCGTTATAGTAGGCGGTGGTTTCGGTGGCTTAAAATTGGCTAACAAGCTGAAAAAGTCAGGTTTTCAAGTCGTATTGATAGATAAGAACAACTATCATCAGTTTCCCCCTTTGATTTATCAGGTGGCTTCGGCCGGTATGGAACCGACTTCCATCTCTTTCCCCTTTCGTAAAATATTCCAGCGCCGGAAAGATTTCTATTTCCGTATGGCGGAAGTACGTGCCATTTTCCCGGAAAAGAATATGATACAGACTTCCATCGGAAAAGCAGAATATGACTATCTGGTGTTGGCCGCAGGAACTACAACCAACTTTTTCGGTAATAAACATATTGAAGAAGAAGCCATGCCGATGAAAAATGTTTCGGAAGCAATGGGATTGAGAAATGCTCTTCTTGCCAATCTGGAACGTGCCTTAACTTGCTCAACCAAACAGGAACAACAAGAGTTGATGAATATCGTCATTGTAGGAGGTGGAGCAACCGGAATAGAGGTAGCCGGAATACTTTCCGAAATGAAGAAATTTGTCCTGCCAAAAGATTATCCTGATATGCCGAGTAGCTTGATGCATATATATCTGATTGAAGCCGGGCCGCGACTGCTTGCCGGAATGTCGGAAGATTCTTCCGCTCATGCTGAACAGTTTCTTCGTGAAATGGGGGTAAATATCCTGTTGAATAAACGTGTTGTGGATTATCGTGACCATAAAGTGGTACTTGAAGATGGTACGGAGATTGCTACGCGTACTTTTATTTGGGTGAGCGGTGTTACCGGAGTGACTATCGGCAACATGGATCCTTCGTTGATAGGACGTGGTGGACGTATTAAGGTCGATTCGTTCAATCGTGTAGAGGGAATGAGTAATGTGTTTGCTATTGGTGACCAATGTATTCAGGTTGCTGATGAAGATTACCCGAACGGACATCCTCAATTGGCACAAGTGGCTATCCAGCAAGGAGAATTGCTGGCAAAGAATCTGATACGTATGGAGAAAGGACGGGAGATGAAACCTTTCCATTACCGTAATCTGGGTTCGATGGCGACTGTAGGTCGTAATCGTGCCGTGGCAGAGTTTAGTAAAGTAAAAATGCAGGGATGGTTTGCCTGGGTGATGTGGCTGGTTGTTCATCTGCGCTCTATTCTTGGGGTGCGTAATAAGGTCATTGTACTCTTGAATTGGGTATGGAATTATTTCACTTACGATCAGTCTATGCGTATGATTGTCTATGCCCGTAAAGCAAAAGAGATTCGTGATCGTGAAAAGGTGGAGGAGACTACCCATTGGGGGAAAGAACTGATACAAGAGGAAAAGAACCCCTCTACTACGTCATCATCCAAATAGACAGGTTTCCTGCTGGCAGGATGATAGATTCTATTCTGAACGGTAAATTCGTACAGGGTGTCCGATATCGGACACCCTTTGTTTTTTGTTATCTTCTATTTATCAACCATTTACGATTTTGGCACAGATTTGGTATATGAAGTACCGAATTGATACATCATAAAATAGTAAATGATCGGATATGGACAGAGAAATTCCTAAAGAGGTACGTCAAAAAGAACGTAATAAGAAGATAATTCGTTATTCATCCATTGGAGTGGCAAGTATGATTGCCATCGGTGTACTTATATCTGTGTTAAGGGCAGGAGTGGAGGCAAAGGATCTTGTCTTTTCCACAGTCGATAAAGGGGTGATTGAGGTAAGTGTCAGTGCTTCCGGTAAGGTTGTCCCTGCTTTTGAAGAAATTATCAATTCTCCGATCAACAGTCGTATTATTGAAGTCTATAAAAAAGGGGGAGATAGCGTAGACGTAGGTACTCCGATTCTGAAACTGGACCTTCAGAGTACGGAAATTGAATATAAGAAGTTGCTGGACGAGGAACAAATGCGTCAGTATAAGCTCGATCAGCTTCGCGTCAATAATCAGACAAAGCTTTCCGATATGGCAATGCAGATTAAAGTTTCGGCAATGAAATTGAGCCGGATGAAAGTAGAGCTGAGAAATGAGCACTATTTGGACAGTCTCGGTGCAGGAACAACGGATAAGGTACGCCAGGCTGAATTGAGCTATAATGTGGCTCAATTAGAGTACGAACAACTTCAGCAACAATATAAAAATGAGAAGGAAGTAGCTGCTGCCGAACTGAAAGTTCAGGAGCTTGACTTTAATATCTTCCGCAAGAGCCTTTCCGAAAAGAAACGTACGTTGGATGATGCACAAATCCGTTCTCCGCGTAAAGCTATTCTTACCTATATTAATAACCAGATCGGTGCACAGATTTCCGAAGGCGGACAGGTGGCTATCATTTCTGATTTGAGCCATTTTAAAGTGGAAGGTGAGATTGCGGATACGTACGGTGACCGTGTAGCAGCCGGAGGAAAAGCAATTGTTAAGATAGGGAGTGACAAACTGGAAGGGACAGTTAGCAGTGTTACACCACTATCCAAGAATGGTGTGATATCATTTACCGTTCAACTGAAAGAGGATAATCACCGCCGCTTACGTTCCGGACTAAAGACTGATGTTTATGTGATGAATGCTGTGAAGGAAGATGTAATGCGCGTAGCCAATGGCTCTTTCTATGTGGGACGCGGTGAATATGAACTTTTTGTCTGCAACTCTGATAATGAACTGGTAAAACGTAAAATACAGTTAGGTGATTCTAATTTTGAATATGTAGAAGTGTTGAGCGGATTGCAGCCGGGTGATAAAGTAGTAGTAAGCGATATGAGTGCTTATAAGAACAAGAATAAGTTGAAAATTAAATAAACTAAATACTAGAAGTTATGATAACATTGAACTCTCTTTCTAAGATTTATCGTACGGACGAGATTGAAACGGTAGCATTGGAGAATGTGAATCTGACGGTAGAACGTGGAGAATTTCTAAGTATAATGGGACCTTCCGGATGCGGAAAATCCACCCTGCTGAACATAATGGGATTGCTTGATGCACCTACAATGGGAATGGTGGAAATCAACGGAATACGTACCGAAGGAATGAAAGACAAGGAACTGGCGGTTTTTCGTAATAAAACGCTCGGTTTTGTATTTCAGTCTTTTCATTTGATTAATTCGTTGAATGTGATGGATAATGTAGAACTTCCTTTGCTTTATCGACGCATGGCTGGCAGTGAACGAAAACGGTTGGCACAAGAAGTATTGGAGAAGGTTGGGTTGAGTCATCGCATGAATCATTTTCCTACGCAACTTTCCGGTGGTCAGTGTCAGCGTGTAGCCATTGCCCGTGCTATTATCGGTAATCCCGAAATCATCCTTGCCGATGAACCGACCGGTAACCTGGATTCAAAGATGGGAGCTGAAGTAATGGAACTGCTTCACCGGTTGAATAAGGAAGACGGACGTACCATCGTGATGGTCACCCATAATGAAGAACAAGCGAAGCAGACTTCGCGCACTATTCGTTTCTTCGATGGACGCCAGGTACAATAGAAACGACCTTTCACAATTAGAACTAAATGGAAAAATAGATTAATGTATCTCTAAATTAAAAATCACCATGACAAAGAATATTTTCATCGTTGCGATAGCTGTCCTGTTAAGTGTTGCTTTCTGTTCGCTATCGGCACAAAATGTGAGTAAAGATTATAATGTGGACGAGTTTTCTGCCATAAACCTGCAATCTGTCGGGAATATTATCTTTACTCAATCGGCAGGATGCTCCTGCCGTCTGGAAGGTCCTTCTGAATTTGTAGAGAAAACAAGGGTGACAGTGAAAAATGGAACTCTGGTTATCTCTTATAAAGATAAAAATGCCAAGAATGTCAAGAATCTGACTTTCTATATCACTGCTCCTGATTTGAGTAAAGTGAAAATAGACGGAGTAGGAAACTTCGATGCAAAAGGAGAACTAAAACTTAAAAATATAGCTTTCGAACTTGATGGAGTAGGCAACTGCAACGTGAAAAGTCTTTATTGCGATGAGTTGAAACTAGATGTTGACGGAGTAGGCAATATGAAGCTGAATGTTGATTGCAGCACTATCAAGGCTAAAGTGGATGGAGTAGGAAATATCACCGTATCCGGTAAAGCGGATGCAGCTTTCTTTAAGCGGGATGGCGTTGGTAAAATCAACTCCAAAAACCTGAAATGTAAAGATGTAACAAAGAAAGGTTGGAATTTCTAATGTAGAACATTCTTCTGTGAACTCCTGTAGAATCAAATCAAAAAAAGAATAAGAAGATGTGGAAGCAATACATAAAGCAAGCTCTTTACCAGTTGAAGGAGAACCGGCTTATTAGTATTGTCTGTATGGTAGGTACAGCTTTGGCTATTTGCATGATAATGGTGATCGTGCTGACATTGCAGATACGGATAAAAGACTGCGTGCCGGAAGTTAACCGTTCACGATCATTGTATGTCAAGGCAATGACGTCCCGGCATAAAGAGCAACACAATAATGCTGCCAGCAGCCAGATGTCCGTCACGACTGCCCGTGAATGCTTTAAGACGTTGACAATACCTGAAGCGGTTACCATTACTTCCGTTAATAATAAGATGCGTGCTTCTCTTCCCGGAGGGGGCAGGATGAGTGTAGATGAAATGGAAACGGATGAAGCGTTCTGGCAAGTCTTTTGCTTTGAATTCTTGTGTGGCAAACCATATACGAAAGCCGATTTTGAGAGTGGGCTGTCCAAGGCAGTGGTTTCTGCCAGTGTGGCACGCCGCCTGTTCGGTACAACTGACGTGGTAGGGCGTACCATCCAATTAAATAAAGCGGATTATACCATTACAGGAGTAGTGAAAGACGTATCAAAGTTGGCGACAGCTTCTTATGCACAGGTCTGGATTCCCTATACATCGACAGATTTGGCTTCTTTCTCGTGGAGAGAAAATCTGATGGGGCCTATGCGGGCGGTCATCCTTGCACGTTCGTCTGACGATTTTCCGGCTATTCGTGCTGAAGTCGAAAAATATCGTCAGGTCTACAATAGTAAGCTGAAGGATATGGAATTGATTTATCGTGGTCAGCCGGATACTCAATTTGCCTACCTTTACCGCCATTGGGGGACAGACCTGGATATGAAACACATTGTCAGACGATTCATTCTTATCATTGTGATTCTCCTCTTGGTTCCAGCTATCAACCTAAGTAGTATGACTTTATCCCGTATGCGGAAGCGTATGACGGAAATCGGTGTCCGGAAAGCATTCGGTGCTACTGCCAACGAATTGTTGCGACAGGTATTCTGGGAGAATCTGATATTGACACTGCTTGCGGGAGTACTGGGACTGATATTGAGCTATTCAGCTACTTTCCTGTTAAACTCATTCCTTTTTGGTAACAGTGAGAATGCAGGTCTTGCCGGGGAAACTTCTCTCTCTACTGATATGTTGTTCAGTCCGTTGACGTTCCTCGTTGCATTCTGTTTCTGCCTGTTATTAAATCTATTAAGTGCCGGAATTCCGGCTTGGAGAGTGTCGAGAATGAACATTGTAGATGCAATAAACCAAAGATAAAATGATGAAACAGTTATTGAAACAAATATATAATGAGCGCCGGAGCAATGCTTTTCTATGGATTGAGCTATTGTTGGTGTTTGTCGTATTGTGGTATATCGTTGATTTGGTTTATGTCACTTTGCATATCTATTATCAGCCAATGGGCTTTAATATAGAAAATACGTATGTATTACGTATGAACCGTCTTACCGATAAGTCTACCGATTTCAATCCGGATCTGACTGTTAAAGATGATATGACTGCTTTAAGGGAAATAGCCGGACATTTGTCCCGTCATCCGGAAGTTGAATCTGTTTGTATCTCTCAAAACAGTATTCCATACAATGAAGGGTGCAGTGGAGCGAGTTTCCGTTTCCCGGATAACGACACGGTTTGGATAAGTACGATGGATCGTTGGACGACTCCTGAATATTATAAGGTGTTTCGTTTCCGGAATATCGATGGTTCCGGTCATGAAAGTCTGGTGAAAGCTCTGGAGAAAAATACAATAATCGTTCCTGTCGATGTTGCAGACTATTATCCGGATGCCACTTTCCACGGAAAAGACCTTTTGGGTAAAGAAGTTCGCATGAGTGATACCAACCTTCGTATTGCAGCTTTAACGGAGCCCGTTCGCTACGATCATTATAACATTGCCGGAAAACCTTTTACCGGAACCTATATCGGCACTTACCTTTCTGACGAACAAATGGAAACAGTCGAAAACGTAGCCTATCTCGAATTAAGCCTGCGTGTTCGCGAAGGTGTAGACGATGGCTTTGTGGAACGTCTTATGAATGATGCCGACCGTATCTATCAGGTAGGGAATATTTATATACTTGATGTCACTCCATTAAGCAAAGTCCGGACAGCCAGTGAGATAGACAATGATAATGAATTGCGTACCCAGTTCTGTATTCTCTTTTTCCTGTTGTTGAATATCTTTCTGGGAGTGATCGGCACTTTCTGGTTCCGTACCCAGCAACGCCGGGGAGAAGTTGCTTTACGCATGGCGATGGGAGCTAACCGGAAAAACATATTCTATCGTTTGATTACGGAAGGTTTGTTACTGTTAAGCATGTCAGCTCTTCCTGCCGTATTGATTGCATTCAATATTGGATATACTGAACTGGTGGATATATCACAAATGGCATTTACAGTACCCCGTTTCCTGATAGCCATTTTACTGACATATCTCTTGATGGCGATAATGATTATTCTTGGCGTGTTGTATCCGGCTCTGCAATCAATGAAAGTGCAACCGGCCGAAGCACTAAGAGATGAGTAAGAAATATACTGAACTTTATACTGAAATGATAATGATAAAACTCTACTTTAAACAAGCATTCCATCTGTTGAGGGAAAATAAACTGCTTTCTTCTATTTCCATTATAGGTACAGCTTTGGCTATTGCTATGATTATGGTAATTGTCATCACTTTACGTGCAACAATCGCTCCTTTTGCACCGGAGACCCATCGTGACCGGATGCTCATTTTCCGGTATGCCGGACTTCAGAACAAAGCCAATGTGAACTGGCAGAGTAACGGCCCTATCGGATACAATACAGCGAAAGCCTGTTTTAAAGAAATGACAACCCCTGAAGTTGTTTCTATCACCAGTTCTTTCCGGGAAACAATGCTGGCAGCCAAACCGGCTGGTGAAATGGAAAGTTGTAGTGTGTTGCAAACAGACGATGCTTTCTGGAAAGTGTTCGAGTTTGATTTTATATCCGGTAAACCGTATGATAATGCCGATTTTGATGCGGGTGCGGCAAAAGCCGTCATCTCCGAAGACATGGCACGCCGTTTGTTCGGCACATCAGAAGTGGTTGGGAAAACTTTTCTTCTGAATCATTCAGCTTATGTTATTTGTGGAGTAGTGCACCCGGTGTCCAAATTAGCAAATTATGCTTATGCACAGGTTTGGATTCCTTTAAGTTCGACAAATGCTTTCACAAGCACTTGGGGGGATGAAAATATCATGGGAATGACTGCTGTCTATATTCTGGCTAAATCAAAAGAAGATTTTCCGGCGATTCACCAGGAGGCAGATCGACTAAGAGCCATTTTCATGGCCGGGCATCCCAACTTTGACCTGCTTTATCGTGGACAACCCGACACCTATTTTGTAGCTGCACAACGTTATTCCGCCAATAATCCTCCAGCTGTGAAAGAAGCCGTCCGGCAATATATCTTGACGCTGCTTGTTTTATTACTTGTCCCTGCCGTCAATTTGTCCGGGCTAACCTTGTCACGTATGCGTAAGCGTATCTCTGAAATAGGCGTGCGAAAAGCCTTTGGCGCACCCAGACGGGAACTCATGATGCAAGTGCTTTCCGAAAATATGCTTTATTCTCTCTTCGGAGGTATTCTCGGACTGGTATTAAGTTATGTTGCCGCTTTCCTTTTGGGAGGAATGCTGTTCTCTGTAGATTTCGTATCCAATGGCGTGGAAGATTTGCAGACTATGTGTATCGACTTATTATTCGATCCTGTCGTCTTCCTGTTGGCATTCCTTGCCTGCTTCCTGCTCAATCTGCTAAGTGCGGCTATTCCGGCATGGAAAGTAACCCGCACCAATATTGTGGATGCCATAAACGAAAGATAATCCAATCACATTCAACTTATTAATTCTGAAGAAAATGCAACTATTAAAACAAATATGGAATGAACGCCGGTCAAACGGATGGTTATGGTCGGAGCTATTAATTGTTTTTGTGGTCCTGTGGTATGTGGTCGACTGGACGTATGTGACGGCTCGTACATATTACGAACCGGTAGGATTTGATATAACTGATACTTACTATCTGGAACTTAGTCTGAAAAACAACAAGAGCGATTCGTATCTTTCGAAAGAACAAAAGAATACCACGCTGGGACAGGATATCACCGAATTAGCCAATCGTCTCCGTCGGTTGCCGGAGGTGGAAGCTGTTTCCATATCCAATAATGCACGTCCCTATATTGGTAGTAATTCCGGCATGATGGTGCGCCTTGACACACTGGTTAGTAATCCGCTGAACCGTGCGATGACTCCTGACTTCTTTCAGGTATTCCGTTATCAGAGTGCCGATGGACGTGGATATGAACCATTGGTACAGGCTTTGAAGAATGGTAATGTCGTAGTGGGTGAAAACTTCTGGCGGCCTGATTATAAAGGAGACCGTACACTACTGGGTAAGAATCTGGTAAGTGTGGATGATTCTACAGAAGTGTACAAGATAGGAGGTGTATCGGCAAAAGTGCGTTACAATGATTTCTGGGCTAATTATAGCGACCGGTATGTAGCTGTTGCCATTACAGAAAAAGAAATGGCCGAACTTGATGATGAGTTTTATCCTTCCAATGTGGAAGTTTGTTTGCGGGTGAAACCGGGAACTTCCACAGACTTTCCGGAACGTTTGATGAAATTATCCGCCAGTCAGTTGAGTGTCGGTAACCTATTCATTCTGAAAGTGCATGATTACGAAGATATACGCAATGATTTCCAGCAAGGGAGTTACAATCAGGTACAGGTACGTTTCTGGATGATGGGATTCTTACTGCTCAATATCCTGTTGGGTATTGTTGGCACATTCTGGTTCCGTACACAACACCGTCGTGCTGAATCGGCACTTCGTATAGCAGTTGGGTCCAGCCGGATGCAGCTTTGGCAACGGCTGAATAAAGAAGGATTATTACTGTTGACGCTGGCCGCTTTGCCTGCTGCTGTGCTATGCTATAATATCGGCTACCTGGATTTGACGGAAGGGTATTTGGAATGGGGAGTGGTACGTTTTCTTATCACATTTGCCATTACCTATTTCTTGATGACTTTAATGATTCTCATAGGCATTTGGTTCCCTGCTCGTCAGGCAATTCGCATACACCCTGCCGAGGCGTTGCGCGAAGAATAAAAAACTTGGGCTATCTGTTTGTTTTCAATATAATTAACGTATCTTTGTCGGCATAATATTGAAAACACCGCAGGCTTTAATTATATGAATCGACGCTACTATTGTTTGCTTATCGTTCTGTTTTTTGCTGTTCTTATTCAGGCGGCAGCAGCGGAACGTACATACAATATCCTGTTTATACAGTCATACACCTCACAAACTCCTTGGCATAGCGATCTTAATCAGGGGTTGGTCAAAGGATTTAAAGAGAGTGGCCTGAAGGTGAATATAACAACGGAGTATCTTGATGCCGATTTTTGGGCATTCAACTCCGAGAAAGTAATTATGCGTCGTTTTTGTCAGCGTGCCCGTGACAGGCAGACCGATTTGATTATAACAGCAAGTGATGAAGCTTTCTATACTCTTTTTGCCTGTGGAGATTCGTTGCCTTTGCAGATACCGGTCGTGTTTTTCGGCATTAAGTATCCCGATATGGAGCTGATTGCTACTCATCCCAATGTTTGCGGGTTCACTGCCAATCCGGATTTTGATGTCATATTGCGTCAGGCGCAAAAGATATTTCCCCGGCAGAAAGAAGTGGTATGTGTGATAGATAACAGCTTTTTGAGTAACAAAGGCCTTGAAGATTTTGAAGAAGAGTGGAAAATCTTTCAAAAAGACAATCCGGATTATAGGATGAAAGTCTATAATACCCAAAATCATACAACGAGTCACATCATTTCCGCTATTTGTTACCCTCGTAACAGCTACGAACGTCTGGTAGTGGCTCCTAAATGGTCGCCTTTCCTTTCATTCGTTGGCAAAAACTCAAAAGCTCCCGTATTTTCGAGTCAGAATGTGGGGCTCACCAATGGCGTATTCTGCGCATACGATTCAGACAGTTATACTTCAGCGTTATCGGCGGCCCAAAGGGCTGCTTTAGTATTAAAAGGTACGTCCCCTCAAGAGATAGGAGTGACAGAAATCACGCAGGGATTCATCTATGACTATAAACAGTTGGATTATTTTCATATTGACCCTGATAAAGTATCCTCTAGCGGAACCATCGTCAACGAACCGTATTGGGAGAAATATAAATACCTTTTTATACTGCTCTATCCGTCTATCCTGGCGTTGCTGATAGCTTCTATCGTGTGGTTGATGCGTGCCAACCGGCGTGAGTCCAAACGACGGATTCAGGCACAGACCCGTCTGCTCGTGCAGAATAAACTTGTGGAACAGCGTAATGAGTTTGATAATGTATTTCATTCCATCCGTGATGGTGTGATAACGTATGATACCGATTTGCACATTCATTTCACAAACCGCTCTTTATTGCAAATGCTGCATTTGCCGTATGAGTCAGGGGGCCGTTTTTATGAAGGAATGATGGCAGGCAGCATCTTCAAGATATATTATAACGGTCAGGATATTCTTCATTCTATGCTGAAGCAGGTAGCTGCTAAAGGAGAAAGTGTGAAGATACCCCAGGGAGCTTTCATGAAAGAAGTGCATAGTGATAAATACTTCCCGGTGTCGGGGGAAATAGTCCCGATCCGTTCAAAGGATACGATTACCGGTATGGCACTTTCCGCACGGAATATTTCGAATGAAGAAATGCAGAAGCGTTTCTTTGATATGGCAGTAGACGAAAGCTCCATCTATCCGTGGCAGTTTGATATGGAAACCAACTGTTTCATTTTCCCGCAAGGTTTCCTGAAACGTCTTGGATATGATGAAACGGTTACTACGATTTCCCGTGATGAAATGGATCGTACCATCCATCCTGAAGATTTGAAAGAAATAAGACCATTGTTTGACAGGGCATTGACAGGAGAAGATTCCAATACCCGCCTGAACTTCCGTCAGCGAAATGTCAACGGAGAGTATGAATGGTGGGAATACCGTTCTTCTGTAATCACAGGACTGACACAAGACTCATTGTACAATATACTAGGCGTTTGTCAGAGTATCCAACGATATAAGACTGCCGAGCAAGAGATGAGAGAGGCCCGTGATAAAGCTCTCCAAGCCGACAAACTGAAATCGGCCTTCCTTGCAAACATGAGTCATGAGATTCGGACTCCGTTGAATGCAATCGTAGGTTTCTCCGATTTGTTAAGCGATACGAGTGGCTTTACGGGAGAAGAAATCGCCCAGTTTATTGGAACGATCAATAAGAATTGCGGCCTGTTGTTGGCTTTAATTAATGATATTCTTGATTTGTCACGTATCGAATCGGGAACCATGGAATTTATGTTTGCAGAACATAACCTGTCTTTGTTGTTAAAGACCGTCCACGATTCTCAACGACTGAATATGCCTCCGGGAGTAGAACTGATGTTACGTATGCCCGAAAGCGATAAGAAATACCTGACAACGGACAACGTTCGTTTGCAGCAAGTGGTGAATAATCTGATTAATAACGCTGCCAAATTTACGAGTAGCGGTTTCATCACTTTCGGCTATGAAGACGATGAAGATCCCGGATACACCCGTATCTTTGTAGAGGATACCGGAGTAGGTATTTCGGAAGAAGGTATCCGCCATATATTCGAACGATTCTATAAAGTCGATAACTTCACACAAGGAGCAGGTTTGGGATTAAGTATTTGCCAAACCATTATCGAACGGCTGAATGGCGTTATTTCCGTCACTTCCGAAGTAGGTAAAGGGACCCGGTTCACTGTGCGCCTTCCTAACTACTGCGAATGATCGAACGTTCATTTCTGGGCATAGTGTCCGAAAATGAACACTTTTCTTATTCTGTAATCTGTTGAAAATAAAAACATTACTTTTTTGGCACATCGTTTGATCCTTTGTCGGAGGAAAATACTGTGCATAATGAAAAAGAAAAGTATATTGTTTGTTCTTGTTGCCGCTTGTCTGCCATTGGTATTGTCGGCACAGAAAGAAAGGGAGATAACCTTGAATGAAGCCATTGCGATGGCACGTGCTCAATCTGTGGATGCTGCCGTTGCTTTAAACGAGTTGAAAACGGCCTATTGGGAATATCGCACTTTTCGTGCCGACCTGCTGCCGGAAGTCAATCTGACCGGAACTCTGCCCAATTATAATAAATCATATAGTTCTTATCAAAATTCGGACGGCTCTTACGGCTTCGTCCGTAACAACACCTTAGGACTGACAGGCGATCTTTCCATCGATCAGAATATCTGGCTCACCGGTGGTAAACTTTCGTTGACCTCTTCACTCGACTATATCAAACAATTGGGAGCCGGAGGTGACCGTCACTTTATGTCCGTCCCTGTCACCTTGCAACTCACGCAACCCATCTTTGGAGTGAATAATATAAAATGGAACAGGCGCATCGAACCGGTGCGTTATGCCGAAGCAAAAGCAGCTTTTATCACCGCTACCGAAGAAGTGACAATGCGTGCCATCACTTACTACTTCAATCTCTTGCTGGCAAGAGAAAATCTCGGCACAGCCAAGCAGAACCTGACAAATGCCGATCACCTTTATGAAGTGGCTCTTGCCAAACGTAAAATGGGACAGATTTCCGAGAATGAACTCTTACAGCTCAAACTTTCCGCCTTGAATGCGAAAGCTGCGTTAACGGAGGCGGAGAGTGATCTCAATGCCAAGATGTTCCAGCTCCGTGCTTTTCTAGGAGTGGGAGAGGATGAAATCTTAAGTCCTGTTCTCCCCGAAGCGGTGGATCGTCCGAAGATGGAGTACAATCTGGTTTTAAATAAGGCATTGGAACGTAACTCGTTTGCACAGAATATCCGTCGTCGCCAGTTGGAAGCCGATTATGAAGTAGCCACCGCCCGCGGAAACCTGCGTAGCGTCGATTTGTTTGCAAGCGTCGGATATACTGGCGAGAACCGGAACTTCCCTGCCGTTTACCGTAACTTGCAGGATAATCAGATTGTTCAGGTAGGTGTTAAGATTCCGATTCTCGATTGGGGAAAACGTCGTGGAAAAGTCCGGGTAGCCAAGAGCAACCGGGATGTGGTGCTTTCAAAGATCCGCCAGGAACAGATCAACTTCAACCAGGATATCTTTTTGTTGGTGGAACATTTCAATAATCAGGCGCAGCAGTTGGACATAGCGAAGGAAGCCGATGCAATTGCACAGCAGCGTTATAAGACCAGTATTGAAACTTTCCTGATAGGCAAAATTAATACCTTAGATCTGAATGATGCGCAGAACTCTAAAGATGAGGCAAGACAGAAACATATTTCCGAACTCTATTATTATTGGTATTACTATTATCAGATTCGCAGTCTGACGCTATGGGATTTTCGTTCGAACTCCGAACTTGAAGCTGATTTTGATGAAATTATCCGGCAATAAAAAAGAGAAGAGTGATGTCGGTTGCTATTTTTTTGTAGCTTTGTACAGTCATAGCAGTAAAACAATACCTTTGATTAAAAAGAAACATAAACTATGATTCTGATAATTGACGACGACAGCGCAGTGCGTTCTTCGCTTAGCTTCATGTTGAAGCGAGCAGGCTACGAAGCACAGACCGTTCCCGGTCCACGGGAAGCAATGGAAGTAGTACGTTCCGTAGCACCGGATTTGATTCTGATGGATATGAACTTCACTCTTTCCACAACGGGTGAGGAAGGTTTAACCCTGCTCAAACAAGTAAAAATATTCCGTCCCGAAGTGCCAGTGATCTTAATGACCGCTTGGGGAAGTATCCAACTTGCCGTGCAAGGAATGCAGGCAGGAGCCTTTGACTTCATTACGAAGCCATGGAATAATGCCGCCTTGTTGCAACGCATCGAAACAGCACTCGAACTTTCCGCCACTTCACAGGAGACAACCCAGGAACAGAGCGAGTCTTTCGACCGCAGCCACATTATCGGGCGTAGCCAGGGATTAATGGATGTGTTGAACACGATTGCCCGCATAGCAAAGACCAATGCTTCTGTACTGATAACAGGAGAAAGCGGAACAGGTAAAGAGCTGATAGCCGAAGCCATTCATATCAACAGTCAGCGTGCCAAATATCCTTTTGT
Source organism: Bacteroides sp. OM05-10AA (assembly GCF_003439055.1). NCBI lineage: Bacteria > Pseudomonadati > Bacteroidota > Bacteroidia > Bacteroidales > Bacteroidaceae > Bacteroides > Bacteroides sp. OM05-10AA. The sequence continues at coordinate 23,557 of NZ_QSUR01000003.1, forward strand.
GAAAGTGAACCTCGGAGGGATTTCCCAAAGCTTGTTTGAAAGTGAAATGTTCGGGCATAAGAAAGGAGCTTTTACCGATGCTTCCGCAGATCGTATCGGACGTTTCGAGATGGCAAACAAAGGAACGATTTTTCTGGATGAGATCGGTGATCTCGATCCTTCGTGTCAGGTGAAGTTATTACGCGTATTGCAGGATCAAACATTTGAAGTGCTCGGTGACAGCCGTCCCCGTAAGACAGATATCCGGGTGGTATCAGCCACTAATGCCGATTTGCGTAAGATGGTGGGCGAACGTACTTTCCGTGAAGACCTGTTCTATCGTATCAATCTGATAACGGTGAAACTGCCGGCTTTGCGCGAACGTCGTGAAGATATTCCTTTGCTGGCACGTCATTTTGCCGACCGCCAGGCTGTAACCAATGGATTGCCCCGTACGGAGTTTTCTGCCGATGCCCTGCAATTCTTGAGCCGTTTACCTTATCCGGGGAATATCCGTGAATTGAAGAATCTGGTGGAACGCACCATTTTGGTAAGTGGTAAACCGCTTCTCGATGCTTCCGATTTTGACGCCCAGTACATCCGCCACGATGATGCAAGAGTAGCCGAAGGTGCAGCACTCGCAGGCATGACTTTAGACGAAATAGAACGTCAGACCATTCTTCAGGCTTTGGAACGCTGCAAAGGAAACCTTAGCCAGGTAGCTACGGCATTAGGCATCAGTCGTGCCGCCCTTTACCGACGCCTCGAAAAATATAATATTACAGTATAAAAACAAACCGTTAATTACAGATAAACGTGCGTATAAAAGGACTTTTTTACATACTTGTCATTCTGTTGCTGGCATTGGGTAGTATATTGCTCTATCTCTCCAGTCAGATGAACGCGCTCTTTTTCTACATAGGAGAGGGACTGGTGCTTTTTATCCTGCTTTATCTGACCTTCTTCTATCGTAAGATAGTGAAACCGTTGAATACCATCGGAAGTGGTATGGAACTGCTGCGTGAGCAGGATTTCAGTAGCCGTCTTAGTCCTGTAGGACAATATGAAGCCGATCGTGTGGTGAATATCTTCAACCGCATGATGGAACAGCTCAAGAATGAACGTCTTCGCTTGCGTGAGCAGAATAACTTTCTTGATCTGCTGATTAAGGCTTCTCCGATGGGAGTTATCATCACCTCCCTTGATGAAGACCTTGCGGAACTGAACCCGATGGCTTTGAAGATGCTGGGCGTTCGTCTGGAAGATGTACAAGGCAAGAAGATGAAAGAGATTGATTCTCCGTTGGCGGTGGAACTGTCCAGCCTTCCGAAAGGAGAGACGGTTACCGTCCGTCTGAACGACTCGAATATCTACCGGTGCACTCATTCCTCTTTCATCGACCGTGGATTCCAGCACCCTTTCTATTTGGTGGAAACCCTTACCGACGAAGTGATGAAAGCGGAAAAGAAAGCCTATGAGAAAGTAATCCGCATGATTGCTCACGAAGTGAACAACACGACTGCCGGCATCACTTCTACACTGGATACGGTAGAACAAGCCCTTTCCAGCGAAGAAGGAATGGATGACATTTGCGATGTAATGCGTGTGTGTACCGACCGTTGTTTCTCGATGAGTCGTTTCATCACCCGTTTTGCCGACGTTGTGAAAATCCCCGAACCGACACTTTCTTCTGTCAATCTAAATGATTTGGTTTTCACCTGCAAACGCTTTATGGAAGGAATGTGTAATGACCGTCATATCGCCCTTCGCATGGAAATAGATGAAAGCCTGAAAGACGTTATGCTGGATGCTGCTCTGTTTGAACAAGTACTCGTAAACATTATCAAAAATGCAGCGGAGAGCATTGAAGCCGATGGAGAAATAATAGTCCGTACTATCTCTCCCGCCACTGTTGAAGTGATAGATAACGGCCAGGGAATCAGCAAGGAAACAGAAGCTAAACTGTTCAGCCCTTTCTTCTCCACCAAACCGAACGGCCAGGGAATCGGACTTATCTTTATTCGTGAAGTCCTGATGCGCCATGGATGCACATTCTCTTTGCGAACCTATGCCGACGGCCTGACCCGATTCCGCATTATTTTCCCCTAATTGTGTCAAATAAGAACATTTCTTCCATCAAATAGACCTTTTTTTGTCTTAAAATCACTCATACCTTTGCCCCGCTCAATTCAATAGGATTTAAGGTATGAGATTAATGAAAAAAGGCACATTGACGCTCTTTCTTTTATTGGCTATCAGTATTCCGCTAAGTGCGCAGTATGTGGTACAAGGGGTGGTGACTGATTCTCTGACCAAAGAGCCTTTGCCTTATGCATCTGTACGCTTAAAAGACACGACAGAAGGAACTACTACCGGAAGCGACGGACGTTTCTATTTCAAAACCAACCGTTCCGAAGCAGTGCTTGTCATCTCTGTAATCGGTTATAATGACTATATCCGTTCCATCCGTCCTGCCCGTAACGCATCGTATAAAGTGACGCTTTCGCCTACCGAATATGCCCTCGGCGAAGTAGTGGTAAAACCTAAGCGCGAGCACTACCGGAAGAAAGATAATCCGGCCGTAGAGTTTGTGCGCCGCATGATTGAAAGCCGTGACAACCATTCCCCCTACGAAAAAGACTTCTGGCAACGCGAACGTTATGAAAAGACCACTTTCGCATTGAACAATTTCGATGAAGAGAAACAGAAGAAATGGCTATATCGCAAATTTGATTTCCTTACCGAATACGTAGACACTTCTGCCGTCACCGGTAAACCGATTCTGACAGTATCAGCCCGCGAACTGCTTGCCACAGACTATTACCGGAAATCTCCCCGTTCCGAGAAGCAATGGGTGAAAGGGCGTAAACAGGCCGGTGTCGATGAATTTCTCTCCAAACAGGGGATGCAGGCTGCCATCAATGAAGTTTTTAAAGACGTGGACATCTACGAAAATAATATCTCCTTGTTCACGAATAAGTTTGTCAGTCCATTGTCCCGTATCGGCACAGGCTTCTACAAATATTACCTGATGGATACCTTACAGATTGCCGGAGAACCCTGTGTAGACCTAGCTTTTACACCATTCAATTCCGAGTCTTTCGGTTTCAACGGACATCTCTATGTGGTGCTCGACTCTACTTATTTTGTCAAACGTGCCGTATTCAACTTCCCCAAAAAGATAAACCTGAACTTTGTGGATTATATGTTGCTCGAGCAGGAATTCAAGCGTGCCGAAGACGGTACCCGCTTGCTCGACCACGAAAGCATCACTGTTGAGTTTAAACTGACCGAAGGGCAGGATGGTATTTTTGCCCGCCGTGTGGCAGATTACAGCAACTATACCTTTACCCCGACTGCTGAAGCCGATAAAGCTTTCACCAAGCCCGAACGCATCATCGAAGAAACCGAAGCCTTGTCTCGCCCCGAAACATTCTGGGCGGAGAACCGTCCGCAAGCCGCCATTTCCCAACAGGAGAACTCGGTAGACCGCCTGATGACGCAATTACGCAGCTATCCGGTATATTACTGGACGGAAAAAGTACTTTCCATTCTCTTCACGGGATATATCCCTACCTCCAAAGAAGCCCCCCTTTTCTATATCGGCCCGATGAATGCAACCATCAGCGGCAATACATTGGAAGGTCCCCGCATTCGTGCCGGAGGTATGACAACCGCCTGGCTCAATCCGCACCTCTTTGGCAAAGGATATGTGGCTTACGGTTTTAAAGATGAAAGAGTGAAAGGATTGGCGGAACTGGAATATTCGTTCAAGAAGAAAAAAGAATACGCCAATGAATTTCCCATCCATTCTCTGAAATTGCGTTACGAATCAGATGTGAACCAGTACGGGCAAAACTACCTGTACACAAGCAAAGACAACGTGTTCCTAGCCTTGAAACGTGAGAAAGACGACCGTATCGGCTATTTCCGGCAAGCGGAGATGACCTATACCAATGAATTCTACTCCGGCTTTTCTTTCCAGTTAACGGCACGTACACGAAAAGATGAGTCCTCTTACCTGATCCCTTTCTTAAAAAAGGAAGGAGATGCGTACACTCCGGTCAAAGATTTCTCTATCAGTGCGGCAGAGTTAAAACTGCGTTATGCTCCGAACGAGAAATTCTTCCAGACCCAATGGAACCGTTTCCCTGTGTCATTGGATGCACCGGTGTTTACCCTGTCTCATACCCTTGCCGGAAAAGGCGTGTTGGGTAGCGATTACACCTACAATCATACCGAGGCCGGTATTCAGAAACGCTTCTGGTTTTCCGCATTCGGCTATACGGATATTATCCTGAAAGCCGGAAAAGTGTGGGACAAAGTTCCTTTTCCGTTGCTAATCATGCCTAATGCCAACCTTTCTTATACCATCCAACCTGAATCCTACTCGTTGATGAATGCGATGGAGTTCATGAACGATGAATATTTCTCGTGGGATGTTACGTATTTCCTCAACGGATGGCTGTTCAACCGCGTTCCGTTGTTGAAAAAACTCAAATGGAGGGAAATAGTTTCCTGTCGGGGACTATATGGGCATTTGAGCGATAAAAACAACCCAGCTTTGAGTGACGGTTTGTTCGCTTTTCCGATAGAAAATACGCAAACAATGGGAAAAACACCTTACGTGGAGGCGGGTGTCGGTATCGAAAACATTTTCAAGGTGTTACGTTTAGACTATGTCTGGAGGCTCACTTATCGTGATTCTCCTGGGATTGACAAATCAGGCTTGAGAATAAGTCTCCACATGACCTTTTAAAAGTTAAATCCTGCTAATTGCAATGTTTATATGACAAATAAAGACCGTATTAGTAATTAATTAATCTTATTTTTGCATCAATTTTAGTTTAATTTTAATAGAATAGAAATGAAACAAGAAATTAAACCCGCTACCGGGCGTCTTGGCGTACTGGTAGTTGGAGTGGGTGGTGCGGTAGCTACCACGATGATTGTAGGTACACTAGCCTCTCGCAAGGGACTGGCAAAACCGATAGGATCTATTACCCAGTTAGCCACAATGCGCATGGAGAACAACGAAGAAAAACTCATCAAGGACGTTGTGCCTTTGACGAATTTGGAAGACATTGTTTTCGGAGGATGGGATATTTTCCCGGACAACGCATACGAAGCTGCTATGTACGCCGAGGTTTTGAAAGAAAAAGACCTCAACGGAGTGAAAGAAGAATTGGAAGCTATCAAACCGATGCCGGCTGCTTTCGATCACAACTGGGCAAAACGTCTGAATGGTACGCACATTAAGAAGGCCGCTACCCGTTGGGAAATGGTAGAACAACTTCGCCAGGATATCCGCGACTTCAAAGCTGCTAACAACTGCGAACGTGTAGTTGTACTCTGGGCTGCAAGTACTGAAATTTACATTCCGTTGTCTGACGAACACATGTCACTCGCTGCTTTAGAGAAAGCAATGAAGGAAAACAACACTGAAGTGATTTCTCCGAGTATGTGTTATGCGTATGCTGCGATTGCAGAAGACGCTCCGTTCGTAATGGGTGCTCCTAACTTGTGTGTAGATACTCCTGCTATGTGGGAATTCTCTAAACAAAAGAATGTACCTATCTCTGGTAAAGACTTCAAGAGTGGTCAGACACTGATGAAAACCGTATTGGCTCCGATGTTCAAGACCCGTATGCTGGGTGTGAACGGTTGGTTCTCTACCAATATCCTCGGTAACCGTGACGGTGAAGTACTCGATGATCCGGATAACTTCAAGACAAAAGAAGTCAGCAAGCTGTCTGTAATCGATACTATCTTCGAACCCGAAAAATATCCGGATCTCTACGGAGACGTTTATCATAAAGTACGTATCAACTACTATCCTCCTCGCAAAGACAACAAAGAAGCATGGGACAATATCGACATCTTCGGATGGATGGGCTACCCGATGGAAATCAAGGTGAACTTCCTTTGCCGCGACTCTATCCTTGCAGCTCCTATCGCTCTTGACCTTGTGTTGTTCAGTGACTTGGCTATGCGTGCAGGCATGTGCGGCATCCAGACTTGGTTGTCATTCTTCTGCAAGAGCCCGATGCACGATTTCGAACATCAGCCCGAACACGACTTGTTTACACAATGGAGAATGGTAAAACAGACATTGCGTAACATGATTGGTGAAAAAGAACCTGATTACTTAGCTTAATCAGTAACCCCAAATAATAAGTTGAGATTGAGATTTACCATCCTATAAAGACTGGTGGATGCTCAACCTCAACTTTTACTTTTTTATTGTACAAATTCCCGATCACATTCGGGAATTCATGGCATAACCGACTCGTAGTTTGTAATTAGTAATTAGTAATAAATGAAGCGTCCTCCCTTTCTACCTGTTTTTATAGGCACGGGCTTTGGCTCCGGTTTTTCTCCTTTTGCTCCCGGCACGGCTGGGGCGTTACTGGCTTCTATCATTTGGATTGCATTTTATTTCCTCCTTCCTTTCCCTATTGTATTATGGCTGACCGCCGCTTTGGTGATTGTATTTACATTCGCCGGCATTTGGGCTGCCAATAAACTGGAAACTTATTGGGGGGAAGATCCTTCGCGTGTGGTAGTGGACGAGATGGTAGGAGTATGGATACCGTTATTGGCCGTTCCCAATGACGATCGTTGGTTCTGGTACGTGATTGCGGCTTTTGCCCTGTTCCGTATCTTTGATATAGCCAAGCCATTGGGCATACGCCGTATGGAAAGCCTGAAAGGTGGAGTAGGTGTGATGATGGACGACGTTTTGGCGGGAGTGTATAGTTTTATTTTGTTAGTGGGAGCAAGATGGGTGATTGGCTGAAAAGAGTTGCACGGATGATTTCCCAGAAAGGTGGCATCTTCATGTTCTTGAGGGCGCAGCTTTCTGCTCAAATGGCAACTATTGCAGACTTTCTCGTTACGATTCTTCTGGTCAGGCTATTTGAAGTCTACTATGTATATGCCACCCTGGCGGGGGCTATCTATGGAGGAATCGTCAATTGTGTTATCAACTATAAATGGACCTTTAAATCGAAAGGAAAGAAAACGAATGTCGCTGCAAAGTTTATCCTTGTATGGATTTGTAGCGTTTGGCTAAACACGTGGGGCACGTATGCACTGACAGAATCATTAGCAAAGATTCCCTGGGTACGTGATACGCTTAGCCTGTATTTCGGAGATTTCTTCATTATTCCTAAAGTGGTAGTAGCAATCATCGTGGCATTGTTCTGGAACTATAATATGCAGCGTGTCTTTGTTTACCGGAATATAGATATAAGAAGTTTATTCGGAAAAAGAAACTGAAAAAAACAGATTGAAAAAATCGATTGAAAGAACTGATTGAGAAAACAGAAGATTTAGATAAAAATAGCTATAAACAGATTTAAACAGATGAATTACAGAGATTATTTACAACAGTTGATTTATAAGATTATCAATCCCCTGATACGCGGAATGATTAAAATAGGAATCACTCCTAACTTTATCACCACTACCGGATTTATCCTGAATGTAGTAGCGGCAGGTATGTTTGTATATGCCGGCATATATGGCGGACAGAACGATTTGGCCATTATCGGCTGGGCAGGAGGTGTGATTTTGTTTGCCGGACTGTTCGATATGATGGACGGACGTGTAGCTCGCCTAGGCAACATGAGTTCCAAGTTCGGTGCGCTTTACGATTCAGTACTCGACCGTTACAGTGAATTGATGACTTTCTTTGGTATCTGTTACTATTTATCAATGAAAGATTATTTCCTTTATGCACTCATTGCATTTGTGGCACTAATCGGCTCACTGATGGTAAGCTACGTGCGTGCCCGTGCCGAAGGCTTAGGAATTGAATGTAAAGTCGGATTCATGCAACGTCCGGAACGCGTAGTGCTGACCAGTCTCGGAGCTTTGTTCTGTGGCGTTTTCAAAGATATCACCGTTTTCGAACCAATCCTGATTATGATTGTTCCTCTGGCTTTTGTTGCCCTGTTTGCCAATATCACGGCATTTGCTCGTGTGAGACATTGCTACAAAGCGATGAAAGAATGAATTAATTTATTGTTGGACGATTTACTATTTACATCGTACATCCTAAATAGTACATCGTAAATAGTCCAATAGTAAATAGTCTAGTTGTCTAATCAAAACATTATAATGATAAAGAATATTCAAATGCCGTCGAAGAGAGAAGCCCTGACTGTGACAGTCATTATGGCTCTTTTCCTTTTGCTGACAAGTATCTTCATCGGGCTTCGTTCCGAGCACCTGTTAATGGCGGTACTCTATTTAGTTTTATTTTTTGCCGGATTACCTACTCGTAAGTTGGCTGTGGCCCTGTTACCTTTCGCCATTTTTGGAATCTCGTATGACTGGATGCGTATTTGCCCCAACTACGAAGTGAACCCGATTGATGTGGCTGGACTGTATAATCTCGAAAAGTCTCTTTTCGGAGTAATGGATAATGGTCTTCTGGTTACTCCTTGCGAATACTTCGCTGCACACAACTGGCCGATAGCGGACGTTTTTGCCGGAATCTTCTACCTTTGTTGGGTTCCCGTTCCCATCCTGTTCGGTCTTTGCCTGTATTTCAAGAAGGAAAGAAAAACCTACCTTCGCTTTGCGTTAGTATTCTTGTTTGTCAATTTGATTGGTTTTGCCGGTTATTATATTCATCCGGCCGCTCCGCCTTGGTATGCCATCAACTACGGTTTCGAACCGATATTAAACACACCGGGTAATGTTGCAGGATTGGGACGCTTTGATGCATTCTTCGGAGTAACCATCTTTGATTCTATCTACGGGCGTAATGCTAATGTTTTTGCGGCAGTGCCTTCACTGCATGCGGCCTATATGGTAGTTGCATTGGTGTATGCCATTATTGGTAAATGCAGGTGGTATGTGGTTACTCTTTTCTCTATTATCATGGTCGGCATTTGGGGAACAGCTATTTATTCATGCCATCATTATATCATTGATGTATTACTTGGCATCTCTTGCGCGTTAATCGGTTGGCTGATATTCGAATACATATTGATGAGAATCCCGGCGTTCAAAAGATTCTTCGAAAGATATTATACGTATATAAAGTAAGATTATATGTGAATAAAGTGAGATATATACCCATACAAAAAGCAAGTATATACTCATATAAAAGCAGATATATACCCATATAAAAAATAGATATAAGTCTCACAAATAGTGAAGAACAAGTACCGTAATATATTTCTCGCTTTTGGTATCATTGCCGTTCTGATAATGATATTCACTTTTGATATGGATTATCAGGAGCTTTGGCTGAATTTGAAGCGTGCAGGGGTATATTTACCTTTGGTTTTGTTGCTATGGCTGTTTGTCTACCTTATTAATACAGTATCGTGGTACATCATCATCCGTAGTGGTGGTAAGACGGGGTTTTCATTTGTCCGGCTCTACAAATTCACGGTAACAGGTTTTGCGCTTAATTACGTGACTCCTGTTGGGCTGATGGGAGGCGAACCATATCGCATTATGGAGCTGAAACCCTATATAGGAATAGAACGCGCCACCTCTTCCGTGATTCTTTATGTGATGATGCATATCTTTTCCCACTTTTGCTTTTGGTTAAGTTCAGTGTTGCTTTACGTTTGTCTCTATCCGGTGGGGTGGATGATGGGGATAATCTTAGGAGCTATTACTGTCTTTTGCTTGCTGATTGTTATTCTTTTTATGAAAGGCTATCGGCAGGGGATGGCTGTGGCTTTTGTCCGTATGGGTGGTCGTATTCCTTTTCTGAAAAAGAAAGTATTTCATTTTGCAAACGCGCATAAAGAGAAGTTGGAGAATATAGACAAACAAATTGCCCTTCTCCACCAACAAAAGAAACAAACCTTTTATAGCGCCCTCTTACTGGAATATACCGCCCGTGTAGTCAGTTGTCTTGAAATATGGCTGATACTGAACGTGCTGACCACCCATGTCAGCTTTGCCGACTGCTGCTTGATTGCGGCTTTCTCTTCTTTACTTGCTAATCTGCTGTTTTTCCTGCCTATGCAATTGGGAGGTCGTGAAGGTGGCTTTGCCCTCGCCGTAGGCGGCCTTTCCCTTTCCGGAGCTTACGGAGTCTATGCCGCTTTGATTACCCGTGTACGCGAAATGGTCTGGATTGTTATCGGACTTGCACTGATGAAAGTAGGAAACTTTAAACAATCAAAAGAAAAATATTCTGCTTAAATTTATAACTTTGTCTGACTTATAAAAGGATCTATATAAAAAGACCTATAAAGAAAACGACAATGAATAATTTTATCTTTTACAGCCCTACTGAATTCGTGTTCGGTCGGGATACGGAAGCGCAGACCGGAGTGTTAGTACAGAAATACGGTGCACGCAAAATAATGATTGTTTATGGTGGTGGCTCTGTGATACGCAGCGGATTATTGGCCCGTGTTGAGAAATCATTGCAGGAAATAGGTATTCCCTATTGTATGCTGGGCGGTGTACAGCCTAACCCGATAGACACGAAAGTGTATGAAGGAATCGACCTCTGCCGGAAAGAAAACGTAGACATGATGCTCGCCGTTGGTGGTGGCTCTGTGATTGATACGGCGAAAGCCATTGCAGCCGGAGTTCCTTACAACGGAGATTTCTGGGATTTCTACATCGGAAAAGCCATTGTGACGAAAGCATTGAAAGTAGCCGTTGTGTTAACGATTCCTGCTGCCGGAAGCGAAGGTTCCGGTAACACCGTCATCACGAAAGTCGATGGCTTACAGAAATTAAGCCTCCGTGCTCCCGGTGTACTACGTCCTGTTTTTGCCGTGATGAACCCCGAGCTGACCTACACACTTCCTCCTTTCCAAACCGCCTGCGGCATTGCCGATATGATGGCACACATCATGGAACGCTATTTCACCAACACGAAAGATGTAGAAATAGGCGATCGCCTGTGCGAAGGTACCCTGCTTGCCATCATCAAAGAGGCAACTACCGTCATGAAAGAACCTGAAAACTACGGAGCCCGTGCCAATCTGATGTGGTGCGGAACGATCGCCCACAATGGAACCTGTGGTGTAGGTTGTGAAGAGGACTGGGCTTCCCACTTCCTCGAACATGAAATCAGCGCCATCTATAACGTGACTCATGGTGCCGGACTCTCCGTAATCTTCCCTGCCTGGATGACATGGATGACAGAACACAATGTGGATAAGATAGCCCAATACGCCATCCGAGTGTGGGGAGTGGCAGAATCAGACGATAAAAAAGCGGTAGCCCTTGAAGGAATTTCCCGTCTGAAATCTTTCTTTACTTCCATCGGCCTGCCTGTGACCTTCAAAGAACTTGGCATTGAGAATCCCGACATCGACCGCCTTGCAGATAGTCTGCACCGGAATAAAGGTGAATTGGTAGGCAACTATGTCAAATTAGCGAAACAGGACAGCAAAGAGATATACCGTCTGGCATTATAAAAAAACAGATATAACCGACAGCTGCATCATTTGCCTTTTGATAGAGGATAAATGATGCAGTTATTCTTTTTGCTATTGATTAATACCTAAACAGAAGCAAAAAGATTTTGCTTTAATTATATTTTGGTATAATAGTTGTGTAAAATACCTAAAATTCGTGATTGCTCCGTCTATTATATAAGAATACTTTTGCGGGTGTAATAACTATATATATCCGTTATGCAAAAGCTAAATTCCGGGGCTTTGAATAGAATCTTACTGTTTGTATACATTTTATCACTATCTACTAATGCAATAGCCCAAAACAAAAATAATTCAAAAGAGACATATCTTCTTCCTCCACACGGAAATTATGTTTATGGCCGGGTGATTGAGAAACTCTCTAAAGAACCGATGGTAGGAGTGACGATTCGTTTGGATGGTCATTCTACTGGTGTAATTACCGATATAAACGGTTGCTATGTATTGACCCTGCCCGAAAAAGGCGGTCTGGTTATCTATTCCTACATCGGTTTCGAAACCCGTAAAATCAAAGTCACTTCCCGGCAGAAAGTCGATGTGCAGATGGTAGAAGCTACCGAAAGTATTCAGGAAGTGATTGTAACCGGCTATAACTCCATACAGAAAGAAAGTTTCACAGGAAATACCACAAAGATAGAGAAAGAAGACCTGCTAAAAGTCAACCCGAACAACCTGATTTCGGCCATCCAGACTTTCGATCCCTCTTTCCGAATACAAGAGAATCTGGCAGCAGGTTCCGATCCCAATAGCCTGCCTCAATTCGTCTTGCGTGGTCAGACCGGTATTGGAGAAACGACACTCGGGCAGACCTCCACCTCCTCTATTTCGCGGGAAGTGCTAAGCGGTAATTCCAACCTGCCCATCTTTATCCTGGACGGCTTTGAAGTCGATGTAGAAAAGATATACGACCTCGATATGAATAGCATCCACAGCATCAATATCCTGAAAGATGCTGCCGCCACTGCCATGTACGGTTCACGTGCGGCCAACGGAGTAATTGTCATTGAACGGCGTGCACCCGAAGCCGGAAAGTTCCGTGTACAGTATTCCGGAGTACTTTCTGCCGAACTGCCGGATTTATCCTCCTACAATCTGATGAACGCCCGTGAGAAGCTGGAAACCGAACGCCTGGCAGGACTATATGACAGCAACACCCCGGAAATAGACCCCTATACCAACGGTTACTACCAACGACTCAATAATGTACTGACAGGTGTCGATACCTATTGGCTTTCTCAAGGACTGCGTACGGCTCTGAACCATAAACATTCCGTTTTCATAGACGGTGGAGAAAACGACGTGCGCTGGGGAGTGGAACTGGGATTCAGAGGAACAGAAGGAGTGATGAAACACTCTTCCCGTAAGAATGCCAATGCCGCTTTTTATGTAGACTACCGCATTGGCGGACTACAAATAAAGAACAAAGTGACCTACACTTATAACAAAAGTACAGATGTCCCCTTCAATTCATTCAGCGATTACTCCCATTTACTTCCTTATATGCGTCTGTATGATGAAAATGGCGATTATGTCCGCCGTCTCGAAAAGTTCGACGGGGCTAGCGGCACACAAGTAAATCCACTGTACGAAATCAACTTCTACAACAGCTTCGACCATTCGGGTTATGATGAAGTAACCGATGATCTTAGTCTGAATTGGCGTATCACCGACGGTCTGCGTCTGCGCGGTCAGTTTTCCGTCCTGATGAGAAATTCTACCGGTGATCTGTACAAAGATCCCGCATCGGCCAGTTATTCAGCCAGTACAGGCAACATCAATGGTGAAAAAACAGAATCCACACAAAAGAGAACAGTGATAGACGGAAGCCTGTCACTCATGTACAACAATACCTTCAAGGGACACAATCTCAATATCTGCTTGTCCTCCAACATGAGACAAACGCAGAGCACTGCTTCCGAAACACGTTACCGGGGATTTCCGGGTGGCGACCTTGTCTCTTCAAACTATGCGGCAGAAGTATACGGAAAGCCCAGCAGCTCCGATAATACCACCCGCTTGGTAGGAGCCTTGCTCACTTCCAACTACACCTACAACAATATCTATCTCGCCGACCTTACAGGACGTATCGACGGTTCTTCCGAATTCGGTTCCGATAAAAGATGGTCCATGTTCTGGTCAACAGGAGCAGGAATCAACATTCATAATTATGATTTTATGAAGTCGAATGAACTCTTTTCCATGTTGAAGTTCCGTGCCTCCTACGGACTGACCGGAAAGACCAACTTCTCCCTCTATTCGGCCAAAGATATGTATCAGCTGCAAACAGACAGCTGGTATCCCACAGGCTACGGTGTATTCCTCTATCAGATGGGAAATCCGAACCTGAAATGGGAACGTAAATACACCCTCGACTATGGAGTTGAAATCGGACTGTGGCACGATAAAATCTATCTGAAAGCCTCTGCCTACGACGAGCGTACCATCGACCTGATAACCGATTATACCATCCCTTCCTCTACCGGATTCACCTCCTACAAAGAAAACATGGGAAAGGTGAAAAACACCGGCGTCGAACTGGAACTGCGGGCACGACTTTACAGTGACAGAAACTGGCTCTTCCAGCTCTACGGCAGCTTTGCAAGAAACAAAAACACGATTGTTGAAATCTCCCAGGCAATGCGCGACTATAATAAAAGAGTGGAAGAACTGTTCAGCGGATATAACCCCGAAAGCAGCTCCGATTCAAAATATGCTAAAACATACCTGAAATATTACGAAGGAGCCTCTCTGACCTCTATCTACGGGATGAAGTCATTGGGAATCAGCCCCACAAACGGCAAAGAAATCTACCTTCGCCGGAATGGTGACGTTACCGATGTATGGTCTGCCGACGAATGGACCATTATTGGCGATACAGCTCCCAAGGGACAAGGCTCATTCGGTTATACCCTGTCCTATAAACAGTTATCCATGTTTGCTTCTTTCCTCTATACTTTTGGTGGAGATGCTTACAACAATACCCTCGTCTCCTATGTAGAGAATGCCGACATTAAAAATGACAATGTAGATAAGCGGGTATTGCTCGACCGTTGGCAGAAACCGGGAGACATAACCACCATGAAAGATATTCGTGACCGTAATGTCACCACCGGCGCATCTTCGCGTTTTGTACAGAAAAACAATACCCTGCAATGGAGTTCATTAACAATGAGCTACAATTTCCGTCCCGAACAATTAAAGAAACTCCATCTGTCCGGCCTGCGTCTTTCGTTCACGATGAACGACCTGTTCTATTGGTCTACCATCCGTCAGGAACGGGGACTGGATTATCCTTATTCGCGTTCATTCAATCTGACTACTAACATCATATTCTAACCATACAAATGAAGAAACTAATCAGCCATATACTAATAGCCCTGACAGGAATGTTAGCCGTTTCCTGCAATGCCTGGCTGGACGTAACACCAGAAAATGCGATAGCCGACGACGATCTGTTTTCCACCGGTTTCGGCTACCGGAATGCCCTGAATGGTATCTACACCAATCTGGCGTCCGACGAACTTTACGGTAAGCAACTAAGCTGGGGATTCCTTAGTGCCATCTCCCAGCAATACAATCAAAAGGCCGGAACCATCTCTCCGATGTATGCCGACGCTTCCGAACTTATCTATAACACGGTCGACACCGAACCCGTCGTGACAGCTATCTGGGAAAAAGGCTATAAAGTGATAGCCAACCTGAACAAGCTCATCGAGAACATCCGGCCCACGGACATCTCTTTGTTCGAATACGGAGAAGAAGAGAAAAACCTCATTTACGCCGAAGCCTTGTCATTAAGAGCCATGATGCATTTTGACCTGCTTCGCTTGTTTGCTCCTGCAACGGCAACCAATCCTTCGGGCACCTATCTTCCTTACCGCGATAAATACGAAGCTGCAGTGGTAGAAAAATGCACCGTTACCGATTTTATTGAGAAAGTCCTGAAAGACCTGCTCGAAGCGGAAGACATTCTGCGTAAGTTTGACACCGAATACCATCCCGAAGCGATGTACGCTTCACAAATGTACGAACCTACTCCCGAATGGAATGCCCGCTACCGCTTCAACTCCGGTTCCTATATAGACGATATGGGAGCATTCTTCTGGTATCGTGGCATCCGCTTCAACTATCTGGCATTGCTGGGGTTGAAAGCCCGTGTCTGCATCTATGCCGGTCCTGCCTACTACAAGAATGCCGAGACAGCCGCCAAAGAACTTTACAACACCTATTATCAGCAGAAACGGTGGATAGGCTTTACAGAAGGAGAGAACATTACCTGCAATCTCAATTCCCGATATACAAAAGTCTCCCACGACATATTGTTCGGCTTGTACAAGAAACAGCTGGCTACGGATTATGAACAGGCCGTATGGGGCTCTTCCTCTTCTTCGTCAACCACCCGTTTGCCGTTGGCAAATATCCCTTCCCTGTTTGCTTCGGACAACACGGGTGTATATACCGACTATCGGCTCACCTACCTGATCGGGACTACCAATGAAACCCAGTCGAAGTATTACACACTGAAGTATAACCCTTCCGTAGAATCAGTAGTAGAAGCAATGGAGAATCCGATGATACCAGTGATCCGGTTCAGTGAAATCTGTCATATCCTGGCGGAGATCAGTAGCTATAATGGCAAGATAACCGAAGGAATCAACTACCTCGAAACAGTTCGAAAAGCCCGTGGAGCTGAACGTACCCTTAGTCTGACAGTCAGCACCCGTGAACAACTGGATGCCGAAATACTGCTCGATATACGGAAAGAAATGATAGGCGAAGGTGGAACCTTCTACACCTACAAACGGATGAACCTCTCCACCGTGCCCGATTCCGACGAGGAAGGAGAAATCAACATGACAGGTTCTTATGTACTTCCATTGCCTACCAGTGAAACAACCAACTAATGCCCGGATAAGATGAAACGAATATTGACATATACCACCTTCTGCCTGCTGCTTGTTTTCGCCTCCTGCAGCGAAGAGCAACTGGAAGTTTATCATGGAGACAACTACGTCTATTTTACTTACATGAACGATAAGTCTCCCCAGAAAATAACATTCAATTTTGCTACGGATGCACCCTTGCTTCGGGAAGGAACCGTGAAAGTGAAAATGACACTTCTTGGCTACCTGCTCGAAGAAAATGCTACCTGTGATATTTCCGCAGTGGGAGAGAAGAGCACCGCCCGTTCCGGCATCGATTATGCCCCTTTGACTTCCGGCATCTTCCATAGAGGACTGGCAGAAGACACCTACGAAGTCACCGTCTATCGTAATGAAGCACTGCTCAACACAGAATATACACTTACCCTTTCGCTGGATGCAGTGGAAAACTGTCTGGTAGGCCCAGCAGAATATCAATACGTCACGATTCAAGTGACCGACCGGATTTCCTGCCCTGTGTGGTGGAGCCAGAGTTCAGCGGCCAATCTGGGAGTATACTCGGATATGAAATACCGTGTTTTTATCATTTTCATGGATGGCGAGATACTCGAATCATTGGATAAATACACCGGCATTGAGTTTGTCAATCTGATAGCCGACTTCAAGGCTTGGTGGAAAGACCAGTGGCAGCAAGGCAATTACCAATATTATGATACAGATGGAGTGACACCGCTGTATGAAACCATTCTCGATAACTGACAATAAACTATGAAGCGAAAAACAATACTATTCATTTCAATCCTGCAGCTTCTCGTGATAACCGGCTGTTATGACGATTTGGGAAACTATGACTATACAAACTCTACCAAAGTCTCTTTTGTGAACTCCGCTTCGTCGGACTACACATTTATGGTAGGCGACCTTTTCGAGATGGATGCTCCCATCAACTTCTCAACCGACATCGGAAACGTAGACGAACTTTTCACCGTCCAATGGTACTTGAACCGTGAACTGATCTACACTGGCTATCATCTGAAATACCAGTTCGAGAAAGGCGGAACATACGAACTGATACTGAAAGTAATCAATAAGGAAACGAATGAAACGTATATCAGCAATAAATACACCCTGACGGGAAAGAATAGTTTCGACTGGGGCTGGATGATTCTCTCTGATAAGGGAGACGGAAAATCTGCCTTGTCTTTCATCAATCCGGCCTTTCGGGTGACGCACAATGTGGAGAGCACCATCGAAGGCGGTTTAGGTACGGATCCGCGGGGAATCTACTACTATTATGTATTAGGCTCTATCTCCGGTTCCTACGTTTCGGGCTTACCGAAAGTCCTGATAAATCAGGGCAGTGGAAGTGTCACGCTGGACGGTAATTCGTTGCAAAAGGATATGTGGCTTGCCGACGAATTCGAGAACCGTAAAGAACCGGATGACTTGAAGATAATGGACTTCGCTTTCAAAGAAGAATATTACGTGATTTGTTCCGAACAGGGAGAAGTATATATCCGTACCGTAGGCAGTGACAATAAAGCGATTCCTTATTACGGGAAGTACGGTGCCATGCCGTATGAGTTTGAGGGAGGCAGCCGCATCACTTGCTTCGCACCGTTCCACAATGTCACTTATTGGTGTGCCGATGAAGAACGTTGCATCTTGTATGATGAGCAGAATGCCCGTTTCATCGGTATTGCACATTATTCACAATGGGGCGCAGTTTATACTCCCGCCATTGTCTACTTCAAAACATACGATCAGGATTTGGAAGTACCCTCCGGAGTGTTGCGGGTGAACGATATGGGAGCGGGAACCCGCTGCCTTGCCATAGGTGCTTACGAAAAAATAGATGTTGCCTCCAATGGCGGATTGACTTTTTGGGCAAACTATGTGTCATTGATCGACGTGCAGGGAACCGGGAATTATAATCTGCATGAGTTTGCCGTGAAAGGAATGGATAATAACTCCCACCTTATCACCGGTACAGACCAATACGGATTCAGTGGCGGCTCTTTGTTGACTCCGCAAAGCATAATCAAGATGTCCTCCAACTTTGAGAAGAATCCCTATTTCTACTTTACCGATGGAGATAAGAACCTCTATGTGTACAGTATGCAGATGCGCAATCACGTATTGGCTTACACAGCGGACAGCCGTATCACCGGCATCAGCGGAAGCCCCGTTGTTTGCGAGTTCTATGGCTACGGAGGGAATAGCACTGATCCTAACTTCCGGCTGGCGCTTTCGCAAGAAAATGGAAATATCACCGTCATTGACGTAAACAAGAGTCAGATGGTACGCCTTTTCGAAGGTTTCTCACCCGATCTGAAGTTACAGACTTTCACCGGTTTTGGCGATGTGAAAGGGATGGTGTGGTGCACGAACTATGAAGGAGAATATTAGAAAAAGAAAATAACCTATCAGTAAATAATTAATCATTTAAAACGAGAAAAGTATGAAAAATAGACTGTTTTATTTTGCCACTTGTGTGGCTTTGGCGTTGTCTTCAGTAAGTTGCAGCAGCGATGATGATGGTGAAGAAGAAGATATAGACATTCCTGTAGTAGGAAAAATAGCTGTTTCCGGTGCCTATAATGTGTACTCTCATGGAAGCCAGGGATGGATTGAAGCGGACAAGATAGGAATATACGTATTGTCTGACGGCAAGCCGCAGGAAAACTTGCCGTATGCTCCGTCGGAAGTAGCCAAAGCTACTATAATGGAATATGAGGGCAAGACTTACATCACCTATGACAAAGAGGATTATGTAACTGATGAAGTGACTTTGAATCCTTCTTCCGAACTGTCTGCAGGATTTAAAAGTGGCGATCACACGATTTATGCATATACCCCTTATAGTGCAGCTTCACAAGATTACAAAACGGTAGCCTTGCCAAACATTTCAGTGCAGGAATACTATGCATCCGAATTTATGCCTAATCGTAAATATAGCTTTGCATACGCTTCGGCCACCACTTCCAGTTATTCGGCAGCTACGGTTGCTTTGGGAGAATTCAAATCTCTGTTTTCACAGCTCACCTTGCCCGCACTGGAATGTCCCGATGCTTTAGCTGGAAAAACCTGCACTAAAATTGTGGTAACCTGCGACGAACATCCCCTGTCTTATGCAGACGGAGCTACCGTTAATCTGGCTACCGGTGAAATCAGTGGTACTCCTTTGAACAGCGTCACTTATAACATTCCCGACGGACTGGTGGTAAATGCCGGATTTCCGGCTTTCGGGCTTCCGGCCTCACTGGAAACTGCTTACATGATGGTTGCCGTTCCCTTTGAAGAGGGAATGAATTATACCTATAAATTTACGCTGACAATCGGCGGACAGGAATATACGACTTCAGGCAAACCTAAAACAGGTTTCTGGTCGACGGATAATAACCTGAATATGAAAGATATTGCCGGTATCGAATAATTATTATCTTTGTATCTGTATATAAATATTAAAAAAGAAAGCATGAAGAAATTAGTTTCAATTCTGATGATTCTGGCAATGATTATCCCATTGGCCGGAGCACAATCGACGGACATCTTCAAGAAAAAGAAGAAAAAGAAGAGCAAGACGGAAGCGGTGGATAAAGCCAAGGCTGACTCCATTGCCAAGAGTAAGAAAGATGCTCTGCAACCTTACGCAAAAGTAATCACCGGCAAAGCCAAAACAATGGACGGCTTTTTCAAAGTGCATTACGTAGATGGTAAATATTTCTTCGAAATAGCCGATTCTCTTTTCGGACGTGATATTTTGATTGTGAACAGAGTTGTGAAAGCACCGGTAGACGCGCAGAAACGTAAAGTAGGCTATCCGGGAGATTACATCAGCGACGAAGTGATCCGTTTCGAGAAAGGACGCGGCGACAAACTGTTCGTGCGTGAAATCTCTTATCTCGAACATTCTGCTGACACACTGGGTATGTATCAGGCCGTATTGAACTCCAATGTTCAACCCATTGTGGCCACCTTCC
Source organism: Bacteroides sp. OM05-10AA (assembly GCF_003439055.1). Lineage (NCBI taxonomy): Bacteria > Pseudomonadati > Bacteroidota > Bacteroidia > Bacteroidales > Bacteroidaceae > Bacteroides > Bacteroides sp. OM05-10AA. Next base: position 43,837 of record NZ_QSUR01000003.1, read on the forward strand.
CGCTGAAAACTGTCCGTAAAGAAGGAGAAACTACCAACTATGTGATCGACATGACCGACTATATCCGTAAGGACAACGAAATGTTTTCATTCACCAGCCGGGTGAAAGACAACATCGGAGCGAGCAGCATGGTAGACGACGCCAGTTATATCGACACACTGAAAGCCTTCCCGCAAAACATCGAAATACGTACCGTGCGTACCTTCCAGCGGAAGAAAGGAGGAGGCAGTGGACTTGAGAAACTGCTGGCAGCTTTCTTTGCCACCTCTACCACTCCGTTGACTTACGAACTGAACAGCTCTATGCTATTACTTCCCAAGGAACCGATGAAACCGAGATTGCACGACGACCGGGTAGGTTACTTTGCTGTGAGCTATAAGGACTTTGACGAGAATCCGCAAGGAGTGAAGTATAAAGCGAATATCACCCGCTGGCGTCTCGAACCCAAAGACGAAGACCGCGAGAAATACCTGCGTGGCGAATTGGTGGAACCCAAGAAACCGATTATCATTTATATCGACCCTGCCACTCCGAAGAAATGGGTTCCGTACCTTATTCAGGGAGTGAACGACTGGCAAGCCGCTTTTGAGAAAGCAGGATTCAAAAATGCAATCTTCGGCAAAGAAGCACCGACGGACGATCCTACCTGGAGCTTGGAAGACGCCCGCCATTCGGCTATCGTGTATAAGCCTTCCGATATTCCGAACGCAAGCGGACCTCACGTGCACGACCCTCGCAGCGGTGAAATTCTTGAAACGCATATCAACTGGTATCACAATGTGATGAGCCTGCTTTACAACTGGTACATCGTGCAGGCGGGAGCCATTGATCCGGGAGCACGCAAACCGATGTTTGACGATGAGCTGATGGGCGAACTGGTGCGCTTTGTATCTTCCCATGAGGTGGGACATACATTAGGATTACGTCATAACTTCGGTTCTTCCAATACCGTCCCGGTAGAGAAACTTAGAGACAAAGCTTGGGTGGAAGCCAACGGTCATACACCGTCTATCATGGACTATGCACGTTTCAACTATGTGGCACAGCCGGAAGACAACGTTTCACGTTCGGGAATATTCCCCCGTATCGGTATGTATGATAAATGGGCGATTGAATGGGGCTATCGTTGGATGCCTGAATATGAAACGGCGGAAGCCGAAATACCTCATTTGAATAAGTGGATCATTGAGAAGCTGCGGGAGGACAAACGCTATACGTTCGGAACGGAACTCGACAGAAACGATCCCCGCAATCAGAGTGAGGATTTGGGAGACGATGCCATGCTGGCAAGTTCGTATGGTATCAAAAACCTGAAACGCGTGATGCCTGAAATCATGAACTGGACTTATGAACCGAACGAAGGTTATATGAAAGCTGTCCGTTTGTATCAGAATGTGGTGGGACAATTCGACTTGTACATGGGGCATGTGGCTACCAATGTGGCCGGTATCTACCACAATCCGATTTCTGTGGAACAGACAGACATGAAAGCGGTGGAATATGTTCCGAAAGATATTCAGAAGAAAGCAGTCGACTTCCTGAACAAGGAACTGTTTACTACACCGACTTGGCTGATGGATGATAAATTGTCCGAAAGAACAGGTATCAATACTTTCAATTCGATCTATCGTGTGCAGAGCAGTACATTGAAACAGCTGCTTAGCAGCCGCACGCTCGATAAGATGATGGATAACGAACTGGTCAACGGTGCGAAAGCATATACGGCCAATGATCTGTTCCGTGATTTGAAAAAGAGTATCTGGAGCGATATGCAGGGAGGAAAGAAACCGAATGCTTCCCAGCGTAGTTTGCAGAAAACTTATGTTAATGCGCTGATCGGAATGCTTGATAAACCGAAGAACAGCTCCGGTTCGCTCGGAAGTCTGGGTGGTTATTCTCTGGTAGCTTTCGATTTTCCTTCCGAAGCACCGACAATAGCACGCGGACAGCTGACTGATCTTAAAAGAGAGTTGACCAATGCTGCAAATGCTTCCAGCGGAATATACAAAAGCCATTATCTGAACTTGAAAGCATTGATTGACGCTGCATTTGAGGTGAAGTAGAAAAATAATTTACGACTAAGTTCATTTACGATTAGACGATTTACGATGTACGATTGGAGTTAGTACATGGTAAGTCGTCTAATTTGTAGATTACTGATTGTAAATATATACATTCACCTGTATTTGAATTTGGAGAAACGGGAGGCAGCTTTTACCTCGTTGGAAAATTAGACAACATATTACGCCGGTTCTAAACTTATTTGCTATGAACTTTTCTATAAGTCTTTGTGTTTTTTGAATGGAAAAGCATATCTTTGTGTTATATAAAGATTGGAGGTAATATGGATAATGCATTAAATTTGCCCAATGCGAACAGCTATTGGAATGTGTTGAAGGATTTGAGCAATGAAGCTAAATTAGAGTTAATTGCCCGTCTTAGTAATTCGTTGCTTAATAAGGAAGAAGAAAAAAAGACCTCGGCCAGTAGCTTTTATGGAGTATGGGAAGATGAAGGAGACGTTGATTGCTTGAATGAAGAAATAAAGGCCTCTCGTAAGTTTAAGAATGATATAGAAGCTTTTTGAAATGGTACAGAAGTATTTGCTTGATACAAATATTTGCGTCTTTCTTCTACGTGGAAAATATAACAACCTTTAATAACGAGTAGTCTTGCAAAATTATAAGTTAAAGATTAAATAAAGATTAGGCACGGATTACACAGATTACACGGTTAGTGTTATGCTTACCAAAGCAACCGTGAAATCCGTGTTATCCGTGCCTAAATTGTAATAAAGCTAATTTTTTTTAGACTTTATCCCAATCCTTTTCAGCATTAAAGCAAGGACAGGCTTTGATCCATTCTTCCGGTTCAATCTCGCCATTTCCGTTCAGGTCGGGGCTAAGATCCCGGTGTCCACATATCCGGCAATCGGGATACTCTTTCAATAAAGTGAGAATTAATACACGCAGAGAGTGTTTTTGCCAACAGGTGCGTGTGTCCTTCGGTTGTCCCATGCAGTCGAGCCCTCCTTCGTAGCAGATACCTATACTTTCCTTGTTGAAACCGCGACAATGCGCACCGACCTTTTCTATCGGACGGGTAGACTTTATATCCCCGTTCTTGCGGATATAAAAATGATACCCCGTTCCGTTGAATCCACGCCTGCGGTGGCAGATATCCAGATCATATTCCGTGAAGCTCTTGTCCTCGCGCGTGGCGGAGCAATGGATTACTATTAGATTGATAGTTCTCATGGATAAGACCGTTCATTGTCTGGTTTCCGCCACGCTACGTTGCGAGCACTCTTTATGGATGCATTGTAAGGTGGCAGACTGCGCCAGCTGACCTCTTAATGAGAATATCTCCGTATGCATCTCTTTTACTTTCGAGCTAAGGTCGAAATAATCCTTCAACACTTTTTCCAACTGCTGCATCAGAAAAGTATATTGGTCTTTCACTAGTTCGCTGAACTCTTTTACTTCTTGCGCCATTACTTTGCGCTTTTTGCGGTTACTGCCCAGAAAGGGCAGGATTGTCATAATGATCTCTATGATTTTATCGAGCATTTTAATAAATTGAAAATTGAGAATTGAGAATTAAAAAATAAATGTAGAAAAAAACAGAAACCGCATGGAGAATAACTGTAGAAATCATTCCGTAATATCCATGCGGCACTGTTTTTAAAGATTAGGCTGCCGGATCCGGAGCTTCTCCGCTTCCGCCGCTGTTTCCACCGCTACCGCTATTTCCGTCATCGTCACCTTCTCCGTCGCCCTTTGCTGCCAGGATAAAATCGACATTATTTTCGCCTCGGGTAGTGGCATGGCTCGTGTTGACCAATTGAAGCGCCTTGTCCGCCACGAAACGGACATTTACTTTGCGGATGCTGCGCACCGTGCAATCTTTCTCCTTTTCTGCTCCTTCGCTGCTCAATGTGATATGGAACGTACCCAATCCGTCAACCTTCACCTTGTCGCCCTGGGTAAGCGATAGGCGTAACTGCTCGACAAAAGCCTCAATGGCATGCTTCACGTCTCCTGCAGTGAGCGAGGAGTTCGCTTCGATGGCATCCGCCAGCTTGTTGATGTCCATCACTCTCACTGTGCCCGATTTCTGGCGTACATAATACAACATCTGTGAATCCGGTTGATTCACATACTTTCTGCGCTGATAGCGCTCCACTAATACATTCATACAATTAAAAAGTTAAGGTTTAAGTAATAAAATTTTCTCTGTCCTTACGACATTACAAATATACGAAATATGAGAGGGAAAGTCAAGTATTTTGCTATATATTTTGTATGTATAATGAAATAAAATAAGAAAATGATTTATGCTATATATTGTAATATAAAATTGTATATTATTAGTGTAACTGTTTCTTATTTGGCATGTTTCAGCATATACTCTAACGGAGGGACATATTCGGTGATCTTGGTCATTTCCGGATTATGTCTGAAATAGACGTTTCCTGTCTCTCCGTTGCGTTGCTTGGCTATGATGACTACTCCCAGGCCTTCGGTGGGATAACCACTTTCCCGGTCGGTCGTCACCCTTGCAAGGGCGGGACGGTAGAGCAGCATGACGACGTCTGCATCCTGTTCAATAGCTCCGCTCTCGCGGAGATGAGCCAGTTCGGGACGGCCGGCAGGGCGGTTTTCCGATTCGCGGTTTAGCTGGCTAAGCAATACGACTGGTACATTCAGTTCTTTGGCTAGCAATTTTGCCTTGCGGGTGGCTTGTGCCACTTCCTGTTCGCGGTTGCGGTTGTTTTGACCGGTCGTCATGTCGCAGAGTTGCAGGTAGTCGATAATAATAGCATCGCACGCATGTTGGCTTTGCAGCAGTCGCGCGCTGGAACGTATATGTTCCATGTTGACCGATGTGCTGTCGTCTACGTGTATCGGCAGGCGTTTGAGGTCAGCGGCTGTTGTGCGTGCCTCTACGAGTTCCTGTTGGCTGACGGTTCCCGATCGCCAATGGCGGGCACTGATTTCGCTGACCGCTGTCAGCCATCGGTCTGCTAGTCGTTCCCCTTGCATCTCGAGGCTGTAGACAGCTACGGCATACCCTGCCATTGCTGCGCTTCGTGCCATGTGTAGTGCGAATGCCGTTTTTCCTACGCCGGGACGGGCGGCGACCACCACCAACTCGCCTTTCTGTAGTCCGGACGTCATGTGGTCCAGATCCGCCAGTCCGGTAGGGAGGCCGGTCACTCCGTTTTTGTTGTTGGCGATACGTCCTTCGGCTTCTACCATGGTGGCGGTCATTAGTTCATCCATGTCGCGCATGTGGTTGTTATGGCCGAATTCGCCTTCCAGACGGTCGAGCAGGTTATGTGCGTCTACCAGTGAGTCGTCGATATCCATCGTTTCGTCTAGCGAACAGGCGAGGAGTTTGTTGAACCCCAGAATCATTTCGCGTCGCAGGTATTTCTCGTGCACGATCTGCGCATGATATTCAAGATGGGCGGAGGTTGCCACCTTGCTGCTCAATTGGGTGATGCCGAACGGTCCGCCCGCCTCTTCGAGCTTTCCACGGTGGGAAAGCTCTTCTTTTACGGTGAGGATGTCTATCTTCATTCCTGCGTGGTACATGGCCAGTATGGCGGCATAGATAACCTGATGCCGCAGGACATAGAACATTTCGGGACGCAGCTTGTCGGCTACCAGTGGTATGGCTCCCTGCTCTATCAGGCAGGCGCCGATGATGGCTTCTTCTATTTCGGGAGCCTGTGGCGAAACTCTGTTTTCGGTATTCATATTATCAGTATTCGTTAAGAAAAGCTTTGTTGGATAAATAGCTGGCGGCATGGAGAAGGAAATTGATGTTCGTTTGGTGGAAATAATATTCCTCTATCCTGTCGATGGCGAGTTGTTGTTCCTTGTCGCTCAACTTTTTCCATTCGCGTTGTGCTTTGGCGATATTCTCTTTGGGGAGCTGCGTGATGCTGTGGAATTCATTCCAGAACAGGTGAAACTGTTCGTTGACGACTTTCTTTTTCTGCTTGTCGCTATCGGGAACTCCCATCCATTTATCGTATTCGACGACACGAATATGCAGGGAGGAATTGTTGGGGTGAGAGATGATTTCTATAATCCCCAGCGTGGCAAGCTCGTGTATGAACCTGAAGGCTTTTCCGACAGACCAGTGGAAGATGTGGCTCCAGTCGCGATAACTAAACAGGCTTTCGCCTCTTTTACACAGGCAGTTTTTATTTTGGCGGTCGTTGTAGAGTGTATCCGAATAATTGACTTTCATCAGAATTTTCAGGAGAGCTTCTATTTCTCCTTCTTGCATGTGCCGGTCTTCTATCTGCTGCTGTAGTAAGGCTTTAGGGATAATGAGAAAACCATGTTTCAGCATGGCTTGAAAATTGAAATTTTTCATTGAGTGTTATTTAAATTTTCTGTAAAAGTACGCTATTCCCGTGCGGTTTGCAAGGGGTGTGTCTGTTTGTGGACGGGTGTGGACGAAGAAGAATAGCTGTGGTACGTAAGTTGTTGTGTTTTTTGTTTTCTTTCATGAAGTGAAGAGAGGATCGGGAGATGAAACAGATGCTCCGTTTGTGTTTGATAGAGCTTCTGCCGGAGATAAACAGAGCCTTCGTTAGGGGGATTCGGAGGCTCTGTTTGGAATGAAAAAAACGGTCATTTTGCCGAACGCTTTGTGGAACGCTTTTTTCTTTCGGTAAATAGCTGTATAAATGATAGTTATCTTCTTTTCTGAAAAAAGTGGTGAACGCAAAGTGGAATACATAATAAACAATAAAAAGATAAATGATATATTTAAAAATATATAGTTCGATTTTCCTTTTATTCCTTGTCGATGTTTTCGTTTTCTACTACGTAATTAAACGTTTGTCGGCAGGTCGATGTGGGGAGGTCCCCAATGGCGGTAAAGGATTAGTTGCATTTCGGGACTGATGTCGATTGTTTGACAGGTGTAATACGCGGCAGCCAGTTGTTCGTTCAACGTCTTGTCTGCTTTGATGCGTTTGCGCATTTTTTTGCTGGCGGAAGAGGCGTTTGCCAGATCTGGAAAATATTCTTTCGCCAACTCGGAGAAATACTTGAATCCATTGATGCTGTAGTGTTCGGCAGCTGGTTCATTGTTGTTCATAACTTTGTTGTTTTTTAGTAATTAAAATGATTATTTGTTTAAAAAACTGCGCAAATGTATGAAAATAAATTTGATAGATAATGTGAATATTTCAGTTTTTAATATTATAATTTTATATATGTAAATCTTTGTATATATATTTTCGTATTTTACTAAAGTAAATTGTGAGATTAGTAAATATTAATTATTAAATTATTTTTTAATGAAAAAGGAAAGTTTTACTTCGTTTATGAAGCAAGTGGCTGTTGATTTGCAGCAGAGTGGGAATTTAGGGACTGCTCATGTATATAGAAGTAGTTTGAATGCGATTCTTACTTTTCAGGGTTCCGGTTGTTTGTCGTTCCGGGAAATAACTCCGGAGTGGTTGAAGCATTTTGAGGGTAGCCTTCGTGCTCGTGGGTGTAGCTGGAACACGGTGTCTACGTATCTTCGCACGTTGCGCGCGGTTTACAATCGTGCTGTCGATCTTCGGAAAGCGCCTTATGTGCCGCATTTGTTTCGCTCCGTATATACAGGTACGCGGGCGGACCGTCGTCGGGCATTGGATGCGGAGGATATGAAGAAGGTATTTGCCCGTCTGTTGCAGTCGGATGCGGTTACTCCTGCCATGAGGAGTGCGCAGGAGTTGTTCATTCTTATGTTCTTGCTCCGGGGGCTGCCTTTTGTCGATTTGGCTTATTTGCGTAAGAGTGATCTCCGGGGGAATGTGATTAGTTATCGTCGTCGTAAAACGGGGCGTCCGCTGTCGGTGACGTTGACCTCGGAAGCAATGTTTCTTTTACGGAAGTATATGAGTCGCGAGGAGCAGTCTCCCTATTTATTCCCGATTCTTCACAGTGACGAAGGTTCGCCAATGGCGTATAAGGAATATCAACTGGCTCTGCGCAATTTTAACTATCAGTTGGAACTGGTGGGAAAGCTGCTGGGACTCAAAGACCGGTTGAGCTCATATACCGCACGTCATACTTGGGCGACCACTGCGTATTATTGCGAAATTCATCCGGGCATTATTTCCGAAGCAATGGGACATTCGTCTATCACTGTAACGGAAACTTATTTGAAACCTTTTCGAAGTAAGAAAATTGATGAAGCAAATAAACAGGTGCTCGACTTTGTAAAACGCTCGGTGATGGGTGCAAGTGCTTGATTCTTACTCTGTTACTTCGTAGGTAACGGGTTGAAATATCGGTGCAAATATGAGCATATTTCTTAAAACAACCAAACGAAATCATACATTTTTTCTAATAAACTACTCAAAAGAGGAATTAAACAAATAAAACACACGGATTCTTTGTATTAGGACTTTGTTAACTTCTAAATTTTGCAAAAGATTTCCCTCCCTCTACTGCCTTTCAGAAGCAGGGGTAAAAATGTTTCATTGCTTATCGTCTTATTTTTCAGTATTGACTACTCCAAAAGAGCAGGTACAAAGGTTTATCCGTTACCTACGAAGTAACGGGCGGCTATTATTGAAACTTAGTGTTTAATAATATATTATTAATGTAATTTTTAAGTAGTTATGAAGAAAAAATTTGTTAGGGTAATGCTTTTTGGGGCATTGACGCTTACAGTCAGTACAGCAGTAACGAGCTGTAAGGATTATGATGATGACATTAAAGGCTTGCAGGAGCAGGTTGATAAGATCACATCTGCTAGTCCTGTAAGCACGGAAGACATGAATGCAGCTGTTGATAAGGCGAGCAAGGAATTGAAAGATCAATTGGCTAAACTGGAAAAACTGGTGAATGATCCTTCGTCTGAAACTTCGTTGACACAGCAGATTGCTGATTTGCAGGAAGCTTTGAAAAATGCGGTAGGCGAGAATGCAAAAGATTTGGCTGGTCAACTGGCTACAGCTCAAAATGATTTGGCCGCTTTGAAAAAGGCTTTGGGAGGGGATGATTATATTAAAGGACTGAAAGATAAGATTACTGCCCTCGAAACTGCTAAATCAACATTGGATCATTTGATTACTGCAGAAAAACAATTTGCAGCAAACGGGTCACTAGCCGGTTATGAAGAGACGGGTTTGGTAAAGTTGGTAAACCAACAGATAAGAGATGTTTTCAGTACAGAGGGTACGCCGAGCGAGTTAGCTACGTATGTATCGGAAACTATCAAGTCACAGATCGCCACAACGGTTAAGACTGTCAAATTCCCGTTCGGTACAGAACAATCGTTGGAGACTATCATTACTATCATATATAATGATATATATAAAGACCGTGATGCTGTAGCAACTAACTTTGGCAAGTTGGACGAATTGCTGGAAGCTATTGATGCTTATGTTGGCGCCGGAGACGGTAAATATGCAGACTATGATGCCATTATCAAGCAAATTAATGATACAAAGAACGACTTGGCTGCATTGCTTGCACCCACTGGTGATAATTCTCTGACTAAAAAGGTGCAGAGCATTATTGCTGATGAGTTGAAAGCAACAGATAGCGAATTGAAGAAGATGCAAGATGCTCTTCAGAAAGAAATCGACGCTATCAAAGGTATGATTCAGAGCATCGTGTATGTGCCGGAATCAGCAGACAGAACTGTAGAATTTACATCATTGTATATAGCATCTTCTTATCCGGTTACTTCTCCTTCTTCTGCTACTTGGGCTGAAATGGGTAATACTCTTGAGAGAAAAGTAAAATTCCGTGTATCTCCGGCTTCAGTAATAGAAGAACTGATAAAAGCAAACAGCAAGTATGAGATTACAGCAGATGCACAGGCGTTAACTCGTTCGGCTAGTATCTTTACTGTTGCTGGGATAACAAAAGCTCCCGGTGATGACTCCAATTTGATTGAAGTAACTCTTAAAGCAAATGCTTTTGCTACCGGTGTTAATGGTTATGCTGTAGCTTTGACTGTGAAAGGCAAAGATGAAAAGAAAGAATTGTCTGATATATCTTCTGATTATCTGGCTATTACTAAAACAATAAGTTATATTCGTGGTGTAGAATATAGTTGGAAAGAGGGAAATGCACCTACTAGTATTATAAGAGAAGCTGATGGCAAAAGCTCTACTATTGATTATAAAGCAAATGGAGCTTATGTAATTAAAGTTGCAGCTGATAAGCAGAATGCTACTGTTACAGAGGATAAGACTCCGAATGAATTGGGCATTAACCTGGCTCAATTTGATGTGGCGTTTGCAATAAATAGTTCTACTGCTGGTGGTGCTACTCCGGACAATTTCGAATGTAAAGCCGGTGTATTGTCTGCTAAGGAGGCAGCAGCAAAAGGTAACAAGTGTAGTGTTAAACCTACTGTGACAATAAAATATGGTAGTACTCCAACTACTGTAACAATTACAGGTACTGATTATGCTACAGTAACTCTTGCAACTAAGGGTAGCGATGTGAACTTGGCATTCTCTGATTTGAAATGGAATACTGGTGAAAAGACATATACGCTCGTTGTTGATCCTGTTGCTCCTGCTACTCTCAATGCTGGTGAGTTGAAAGGTCTGACTGCAATCTTGGCAGCACTTGGTGACGGAACAACACCTGCAACTGCCTTGACAGGTGCTACTGCTGTGGCTAACCCTGCACAAAGTGCTGATAAACCTTACATGAAACTAGAAAGTAGTGCCGTTAAAATTGTAGTACCGGCAGATTATGTGACAACAGGTGCTGAAAACTTGTCTATAGCTTTGACGCTGAATAACAAAACCGTAACAGTGAATGTCGCTATTACAGTAACTGCTACTGTGACTGGTGATTTCAATACTTGGAACTGGAATTCATTGAATAGTAATCCTGGTAACGAAATGATGCTTATGAAGTTGGATAATGATGATAAGCCAACTACAGTAACATTGAGTAGAAAGTTGACACAGGCTTATGATGCTACTGTTTTTGAGTGGCTCAATAGTAAGAAGAGTGCTGGAGAACTTGAATTGGGATCTACAATAACTCCGACTACTACAGGAACTATGTCCACTGATAATGCTTATACATATAGCATTGCTGCCGGTACTGTTAGCTATTCTTATCTGAAAGAAGGTAAACCAAATCCGATTTCAGTGAAATTCTCTGCAAAATCTAATAAGGTCGAAATATTCCCTGCTGATAAGAGTACAGTGAATATTCTTATTCCTGTAGCAGACTTGAATGGTACATTGATTCTTCCTGATAAGAGAGCTGTAGAAACAGACAAAAAAAATGATCAGATAGATTTGTCTACCGCTTTCAATCCTGCAATTCCAGCAGCAGGTCAACCAGCAGCTAAGAACTTCGTTTGGAAAGACAAGAGAGGCTTTATAATGTGGCCGACGCTTGAAGTTAACGCGACTAATGCTATTGAACATTTTGGTACTGGTATGACTCCAGCAAAAGCTCTTAGTATGTATGGTCTATCTCTTAAGTTTGTACCTAGTAATAAAGCAGAATTTGACAAGTATTTTACTCTTACTAATAATAAAGTAAAACTGAATACTACAACTGCCGGACAAGAAATTATCGGTACTGATCTTGTTGCTAAGATTAAATTGCAAGCAACTTCTAAATGGGGAGCTGTAGTTGGTGATGCAACAGAGTTTACGGTAACCTTTAAGGCAGGTGCAAAATAATAATAGAGATTGAAGATAAACCCTTCTTCACCATTATGGTGAAGAATATGCCGAGAAGCAACAGATGGAAGGCATTAGCTTGTGAAAGTCAATCTTTCCCTATCTGTACTTCTTTTAGAAAGGGATGCCGCCCTAATTTCCCACTGGCATCCCTTTTATCTTTACTCTGAATGTATCTCTTTACATTATGCTAGTATGCTAAAATCTTTAATACTAGTACCCCATTTCCCTATAGATTAAGGAGATGCTTTGAGAGAATACAGAAAGCCCGGGCTTGCGAAAGTCTGGGCTTTTTAATCTTTAAGAAGAAATCTTAGTTGTAGATTATCGCACGATAATTTCCTAATATCCATTCTTGTTATTTTACTTCCTCACATACCACCATGAAAATATCGACATATCCTTCCTGAAGAAGAAAATGTATGATGATTTGCTATAGAGGAGAAATTGTGTTACCTTTGTATCTACAATTAATGAAAGGAGGGAATAAGATGGCAAGACCAATAAGAGAAACCCCAATATTGTTTGGAGAGGATGCTCGTCGGTTTGAAGAAAAGATGAAAAATCCACGTAAAGTGTCGAAAGAGGAGCGGGAACGTAGACGCAAAAATTATGAGCTCGTTATGAAAGCGGCAACTAATTTTAAATAATTGGATAATGGGTGTACAAATAGACTTTTCTAAATTCCGCATTAGTCGGATGGAAGAAGGTGAAAAAATAGAAGAATCGTTCAATTGCGGTGATGCCGACTTGAACGATTTTATTTTGCATGAGGCTCCGTTTTATCGGGAGGCATTACTGGCAGTGTCTTACATCGCTAAAGTTGATGATAGAATAATAGCATATTTCAGTTTGGCTAATGATCGTGTTTCGTTAGGGGATTTTGAGAATAAGACAGAATTTAATAGGTTTCGTAAGCATCGTTTTGTTAATGATAAGCGTTTGAAAAGTTATCCCGCTGTGAAAATATGCCGTTTTGCTGTTGATATTGCTTATTCTGGTACAGGTATCGGTACAGTATTGATGGATTTTATAAAAGACTATTTTATCGAGAACAATAAAACTGGATGTCGTTTCATTACTGTGGATGCATATTTAAACGCTATTCCATTTTATGAGAAAAATAATTTTAGTCTACTGCTTCCAAATGATGATGATAAACATACTCGTTTGTTGTATTATGATTTGAAAGAAGAATAGACAATAATCAAACAAAAAGGCGACCCGTACCTAACAAGCCGCCTTTTCTGTCTATTTGATTTCGATTTCTTCCTTCATATCGATTTCCTCTCCATGTGTATCATAGAACACATATTGCAGGAATGCGAGTTTCTGACTTGGAATAATCTTAATACCGAATCCATATTTCATTTGCCACTTCCGTTTCAGGGAAACGAGTCCCTGATTGATGTAGGCGGCAACATACGGATGGACGTGTAACGAGAATTTCTTAACCTTCAGTTTATTGACCAGGTAATCAATTTTACTCTCCAAAGTGTCCGTAAAGAGAATGGACGATTTGATAGTGCCTTTGCCGAAGCAAGTAGGACAGATTTCGGTCGTGTTGACGTCCATTGCCGGACGCACACGTTGGCGTGTAATCTGCATTAGCCCAAATTTGCTAAGCGGCAGAATATTATGCCGTGCCCTGTCTTTCTGCATATTGGCACACATTCGTTCATAAAGCTTTTGACGGTTTTCGGCTTCATTCATATCGATGAAGTCGACGACAATGATACCACCCATGTCTCTTAATCGCAGTTGGCGGGCCAGCTCGTCGGCGGCTCCCAGATTTACTTCGAGTGCGTTACCTTCCTGCCCGTTGGCATTCTTGGTGCGGTTACCGCTGTTCACGTCTACTACGTGAAGCGCCTCAGTGTGCTCAATAATCAGATAGGCACCACTCTTGTAAGAGACTGTTTTACCAAACGATGATTTAATCTGCTTGGTGATACCGAAATTGTCGTAAATGGGAAGTTGGCCTTTGTACAGTTTCACGATATTAGCCCGGTCGGGCGCAATCAGTGATACGTAATCCCTAATTTCATTGTACACAGCCTCGTCGTTGACGTGAATATTCTCAAATGATGGGTTGAAGAGGTCGCGCAACAAACCTACGGCGCGGCTGGTTTCTTCATAAATCAACGTCGGGTACTTGGTGGCTTTTTGTACTTTTACCATCGCATCTTCCCAATGCTTAACCAAGACTTTAAGCTCTCCGTCGAGTTCGGCTACGCGTTTGCCTTCGGCTACCGTGCGGACAATGACACCAAAGTTTTTAGGCTTGATACTCATCAGCAGTTGTTTAAGGCGGGCGCGCTCTTCGCTCGATTTAATTTTTTGTGAAACAGAAACCTTATCATTGAAAGGGATCAGTACGAGATAGCGTCCGGCAAATGAAATTTCGGACGTCAGTCGCGGTCCCTTAGTGGAGATCGGTTCCTTAACGATTTGCACCACTACTTCTTGTCCTACTTTGAGGGTGTTGGATACAGTTCCATCCTTGTCAAGGTCGGGAAGCAGGGTTGCTTTGCTGATGGAGGTCAGCTTCTTTTTGTCGCTTAAAGTCTGCTTTACAAACTTTTCGAGTGAGTTAAATTGAGGACCCAAGTCTAAATAATGAAGGAAAGCGTCTTTCTCGTAACCGACGTCTACAAAGCATGCATTTAGTCCGGGCATCAATTTCTTGATACGTCCCAAATACATATTGCCCACAGAGAAAGAAATATTTCTTCCTTCGCTTTGAAGTTCCACCAGGCTCTTATCTTCGAGAAGGGCGATGGAGACCTCTTTGGGCTGTACGTCAACTACTAGTTCACTTGTCACTGTTTTGTTTCCTTATTATTGATTGAATCTCATTTATATGAACAACTTTTTTTACAAATTGTTCATTTTGGGTTAGCTACTTAAACAAAGAACAAACTTGAAAGACATTAGCTTCGCAAGTTTGTTCTTTATTTCTGTGTGATCCAGACTTAAAAATTATTTTTTGCTTTTATGTCTGTTCTTTCTTAGTCTTTTTTTACGCTTGTGCGTAGACATTTTATGTCTTTTTTTCTTTTTTCCGCTTGGCATAGCTTCACATTTTATGGGTTAATACTCTTGTTTATTATTTCTTTACTGAAATTGTAAATGTCTTAGCCGGTTTGAAAGCCGGAATATTGTGCTCCGGAATAATGATCGTAGTGTTTTTAGAAATGTTACGAGCAGTTTTCTGTGCTCTTTTCTTTACTACGAAACTACCAAACCCACGCAGGTATACGTTCTCATCGTTAGACAGTGAATCTTTTACTGCATCCATAAATGCCTCAACTGTTGTAAGAACTGTCTGCTTATCAATCCCAGTTTTCTTTGTAATCTCGTTTACAATATCTGCTTTAGTCATTTTTCCTTAAAAAAAATATTATTACTATGTTATTGCTAATTTTTTGGACTGCAAATATATAGCTTTTTAAGCTCCTAAAAAAATATATTCTGCACATTTTTCTAAAAAAATAGTGGCATAGGGTTTTCTTAGAGCTAAAAGAGTTACTTTTGTGTGCCTTTTGGGTAGGATATACAAGATAAATGTTAGATAATACATTAGGAACGAGGATATGAACGAGTTTACGAAAACGATTGTAGAGTGGTATGAAGAGAATAAACGTGAATTGCCTTGGAGGGAGTCTGCCGATCCGTATTTGATCTGGATTTCGGAGATTATTCTTCAACAGACTAGAGTGGCGCAGGGGTATGATTATTTTCTTCGTTTTATCAAGCGTTTTCCCGATGTACAGACTTTGGCTGCTGCGGATGAGGATGAGGTGATGAAGTATTGGCAGGGATTGGGATATTATTCGCGTGCCCGCAATCTTCATGCTGCCGCTAAAAGCATGAATGGTGTTTTCCCGAAAACCTATCCGGAAGTGCTGGCTCTGAAAGGAGTGGGAGAGTACACGGCGGCAGCTATCTGTTCGTTTGCTTACGGCATGCCTTATGCGGTGGTGGATGGCAATGTGTATCGGGTACTTTCGCGTTATTTCGGTATAGATACTCCGATTGATTCGACGGAAGGAAAAAAACTCTTTGCAGCATTGGCAGATGAGATGTTGGATAAGAAGCATCCGGCTGTTTACAATCAGGGGATAATGGATTTCGGAGCGATTCAGTGTACTCCGCAGTCGCCCAACTGTTTGTTCTGTCCGTTGGCAGGCGGTTGCTCGGCGCTTTCAAAGGGGGTAGTGACAAAGCTTCCGGTGAAACAGCATAAGACAAAGACTACCAACCGTTACTTTAATTATATTTATGTACGTGCGGGCGCGTATACCTTTATAAATAAACGAACAGGAAATGATATTTGGAAGAATCTGTTCGAATTGCCATTGATAGAGACTCCGACAGCTCTTTCGGAGGAAGAGTTTCTTGCTTTGCCGGAATTCCGTGCATTCTTTGCGTCGGGGGAAGTGCCGGTGGTGCGTTCTGTTTGCAGGGAAGTGAAGCATGTGTTGTCTCACCGGGTGATTTATGCTAATCTGTATGAAGTAACATTATCTGAAAATTTGACTTCTTTCGGTAATTTCCAGAGAATAAAAGTAGAGGAACTGGAACGGTACGCTATTTCAAAGTTGGTGCAAAACTTAATCAAGTATTAAGTATTAGGTATTAAGTATTAACCATCTAGTTTATGGCACAGCCTAATACTTGATTAATACCTAATACTTAAAACTTTAATACTTAAAATTCTTGCATCCTATTGTTATTCTGTTTAATTTTGGCAGCAGATTTAATTTTAAGAATCATAAACTTGATACAGATATGTCAGTAAATAGAGTGATATTGATAGGAAATGTAGGACAAGATCCTCGGGTGAAATACTTCGATACAGGTTCGGCAGTGGCAACTTTCCCATTGGCTACGACGGATCGTGGATATACGTTGGCTAATGGAACCCAGATTCCCGAAAGAACAGAGTGGCATAATATCGTTGCATCTAACCGTTTGGCGGAGATTGTAGATAAATATGTGCACAAAGGTGACAAACTGTATCTGGAAGGGAAGATAAGAACGCGTTCTTACAGCGATCAGTCGGGTGCTATGCGCTATATCACCGAAATTTATGTGGATAATATGGAAATGTTGTCTCCGAAAGGAGCCAATCCGGGTGCGGGAGCTTCTGCTTCCGGACAGCCTGCTATGGGACAGCAGCAACAACCGGTTGCCGGCCAGCCGCAACAAACGCAGCAGTCGCAGGCGCAACCTGTACAAGATAATCCGGCAGATGATTTGCCGTTCTAAATAATGTGATAGTGTGCCAATCGATTTTTTCTAACTCATTGGCACATTATCTTTTGTTTAACTAAAATATAAACTCTTTGGACTCAGATGGTTATTTAAGCCAATTGGCTGACATTTTCAACGGTATTACCGTAAACACTCCTTCTATCTCTGCTATTATTGCCATAGCGCTGGCAGGTGTGCTCCTGCTTGCTTCCGGCTTTGCTTCGGCTTCCGAAATAGCTTTTTTCTCACTTACTCCTTCCGACCGGAATGATATTGATGAACACAATCATCCTTCCGATGAAAAAATAAGTGCCCTGCTGGGTGATTCAGAACGCCTCTTGGCAACGATCTTGATTACGAACAATTTTGTGAATGTGACCATTATCATGCTCTGCAATTTCTTCTTTATGAATGTGTTTGTTTTCCATTCTCCGTTGGCAGAGTTCCTGATACTGACCGTCATCCTGACTTTCCTCCTGTTGTTGTTCGGTGAAATTATGCCTAAGATCTATTCGGCACAGAAAACATTGGCCTTTTGCCGTTTTTCGGCACCGGGAATTTACTTTCTGGAAAAGGTATTCCGTCCGATAGCTACTGTGCTTGTGCGTTCGACAACTTTTCTGAATAAGCATTTTGTGAAGAAGAGTCACAATATTTCTGTGGATGAACTGTCGCACGCGTTGGAACTGACGGATAAAGCGGAGCTTTCTGAAGAGAATAATATTCTGGAGGGAATTATCCGTTTCGGTGGGGAAACCGTGAAGGAGGTGATGACATCACGCCTGGATATGGTCGATTTGGATATTCGTACGTCTTTCAAGGAGGTGATGCAATGTATCATTGAAAATGCTTATTCACGTATTCCTATCTATTCCGGTTCACGGGACAATATCAAAGGGGTGCTGTATATTAAAGACCTTCTGCCTCATGTCAATAAGGGGGATAATTTCCGTTGGCAGTCATTGATTCGTCCGGCTTATTTTGTGCCGGAGACGAAGATGATTGATGATTTGCTGCGTGACTTCCAAGCGAATAAGATTCATATTGCTATTGTTGTGGATGAGTTTGGAGGAACTTCCGGACTGGTAACGATGGAGGATATTATCGAAGAGATTGTAGGTGAGATTCACGACGAATACGATGATGAAGAGCGTACATACGTTGTCTTGAATGACCATACCTGGATATTTGAAGCGAAAACGCAATTGACGGATTTCTATAAGATTGCAAAAGTAGACGAAGACGAATTTGAAAAGGTGGTGGGAGATGCAGATACATTGGCAGGTATGTTGCTCGAAATTAAAGGTGAATTCCCGGCGCTGCATGAGAAAGTGACGTATCACAATTATGAGTTTGAAGTGCTCGAGATGGATAGTCGCCGTATATTGAAAGTTAAGTTTACAATTCTGCCGAAGGAAATGGAAGATGGCGTTGTTTCTGCAGTATAAGACAAATGGCATACAGTGGGCTGTTTGGAAGATGGAAGAGTCTTTGGATGCTTTATTGCTTCTTTTGCCCGGTGCGCGAAGAGCTTTCTGTGAGCAGGAATTGAATCGCTTTGTCTCCGAACGTCGTAAGATGGAATGGTTGTCGGTTCGTGTTCTGTTGTATTCCATGTTGCAGGAAGACAAGGAAATTGGTTATTCTCCCGAGGGGAAACCTTATCTCACAGATCATTCTTCTTTTATCAGTATTTCTCATACGAAAGGTTATGTGGCAGTGATGCTTGCTTCTTCGGTTCCGGTAGGCATTGACATTGAGCAATATGCCCAACGGGTTCACAAGGTATCCGACCGCTATGTCCGTCCTGACGAGCAAGTAGAATCTTATCAGGGGGATATAACCTGGGGGCTGCTATTGTATTGGTCGGCAAAGGAAGCTGTTTTCAAGCGGATGGAAAATGCGGATGCGGATCTTCGTAAACTCCGGCTGACGCATTTTATTCCTCAAGGGGAGGGGACGTTTCAGGTTCAGGAGTTGGCTACGGAGCAGCAAGAACTTTATTCTGTCGGTTATCGTATTTGTCCGGACTTTGTATTGACGTGGACATTGAATTGAACGGACGAAGAAGTATGTGAAGCTCTTTTCTCGGTGTGTTATCATGGTCCGAATGTCGTGTCTTTCTAAAATGAAAAATGAGACTGCCTCATTTTTTTATTTTGAAGCAATCTCATTTTTATGAATTCAAAGCCTTTCGGGCGAAGTCTTTCACTATTGGGTTATTTCTCTTTTTTATTAAGTCGATAGCTCAATGCTCCTGACGGACATTTGCTGATTTGTGCAATTAATTCTTCTGTTGTCGCATTTTCGATTTGTACCCAGGGTCTTTCTTTGGGATGATAAACATTAGGTAGCATCTTTACACATATTCCGGCATGCTGACATAATTCAGGCTGCCATACAATGGTCAGTTCACCATTGGTATATTCAATTTTTTTTCCCATATATGTATTTATTTAATATGAATACCACGCATTACAATTCGCTTCCATTCCGGATGTTTGTGAATATATCCGGCTACAAACGGGCAAAGCGGTACCAGGCGTAGACCTTGTCGCTCGATGTCTGTCAATGCTTTTTCTGCAAGTTGTGAGCCTACTCCCTTGCCGCCTAATGAAGCGGGTACTTCGGTGTGTACAAGGTATATTTCTCCATTGTTTGATTTGATATAGTCTATTTCAGCTATTTTGCCATCGATCTGAAACTCATACCGATGTTTTTCTTCGTTGTCTATTAATTTATAATCTTCTGCCATAATTTTTACGTATTAAGTTCGATTATAATATAAACACTTGGGGAACACTTTTGTTTTACGCGAACAAATATTCTCCAAGTTTATAATCTTTCCAATTGAACTGTGAAGTGTCTCATTAAGGGAGCTTCCCAGGCGATACGTACTCCATGAGTGATGCTTTCTCTGCGTTCATATACATTTTTGAGGGCGGCAGCTATTACATTCATGTGATTGTTGGTATATACTCTGCGGGGGATTGCGAGGCGGAGTAGGTCAAGGCCGTTAAAGCGATTTTCATGGGTCACCGGATCACGGTCAGCAAGGATATAACCGATTTCGCATCCACGGATACCGGCTTCCAGGTAGAGCTCTACGGTTAGCGTCTGCGCCGGGAATTCTTCTTGAGGAACATGTGTCAGCACTTTAGGCGCGTCAATGAAGATGGCGTGTCCTCCGGCTGGGCGTTGGTAAGGGATTCCGTATTCATCCAGTTTCTTTGCCAGGTATTCCACTTGTTTGATACGGGTTTCGAGGTTGTCGAATTCGGTGTTTTCGTCCAGTCCGATGGCGAGGGCGTTCATATCCCGTCCGTTCATGCCTCCGTAGGTAAGATAGCCTTCGTATTGTACACAGAAGCCTTTTGCACCTTCATACCAGTTTGCACGCCGCGTGGCAATAAATCCGCCCATATTGACGATTCCGTCTTTCTTGGCGCTCATTGTCATGCCATCGGCAAGAGAGAACATTTCCCGTGTGATTTCTTTGATAGTTTTGTCTCGGTAACCTTCTTCGCGCATTTTGATGAAGTAGGCATTCTCGGCAAAACGTGCAGAGTCGAAAAGTACGGGTTTGCCATATTTGTCGGCGATGGCACGTACTTCGTACAGGTTTTGCATGGAGACGGGTTGTCCTCCGGCTGTATTGTTGGTGATGGTGACGATGATAAAAGGAATCCGTTCAGCGTATTCTGTGAGGGCTTTCTGTAATTTATCAGGGTCTACATTTCCTTTAAACGGTATTTCTAGTTGGGTTTGTTTGGCTGCATCAATGGTGCAGTCTAATGCGATGGCATGACGTCCCTCGATGTGCCCTTTGGTGGTGTCAAAATGTGAGTTGCCGGGCACAATGTCTCCTTCATGTACCAAATAAGAGAAAAGAACATTTTCAGCGGCACGTCCCTGATGGGTTGGTATGATGTATTCAAATCCTGTTAGTTTCGTAATCATCTCTTTCAATTTGAAGAATGAGGTTGCTCCGGCATAGCTTTCATCACCTAGCATCATTCCCGCCCATTGGCGGTCACTCATCGCTCCGGTTCCGGAGTCTGTGATGAGATCTATATAAACTTGTTCTGATTTGAGTTGAAAGACATTATAATGTGCTTCTTTAATCCATTGCTCACGCTCTTCACGTGTGCTTTTCCGGATGGGTTCTACCATCTTGATTTTCCATGATTCAGCAAAAGGTAATTCCATTGTTGTAGATTTATAGTTTAGATCGACGAATGTAGCTAAAATCTGTGTGATTAACAAATATATGATGACTTTTTGTAAGTTGTGGCTGATGGAATTATTTCTCCGTAGGCTAGTGATATATCAATTTGTGGTAAGAAGATATAAAGAGAGCCGGATCCCTTAAAAGGATATCCGGCTCTTTAAAATTATGCATTCGATTGAGTATGATTATAAGTTTGATTATTGGTAATCAATAGGCTGATTAAAAATAAATATATAATCGGTTGAGGTCAATCGAGCAGTGGCTATTTAGTCTTCAATAGTGATACCGTCAAGACAGAAGTAGGTCGGTGTCAATGGACCGTATTCATTCTTTTTGGTAGATGTTAATGAGAATTTTAGTCCTTTCGTTTCTCCCAATGAAGTTAGATCTACCCATTTCCATTGATCGAGGAGATTGGTTCCTTCTGCCAAATAACAATCTACGTGCATTGTTTTATCATAATTGTAGATAGTAAGTTTGAATGAGTCGTTGCTTCCGAATATTTCTTCTTCACCATAATATCCAGTTCCTTCTTTCATACTGCTATAAGCATAGACACTGTTTGTTACATATAGTCCTTTTACTCTATAGTCTTCCAGTTCATTAGGGTTGTCGTGATCTCTGAATCGTATTGCGGCTTCTTTATCAGAATTCTTTCCGATTTTATATCCGGCAGCTCCAACGATAACGTATGTATTATTGATTACCCCTTTTTTGGTGATAGCGCGATAATCATAGCTTGCGAAGTCTGGACAATCTTCTACTGTACAATTCGTAAATGCAAAGCTATCTGAATAGAAACCGTATGTTGAAGATACACAGTCAAATTCAAAGATTCCACTTGCGTCAGTTAACAGATTGTATTTATAGTTAGTTGTTCCCCACTCACTACTTACTGACCATGAATCATCCGGATTTTCTTGATCGCCCATGTCGAGTGTATGAGTTTCGTAATTAGGCAAGCTAAGTATGTATGTTTTTGTATCGTCATCATCGCTACAGCCACAAAATATAAATACTGATAATAGTAATAATAAGGATAATTTTTTCATGTTCTTTTCTAATTTTAGTTATTAATAAATTGTTGATTATTTTTTGAAATGTAAGTTTTCAACGGTTGTGACTTCGGTTGATATTTCACCCATTTGTCCTGCGTCTTGGTTAACTGCAGTCATAATCTTAACGAAATCTATTTGATCCAAGTCGGCTGGTGTACCGTTACTGTCCACAGCCCAATCTATCTTGAAATTACTACCTTCCTTGGTGTTGGGATGGTTGTCTGCATATCCCCATGGATAACAATATCCTACCCATAATCCATTTTCCAAGACAGCATTATCTTTTAGGCGTGTTCCCTGGAATGTGATTTCATCATCTTCTACCCAAAGTGGATAATAGGATTCCTGATTATGGTAACTGTTGCGGAGAATATATCCTTCGTTTTCTTTATTGTCCTTCCAGAAAACATTTTGGTTGGCTGGGTTCGGGCGGTAATAAGTTATTTCATATCCTCGGGTTTCTGTATCTTTCCCGTATTCGCTGCCTTTCAGTTCATACCATTCGTCATCAGGTTTTCCATTGCCGTTTGCATCTTTGGATACGAATACAATTCCCGGTTCGGCACTTCCTCCTAGTTTTCCTGTTCCGGTTTTGGAATTGTAGTAAGCATTACCTCTTACCTTGAAATCATATTCTCCCGTTACATTCGGAATGGGCTGTGGGAATCCTAAAACAATGTAGCCACCGAATCCTCCTAATGTAATAAGCGATTTTTGCTGGATTCTGCGGGTTGCTTCTTCCAATATTTCATCGTAGGTAAATCCATCCTTGTATGCTGATGTGGTAGTATTGATAAATTGTCCGGGAGCAGGACGGTATTCCCATACTTTATTGGCGAAAGCTAGAGGGTTTTCCGTGTCATCGTCATTATCGTCAATATTGCTTTGTGAGGCTTTGTCACTGAATGCGATGGTATTCGGGTTAAGTCCGATGTTGTTCAGGCGGAACATGAGTTGTCCTTGTTGGTTGAAACAAAGTAAGTCGCCGTAAGTGGTGTAATCGCGTGCTTCGGTGATATATACATTGTTGCTGTAAGGGTTGATATTGATACCGTAAGGTGTCTTTATCACAGTTCCATCGGTTATGAAATTCTCACGGATTGTTTCTTCTGTTTTCAGATTGAACATCTTGATAGAAGAAGTTTGTGTGGTATAGTTGTAA
The DNA here is from genome assembly GCF_003439055.1 of Bacteroides sp. OM05-10AA. Lineage (NCBI taxonomy): Bacteria > Pseudomonadati > Bacteroidota > Bacteroidia > Bacteroidales > Bacteroidaceae > Bacteroides > Bacteroides sp. OM05-10AA. Next base: position 67,242 of record NZ_QSUR01000003.1, read on the forward strand.
TTGTATAGATAGGCTATATCTCCGTCGATGGCGAAGTTTTGCACTTTCTCGTTAGATTGAGTGACTTTGTTTGTCCGGCAGTCTATCTTGACGAAATTATAATCTCCGGCTTCTATATCTTCGCCACGGGTGGCTACATAGACGGTTTCATCCGGACCTGCTATTATTTTACCGGGATTCGGGCCTACTATAATTTTGCTACTTTCTTTGAATGTGGCAATATCGACAACGGATACTGTATTATCTACACCCAGCCTTGATGAATAATCCAATCCGCCGGAATTGGAAATATATAGCTTTTCGTTTTGTACACAAATGCCGTCAGGGTTACGTCCCACTGATGTGATGGCATCTATGGAGAGGGAAGTTGTGTCTATACGCGCAACGGTTCCGTCATAGGAACATACGTATGCTTTTTCTTTATGAAAAGCGATATAGCGTGGTTGGCGGGAACTCCCATTTTCTGCCTGCATCTGAATTTGTTTCAATGAGGTTCCTGTACGAAAATCTATCACTTCTACTGTACTGGAGATGTTGACTACGACATATACCTTGCTTCCGTAAATAGCCATATCGTTGGCTGTATCTCCTAATCCCCGGTGGTTGACTGCTTTGAAGTAATCACGAACCATTTGTTGATTACCGAAAGAGAAACGTGCCAATGAGCTGTTATTCTGATTGAACAGCCCTTCACATAATACATATAATTCAGCGGTACCCGTTTCTGTCGGATCACCCATAATGCCTGATGTGAAAGGTTTGTCTTCCATGTCATCACATGCCATGAATAACAAGATCGATGACAGCCAGCACCAGAATATATATATTAATTTCCTTTTCACGTCAATATCTTATTTTATAATATTTAATATCTTATTTTTATTGTTGCTCTTACAGATCGTCCGGGCATTGGGAAGTATTTCACAATCTCGTAATTCTTGTCCATCAGGTTCAGTACTTCCAAGCTGAAAGAGGTGGTGATTTTTCTTATCAGGAAATCACGGCTTGCAGAAATACTGTGATCGCTATAACTATCTAATCTGTTTTCGGCAATGTTTTGTCCCAACGCATAACGCTTTCCTGAAAATAGGAATGAGTAAGACAGGTTGATCCATGGTGTTTCGATACCTGCCTGCCCCGAAGCGGAGACGCGGGGAGTGTAGGCTATCTGGTGTTTGTATGTTGATTCATACGTATTTGGATCGGGTGGGGTAACGTCTAATGCTCGTTGGTATGTATAGTTACCCGAGAGGTTGATGCGGATTTTTTCCCAAGGTTGGAGGGAGAGGCTTCCTGTAACATCAATGCCTTTGATGTCAACCTGTCCCAGGTTTTTCATGCTCCATACTGCAAGGTTCTTGGTAGGGTAAGCGATGATTTTATCTGTTACCTTATTATAATAAGCGTCGACGGTTGCTGACAAATAGGGTAGGAACGGGCATACATTCTTGCTGTATGTCAGTCCGATATTGTATTGTTTGGCTTTTTCCGGCTTTAGTTGTGTGTTTCCTACTTCTTCGTAATATAAGTCGTTGAAACTTGCCAGGCGGAAAATGTCTTTATAGAAGAAGCGTACACGGAATTCTTCATTATGAAAAGGTTTGAATGCGGCACTTACATAAGGGGTTAGTTTACGGTGATTGCCGGCGCTGCCGCCTTTCTTTACATCTTCATTGATAACAGTTGCCAATGCGGATGCGGAGATTGTTAACCAGTCATTCACGTATTTGCCGGCGAATGCCGTTAGCCATGAATAGCGCGTGGGATGTACAAAGTTGTTTAGATCGGCATTCATGGTATTGATACTTCCGTCTGTGGAAAGAGAGAATGAGAGGTTGCTCAACAGTCTGTATAGTACAGAAGCGGAAAGGTAATATTCTTGCTGGTAGTAGCTGTTTTCTGTTTTCTTTAATGAGTTCTTTGTGTCGGGGTCCAGGTAACGTTGATAGCTCCAATTCCACTTGGCAGAGGTTTGGAATACCCATTGTTGGCTGAATTCTTTCTTGTATTGACTTTGTATGAAAGTGTTTTTATCCCACAGGTGTTGGGTAGAATGGTCGTTGTAGAAAGTGGTAGCTTTGGGTAGTCCCCGGGAGGACTGGAAGTAATAGGCTTTCAACCGCCATTGTTCTTTATCGGAGAAGTTACCGTAAAGTCCGGCTTCAGCACGGAATGTCTGTACGTCTGTATTCTTCCGTTTCTCACGTGAGGACAGATCTCCTTCTGCACTTCCATAGCGCAGTGTATATGGATAATGTCCGTCAGAAGACATCCATTCGCCATTGACTGACATGCTCCATGTTTTATTGAATTGTTGTTCCAGCAGGAGGGAGGGATTGACTAATCCCCAGGAACCTGTTTTGAAAGCTCCTGCTATGTTGGTCTTTTTGTCTTTTGTGAACTGTGGGGTAAGTGTCTGGATATTCAAGATGCCTGCTGACGCAAAGAAGCGGGCAGGTTGGAAGATGTTATCGCTTTGTCCGTTGTTTAGAGAAAGTCTGTCTACGTTATCGAGTGAGAAACGCCCGATGTCGATTTGTCCCGTTTGGCAATCGGTTAGGGCTATTCCGTCATAGCCAACAGCGGTATGTTGTGCTCCCAGGCTTCGTATGGATACAGTTTTTAGTCCGCCAATACCTCCGTAGTCTTTTACGGTCACTCCGGCAAAGTGTTTCACTGCGTCGGATACTTGCAGGGCGTGCAGGTTTTTCAGAGCGTCTTTGGAGAATACTTGCAGGGGAGCGGTAGAACGTACTTCGCGAGTCTGATAGATATCTGATACAGTTACTTCAGGAATAGAATATGTATGTGTCGTATCTACCTTTTGCTGTTGTGCAAAAAGTGGTATGGATAAGAATTGGCAGCAGAATACTGCAAAGATCATTTTCTTAAATGTTCTCTCTTTCATTTAGTTCTTTTTCTGTCTGTTGCTATTTAAAAGTGTCCGGGCGAAATCCCTTCGACCGGACACGCATAAATAAACTTGGCAGAGTTTATTCGTTTTAACACACTTTCTCTGAATTAGAGTGATGAATGAAATGATAGACGACTTGTCCGGTTCATTAGACTCAACGCTTTTTCCTCGAAAGCAGTGAAACATAATTGCATGGTAGGTCTTCTGACTTATTCCTGTTACAAACGCCTTCCCAGATTAGTCTCCAGTGGCAATGAGTGAATTGCTTGTAACATGCATGGAACTTACAGCAGCGGGACTGTTCAGGATTTACACCTGATTCCCTTTTAATTGCTTCCCCCGCATGGGAGTCGCAAACCAATGCGCGACAAAGATAGGGAGTTTATTTGTTTTTTCCAAGTTGGGGGATGTTCTTTTTCTTTTGTCTTGATACGAAAGAAAAAGAACCAAAAAGAACGAGATTGGAGGAGCCGTGCAAGGACCGATTATTTGTTGCTTCTTACTTGTTTTCTTCGATATTTTTTGTATTTTTGTAAATGAGACTGCCACTTATTACAAAATTTACCAAATTAGCGGATTTTAGAGGCGGGTATTGAGTTGCCCGCCTTTTTTTATTTGTTTGATATAAGATTAGCTTTTAAAAAGTATCCTTGTCTATGTCCAACGTTGGACGTATGAAACAGATTTATTGAAACATAATTGGTAGTTTTTTATAGGTGGATGCAGCGATATCCACCTATTTTGTTCCTTACTGCACCGATATGAATCAAATGTTTTAGACAAGGAATTCAAGTACTAAATTTACATTCCAATTCTGTAGAAAATAATATCTCTATATGCATATATTAATTCGTCGAACTATAGTCTACCTTTCGTTGGACTATAGTGCTTCGAAAGAAAGACTATAGTCAACTTTGCGTCGGACTATAGTCCGACGAATAAATATATGTATCCGGAGTGATTATATTTAGTATAACTCCGGAATAATTATAGCACATAAAGGGAATAATTGCAATCAGTGCAGAAATGAATTAGTTCATTTCTGTACCGTTTTTACTCTAATCCAACATTAGTTAGGTATTCTTCGATAGCTTGTGCGGTGGCGTCTTTTAGGAGCACGATCTTTTCCTTGTTTAAAAGGTAGAGGGTAGGAATAGCCTTCAAATCATATAGTTGTTGTTCTTTGATGGAAAATTTCTTGTCGTATCCGTTGATCCATTCTTTGGGGAATTCATTCAGGTGTTTTCTCCATTCGTCCAACTCTTCGTCAGGGTAGATGGAGAGGACTGTTAGTTTCTTTTGTCCCAAAAGTCGGTTGATGATAGGTGCGTTTTTCAGGGCATCTATCGTTTCTGTGCAGGCATGACAACCGGGGTTGTTGATGAATAGGAGGATATAGTCGGCTTGCTGTTGATAGAGGGAGCCTTGTGCGCCGGAAGCTAATGTGTAGCTGAAGTTCAGGGCTTTGGTTCCGATACGGTTTTTCTGTGCTAATTCCCGGCGGGCTTTAGGACGTACTTTTTCTATTTCCTCTAACAAGGGAGAAGCTAACATGGCGTCTAATACGGGAATATAGAATTCTTCGTTACGCATGGGGGAGTTGGGGTCGTATAAGTATTTATCCGCCAGGTCGGTGATGTAGGTAAATACTTTTTTGTCTACATTCGTTTGTTCGATTGTTTTCCGCATGGCTTCTTGTGCAGTTTCCAACGGAACGTGATTCAGTATGTCACAATAATCCGCCCAAGCTTGTTCGGTCACTTCGGGGTGGTGGATGTAATTGGTGTCGGCGAAGTTGACGTTATCCCAATAATGTTTCACCAGAAAGTCTGCCCGTTGTTCAGGGGCTGTCATCATTGGGGGGATGGCAGGCAATGTAAAGGTTTTAATGGTGTCTTGTATTACATCATTTTTGTTCAGACTGGAAGCGTTGCCACTTTTGCAGGCACAAAGGCAAAGGATGCATATAGCTGGAAGAATATAGATGTTTGTTTTCATAACTAACAATTATTACATTGAACTTATGTAGATTACATTGGTGGCAAAGATAATGCCCTTTCTACTTTATTCAAAGAATTTTTCTTCCTTTTATTTTGCTGCGTTCTTTTCTGTTCGTTTTTTGATTAGACAAGTTTTGCAGGATAACTCTTGATTTTACTTCTCCTTTGCCAATGTAAATACAAATTCCAGTCCGCCTCCCTGATTGTTCTTGGCGGAGATGTTACCACCATGGATGATGACGGCGTTCTTCACAATAGCTAATCCCAGTCCTGTTCCACCTACTTTCCGTGAACGACCTTTGTCTACCCGGTAGAAACGTTCGAAGAGACGATTCAGATGTTCGGGAGATACTCCAATACCTGTGTCGGCAAAGCTGAAATAGTAGAAATTCTCATCTTCACGGAAACAGTTGATATTGATCTGGATATTACTTCCGGCGTATGCAATGGCATTATCCATTAGATTACGGAAGATGGAATATAGTAGTGAGTAATTTCCTTTGATTTGTATACTCTTCTTTAAGGAGTTGACGACTGTAATATGCTTTTCGTCAAGCTCCAACGATACTTCGTTGATGATGTTACCTACCAACACACTGATGTCTACCCGTTCCATGTCGATCATGCTGGCGGCTTCATCCATGCGGGTGAGTACGGAGATGTCGCGTAATAACCGACTTAAACGGTTACTTTGTGCATAACAACGTTCGAGGAATACGTTGATCTTCTCGCGTGGAATATTTTCATTGCTGACAATGGTTTCCAAATACCCTTGGATACTGCTGACGGGAGTTTTCAACTCATGGGCGATATTCTGGGTCAGTTGGCGTTTAAGTCTTACTTGCTCTTCTTCTTGGGTAACGTCGTTGATGGAAATCTCGAAGCTGGCATCCTGGAAGATGATACATTCTACGATAAATGTCCGTCCATTCTTATTGATGGTGACAGACATTCGTTTTTCACCTTTTCCTCTCGAACGTTCTTGCTGGTTCTTATTGATAAAATGAATAATCTCTTGCAGTTCGCTGATGGCAAAGACTTCTTCTGTTGTTTCCAGGTTGGAGTCTGAAATCAGGTTGCTGTATTGGGTGAAAAGATTATTGACAAGAATCTCTTTTTTGTCTTTAGTAAATATACCTAGTCCTTCGTGTGAGATTTGAAGGTGGGTAATTAACTTTTCACGCTCGATGTAGAGAGCTTCTTTGGTTTCGTGCAGTCGTTTGTAGATTTGAATGATATGCTGTGATATTTCTCCCAGTTCGTTGTGCGGGAAAGCGGATTGCATAGCCATTTCGATAGGCTCGTTCCGGTCAGCGCGCATCGCAAATTCACGGAGCTGACTGATGGAAGTCCCCAGTTTGTTGGTGAATTTGTAGAAGATAATCATTAATAATAAGGTCACGATTACGGTAAACCATAAATAGTGCGGGTCTGCTTGCAGGTTGTTGATGAGGCTGACATTGTAAGGTAAAGCCGAACGGACAATATAATCTTTATAATGAGTGGCCGAATAGAAATAGGGAACTCCGGTTGTCTCGGAAGTACGGCGTACATCATATCCGTTGCCATGCTTTATGGCTTTCTGTACTTCCGGACGGTTCAGGTGGTTCTCCATCTGGTTATTATGACTTGGATAGCTGTCGTAAACAACATTTCCTTGAGCATCAATAAGGGTTACACGCAAGTCTTCCAGGATATGGTTATTGATATAACCGTTGATGATCTCACTGTCAAGAGGTTGATTCTCCAGTTGTTCGTAGAGCCTGCTGTTGTAATCTTGCAGTTTGGTGTTTAGCAGTTCTATTTTATATTCCCGTTCACGTTGATACTGGTACGCAATAAAACAAATGGCAAATACCAGGAATAGTGAAATAACCGAAAGGAAAAGTTTTCGGCTAAAAGAAAGAAAATGCTTTTGAGTTACAGGCAGGTTCATAATAACTATTTAATTCGGCATAATTATTTATTCAGCTTCGAAACAGTATCCATATCCGAGACGGGTGACAATGCATTTGCCGTATACCCCAATCTTTTTACGCAGACGGGTGATGTTTACGTCGATGGTACGGTCGAGCACGTACACTTCGTCACTCCAGATGCGGGCCAGGATGTCTTCACGGGAAAATACACGTCCCTTATTCTGTACCAGCAGAAGCAAGATCTCAAATTCTTTTTTGGTTAATGGTACTTCTTCATCGTCGATACTTACTTTTTTCTTTGTGATGTCAATAACGAGCGACTGATAAGTTAGGCGTTCGGGGACTCTTTCCGTTTCCGTTGTTACTGTGCGTCTTAATACGGCCTTCACACGGGCGATGACTTCACGCAGCGAGAAAGGTTTTGAAATATAATCGTCTGCTCCCAGGTTGAATCCGGTCACAGTATCGTTTTCGGTATCTTTTGCTGTGATAAAGATAATAGGCACTTTCGCTGTTTTCTTGTCTTTTTTCAGGATGTTCGCCATTTTGAATCCGGAGATTTCTCCCATCATCACATCGAGGAGAATCAAGTGATAGCTGCTGATGTCCATCTTCATTGCTTCTTCAGCAGAGTTTGCAGTATCAACTTCATAACCTTCGTTTTCAAGATTGAATTTCAGAATCTCACAGAGGTCTTCTTCATCGTCGACAACTAGAATACGGTAATCGTTCATAAGATATATATATTAATGTGATATGACAAAGTTACGTTTTTATTTTATCCTTTGCAAAGATGAGGAGACTTTGTTACGGGCAGATGAAACAGACGTTACAATCGTGTTACATTCCGGGAATTCCGAGAATTGATGAGGAATATGGAAGTTTTTGTTGATTGTAAGAGGAAAAACCGCTCACTATTTGTTATCTTTGTTAGCGAGATACAATAGAAACGTTTGATTATAGAAACTACAAACAATGATAAAAATTGACTTAAAACGGCATCGGAAGGAAATAATAGGATCTGTGGTGGTACTGTTAATTCTCCTTGGCGGTATGTCTGTGTTTAAATATACTTCATTCAATTCCGGTTTTGAGATTGTGGATGATCTGGGCGGGAATATATTTCCTTCAGCGATTTTGTCTGTTGCCACTACTGATGCGCAGGTGATTGTTCCGTCGGATTCAAATTATTTGGGGAATCCGAAATCGTGTATTGCTGTTCGGGTGAAGTCGAAGACAGCCTATAGCCGGGTACGGATTGAAGTGGCTGAAACGCCTTTTTTCTCCCGTTCGGTGTCGGAATTTGTACTAAACAAGCCTCGAACGGAATATACGATTTATCCTGATATCATCTGGAACTATGAAGCTCTGAAAAATGAGGTGCAGGCAGAACCGGTAAGTGTGGCTATTACTGTCGAGATGAATGGAAAGGATTTGGGGCAACGGGTGCGTACATTCTCTGTGCGCAGTATCAATGAATGTCTGTTGGGGTATGTATCGAATGGAACCAAATTCCATGATACAAGTATTTTCTTCGCTGCCTATGTCAATGAAGAGAATCCGATGATTGACCAGTTGCTTCGCGAAGCATTGAATACTCGTATTGTCAATCGCTTCCTTGGCTATCAGAGTAAGGCTAAAGGGGCGGTGGACAAGCAGGTGTATGCTCTTTGGAATATATTGCAGAAACGTAAATTCCGTTACAGTTCTGTTTCCAACACCAGCCTTTCGAGCAATGTTGTTTTCTCGCAACGGGTTCGTACGTTTGATGATGCACTGGAATCTTCGCAGATTAATTGTGTGGACGGTAGCGTACTGTTTGCATCACTGCTTCGGGCTATAAATATCGATCCTATTCTGGTACGTACGCCGGGACACATGTTTGTGGGGTACTATACCGATAATTCACATACAGATAAGAACTTCCTGGAAACAACAATGATTGGTGATGTCGATCTGGATGACTTTTTTCCGGATGAACAGCTGGACTCCACAATGGTAGGTAAGTCGCAGAATGAAATGTCGCTATTGACTTTCGAGAAATCGAAGCAATATGCTAATAAGAAGTATAAGGAGAACGAAGAAGGTATTCATTCCGGGAAATTGAATTATATGTTTCTGGAAATTTCTAAAGATGTGCGGAGGAAAATACAGCCAATAGGGAAATGATGTTTTGTAGGCACGGGTTACACGGATTACGCTGTTGCTTTATGTAATTATCTTTCTGAAAAACCGTGAAATCCGTGTAATCCGTGCCTGAAATTCGTATTTAATTTGTACTTTTGCCAAGTAATCATTTTAAAGTAAAAGGATGCAAGGCAAGAAATTTATCTCTCCCGGAGCATGGTTTTCTATGAACTATCCATCAGACTGGAATGAGTTTGAAGATGGCGAAGGCTCTTTTCTTTTCTATAATCCCGATGTATGGACGGGGAATTTTCGTATATCCGCATTTAAAGGAAAAGCTGGTTATGGCAAAGATGCCATCCGGCAGGAACTGAAAGAGAACGATTCGGCTTCGTTGGTGAAAGTCGGAACGTGGGAATGTGCGTATAGCAAAGAAATGTTTCAGGAGGAGGGAACTTATTATACTTCCCATTTGTGGATTACAGGCGTTGACGATATTGCTTTTGAATGTTCTTTCACCGTGCCTAAAGGTGGAGTTGTGAAGGAGGCGGAAGATGTAATCGCTACTTTGGAGGTACGTAAAGAAGCGCAAAAGTACCCTGCTGAATTGATTCCTGTACGTCTTTCTGAAATTTATTTGATTAATGAGGGATATGAATGGGTGGTATCGACCGTGAAGCAGGAACTGAAAAAGGATTTTCAAGGAATAGAAGAGGACTTGGAGAAACTTCAGCAAGTGATTGATAGCGGTAAGATTGGCTCGAAAAAGAAAGAGGAATGGTTGGCTATTGGTATCACTGTTTGTGCAATTCTGGCAAATGAAGTGGATGGCATGGAATGGAAAACGTTGATTGACGGCAACCGGGAAACTCCTGTTCTCCAATATAAAGATCGCACCATCGACCCGATGAAGCTCGTTTGGAGTAAAGTAAAGGCGGGAGAGCCCTGCAATGTGATAGAAGAATATAAGAAGTGTTTGGATTAAAATGGCAGTACCTTATTTACAGATAGATAACCTGACCAAGTCTTTCGGTGACTTGGTTCTTTTTGAAAATGTATCTTTGGGCATTGCCGAAGGTCAGCGTGTAGGATTAATAGCAAAGAACGGTAGTGGAAAGACTACCTTACTAAATATCATTGCCGGAAAGGAAGGCTATGATAGCGGTAATATTGTTTTTCGTCGTGATCTTCGCGTGGATTACCTGGAACAGGATCCGCAATATCCCGAAGAACTGACAGTGCTCGAAGCCTGTTTCCATCATGGTAACAGCACGGTGGAATTGATAAAGGAGTACGAACGCTGCATGGAAACCGAAGGTCATCCGGGATTGGAAAACCTCTTGGCACGTATGGATCAGGAGAAAGCTTGGGAATATGAACAGAAAGCCAAGCAAATCCTTTCACAACTCAAAATCCGTAACTTCGATCAGAAAGTGAAGCAACTGTCCGGCGGACAGTTGAAGCGTGTTGCTTTGGCAAACGCTTTGATTACCGAACCGGATCTGTTAATCCTTGATGAGCCGACCAACCACCTGGACTTGGATATGACCGAATGGTTGGAAGATTACTTGCGTCGTACCAACCTTAGCTTGCTGATGGTGACTCACGACCGTTACTTCCTTGACCGTGTTTGTTCCGAGATTATCGAAATAGACAATCAACAAATCTACCAATATAAAGGTAACTACAGCTATTACCTCGAAAAACGCCAGGAGCGTATCGAATCTAAGAGCGTAGAAATAGAACGTGCCAATAATCTCTATCGTACGGAACTTGATTGGATGCGCCGGATGCCGCAGGCACGCGGACATAAGGCACGTTACCGGGAGGATGCTTTCTACGAACTGGAAAAGGTAGCCAAGCAACGTTTCAACAACGATAATGTAAAGCTGGAAGTGAAAGCCTCGTATATCGGAAGTAAGATATTCGAAGCCGACCATCTTTTCAAGAGTTACGGAGATCTGAAGATTCTGGATGATTTCTCTTATATCTTCTCTCGTTATGAGAAGATGGGAATTGTAGGAAATAACGGAACCGGAAAATCTACTTTTATCAAGATATTGATGGGACAAGTCAAACCTGATAGTGGAACAGTGGATATTGGCGAAACAGTTCGTTTCGGTTATTATTCGCAGGACGGACTTCAGTTTGACGAACAGATGAAAGTGATTGATGTGATACAGGATATTGCCGAAGTCATCGAACTGGGTAATGGAAAGAAACTGACCGCTTCTCAATTTCTGCAGCATTTCCTGTTTACTCCTGAAACCCAGCATAGCTATGTCTATAAATTGAGTGGGGGAGAGCGTCGCCGTCTTTACCTTTGTACCATCCTGATGCGTAATCCTAACTTCCTGGTATTGGACGAACCTACCAATGACCTCGATATTATCACGCTGAATGTACTCGAAGAATATCTCCAGAACTTCAAAGGCTGTGTGATTGTCGTTTCCCATGACCGTTACTTTATGGATAAAGTAGTAGATCACCTGATGGTATTCAACGGACAGGGAGATATTCGCGACTTCCCCGGAAATTATAGTGATTATCGTGACTGGAAAGAAGCAAAGGAACAAAAAGAGAAAGAAGCAGAGAAGCCGCAGGAAGAAAAGACCGCCCGTGTCCGTCTGAACGACAAGCGTAAGATGAGCTTTAAAGAAAAGCGTGAATTCGAGCAACTGGAAAAAGAAATCGCCGAACTGGAAGCTGAAAAAACACAAATAGAGGAACTTCTTTGTAGCGGCACACTTTCCGTTGATGAACTGACTGAAAAGTCAAAACGTTTGCCCGAAGTCAATGATATGATTGACGAAAAGACAATGCGTTGGTTGGAACTTAGCGAAATAGAAGGCTGATTCGTGCCACTATATTGGCACCTTTGTGCCACCTCTTTGGCATAGCAGTGCCAACACGCTGGCACAGTTGTGCCACTTCGATGGCACAAGTATAGTTTATTATATTCCCGGATAACCAAATAATGATAATATACCCCCAGACAATATAGCCTAGTATGACAAACCTAACCAATTATCATAGCCACTGCCTGTATTGCGACGGACGAGCCAATATGGACGATTTTGTTCGTTTTGCTATCAGTGAAGGTTTTACTTCCTATGGCATTTCTTCTCATGCTCCACTACCATTTTCTACCGCATGGACGATGGAGTGGGATAGAATGGAAGATTACCTTTCCGAATTCTCTCGTCTGAAAAAGAAATATGCAGGTAAGATAGAGCTTGCCATCGGTCTCGAAATTGACTACCTGAATGAAGAAAGCAATCCCTCTTTGCCTTGTTTTCAAAAACTACCACTTGACTACCGGATAGGTTCTGTGCATATGCTGTATTCTCCAGAAGGGAAAATCGTAGATATTGATACCCCGGCAGATCTTTTCCGTCAATTGGTAGATAGGCATTTCGATGGTGACTTGGATTCTGTTGTCCACCTGTATTATAAGAATCTGCTCCGTATGGTAGAGCTGGGAGGATTTGATATTGTCGGTCATGCTGACAAGATGCATTATAACGCTTCCTGTTATCGTCCGGGTTTGCTTGATGAAGCATGGTATGACACGTTGGTCCGCGATTACTTCGCGGTGATTGCCGCACGTGGTTATATGGTGGAAATCAATACCAAGTCTTATCATGAGCTGGGTACATTCTATCCGAATGAACGTTATTTCCCTTTCCTGAAAGAATTGGGTATTCGGGTACAGGTGAATAGTGATGCGCACTACCCTGAAAGAATAAATAATGCTCGCTTCGAAGGATTAGCCGCTTTAAAGAAAGCAGGTTTTACTTCGGTGGTAGAATGGCATGGGGGGAAATGGGAAGATATTCCTATAGGAGAAAAGGAATGAGGCAATATTGAAGTGGTACAAATAATCAAAACAAAGCGATAGTGTTCATTATGAATGTCGGTTCATAGTGAAGTTAGGGGGAAAGTTCGTAAGAATGTAGGATAAGTTATTCCATATCCAGGATCTCTTGTTTCTCTTCATTCAACGAAATCAATGTCTTTTTTAGCTCGTCTATTCGTGAATCAATTTCAGCCAATTTCTTCAGATACATAGTTCTAGGTAGCACATCTTCATTGGCCATGATAAACTCCTCTTTTTCGTCAAAGAGCTGCTCTATTTGCTCTTCAACTCTATTTATAGCACATGAAATTTCTCCTATCATAAATCTTTCGTTTTTTATAGATGCCTTTATTCCGTCCTCTTGCAAGCATTTGCCTGGAAAAACTCGTTTAACGTATCTTCATAGTTACCATGAAGCATAATATGATGATTTCCCAGTGGATTTTTTAAGAAGTATTCGGCCGGAGTATTCATGCGGATGCGTACTTGTGTACGGCACATATTAATATAATTGGTGTTTTCAGTCAATGTTCCTGTAGACAAGTAATATTCATCCAGACATTCACCGCCACATTTTATAATCGTTACATCCCCTGTCGGAAGTAACCCTTGTATGGCAATTCCTTTTTCTGTTTCAAAATGATTACGGATAATATATCTCTCCGTTTGTTTGAGACCTACGGTGCAATGTGCCAATATCAGCTCATTCGTACGGGAATTAATCATAGACGGGTTTGCCATAAATCCGTCTTTACCCGTAAGTGCTTTAACTGCTAATAGTGTAAATACAGATTGAAGGTCTCCTTCACAACCTGCTATTATCCCGTCATCATTCAATAAAGATAATGCCACGCATCCGGTAGTGTCAATTTGTTCAATCAGTTTAAAACAGCTTAATGTCAGTGCTTCCAGATTTTCTTCCTGACAGACCTTTTTTATTGCCCGATATAATCGCATCGCTTTGATTAAATCTTCGGGAGTTCCTTCGCGGCAGGCAAGAGCTTGCGATGCTACAGCCGCGCATGATGCTCCGACTTGGTCATCCGTGATTTGTTTAAATTGTTCATAAATCCGTTCTAATGGAATATCTACATATTCAATTCCCCAACGACGTTTTGCCAACAAGTAGTCCACGTTGCTGGCAACTAACCAGGAAGAAGGAGTCCCGATAACTCCGATACGTTTGCCGAACAAGGAGCGTTGTGCACGGAAATTATTATAAAGTGTATGGATACGTAAGATGATAGCTGGTAATTCACCGTGCAGAATTTCACTTTTCATTCCGCGTCCCCGTAACCAGGTGGAAATTTCCAGTGCGGCAGCAAGAGAATTCTGCATACCGTCGGCCAGTAAAATGGCAGGGCGGGGAAGATTCTCAAAGTGCTGTATGACCAGTCTTTCCACCCCACCGGTAGCGACGAAAATGATTTTGAAATCGTCACTTTTCAGTTTGTCCATATCTTGATAGTCGACGAACTTTACAGTATAATATTTTTCAATCTCACTCAAAATAGCTTCGTGCGAGCTACGTAGCGAGACTTGTTTGTGAAGTATTGAAGCGAATGAGATAAGGTGTATGGTCATTATGATATTGTTTTAAGTTTTCCGTATGACAAATGTATAGCTTTCTTTTCAATTTACCATAGCGATTTTAACCTTGCTAAGGTTTTTAAAGTTTTTATGTCTCTGTATTCAAATTATTGCGTACATTTGCAGCTCCAAGTAGAAAAAGTAAATAGTAATTAGTAATTTGTAGTTAAAATTATGCCAACCATATCCATTCGCGGAAACGAGATGCCTGCATCTCCTATCAGAAAACTGGCTCCTTTGGCAGACGCTGCCAAGCAACGCGGAGTCCATGTGTTTCACCTGAACATCGGACAGCCTGATCTGCCCACTCCTCAGGCCGCGATTGACGCGATACGCAATATTGATCGTAAAGTGCTGGAATATAGCCCCAGTGCCGGTTATCGTAGCTATCGCGAGAAATTAGTGGGATATTATGCCAAATTTAATATTAATCTTACAGCAGACGATATAATCATTACATCGGGAGGTTCGGAAGCCGTGCTTTTCTCCTTCCTTTCCTGCCTGAATCCGGGAGATGAAATTATCGTTCCGGAACCTGCATACGCTAACTATATGGCATTTGCAATCTCTGCCGGAGCAAAGATTCGCACTATTGCTACGACCATTGAAGAAGGCTTTTCCCTTCCGAAAGTAGAGAAGTTTGAAGAACTGATTAATGAGCGTACGAAAGCGATTCTTATTTGTAACCCAAACAATCCTACCGGTTATTTATATACACGTCGTGAAATGAATCAGATTCGTGACTTGGTAAAGAAGTACGATTTATTCCTTTTCTCTGATGAAGTATATCGTGAGTTTATATATACCGGTTCTCCTTATATTTCTGCCTGCCATCTGGAAGGTATTGAAAATAATGTGGTACTGATTGATTCGGTATCAAAACGATATTCCGAATGTGGTATCCGCATTGGTGCGTTGATTACCAAAAACAAGGAGATACGCGATGCTGTCATGAAGTTCTGTCAGGCTCGTTTGAGTCCTCCGTTGATTGGCCAGATTGCTGCAGAGGCTTCTTTGGATGCTCCGGAAGAATATTCACGTGAAACGTATGATGAGTATGTAGAACGTCGTAAATGTTTGATTGACGGTTTGAACCGTATTCCTGGCGTTTATTCGCCCATTCCGATGGGAGCTTTCTATACAGTGGCTAAACTTCCGGTAGATGACTCCGATAAGTTCTGCGCATGGTGTCTTTCTGATTTTGAGTATGAAGGTCAGACTGTATTCATGGCTCCGGCTTCCGGTTTCTATACCACTCCGGGTTCTGGAATCAATGAGGTTCGTATTGCTTACGTATTGAAAAAAGAAGATTTAACCCGTGCTCTTTTTGTCTTGCAGAAGGCTTTGGAAGTGTATCCGGGAAGAACGGAATAAATTCAAGTATTAAGTATCAGGTATTAAGTATTTATACAAATTGTCTTTATCACTTTTCATAGCCCGGCGTATCTATCGTGAAAGCGATGGCGGAAAGCAGGTTTCACGTCCTGCGGTCCTCATTGCCATGGCGGGTATTGCTATTGGTTTGGCTGTAATGATTATTGCGGTGGCGGTAGTCATCGGGTTTAAAAGTGAAGTGAGAAATAAAGTTATAGGGTTCGGATCGCATATCCAGATTACCAATCTGGATGCGGTCAGTTCTTACGAAACTCATCCGATTGTGGTAGGAGACAGCATGATGACTGCTCTTGCTAATTATCCGGAGATAAGCCATGTACAGCGTTTTTCTACCAAACCGGGAATGATTAAGACGGAGGATGCTTTTCAGGGAATGGTATTAAAAGGCGTAGGTCCGGAATTTGACCCTCATTTTATAAAGGAATATTTGGTGGAAGGTGAGATACCTGTTTTCAGTGATTCTGTTTCTTCCAATCAGGTGCTTATTTCCAAGGCATTGGCCACTAAGATGAAGTTGAAACTGGGAGATAAGATATACACCTATTATATACAGGACGATATCCGTGCACGACGTCTGACAATTGCCGGAATTTATCAAACGAACTTTTCCGAATACGACAATCTCTTTTTATTGACGGATCTTAATCTGGTGAATCGATTGAACGGCTGGCAACCGGAACAGGTGACCGGTGTAGAGTTACAGGTGAAAGATTATGATAAACTGGAGGACATAACGTATGAAATCGCAACCGATATAGACAACCAGATGGATAAACTGGGCGGTGTGTATTATGTGCGTAATATCGAACAGTTGAATCCGCAGATCTTCGCTTGGCTCGACTTGTTGGATTTGAATGTATGGGTCATCCTGTTTCTGATGATAGGGGTGGCCGGTTTTACTATGATTTCCGGTCTGTTGATAATCATCATCGAACGTACCAATATGATTGGTATTCTAAAAGCATTGGGAGCCAACAATTTCACGATTCGTAGAACCTTTCTTTGGTTTGCAGTCTTTTTGATTGGTAAAGGAATGCTTTGGGGCAATGCCATTGGTTTGACTTTCTGTATTCTTCAGTCACAGTTCGGACTTTTTAAACTTGATCCGGAGACTTACTATGTGGATACTGTTCCGGTTTCCTTTCATGTATTACTTTTCGTTTTGATTAATCTCGGCACTTTGTTTGCATCTGTATTGATGCTGATTGGTCCTTCATTTCTTATCACTAAGATCAATCCGGCAAGCTCCATGAGATACGAATAATCCTCTTTTTTCCTATCTGATTTTTACTGCAAAAATAATTTGGTCCATTGCGTGATGTGGAGTGAATAATATGTCTATATTTGCGCCCAATTTACTTAATATCCTCTTGTAGGTTTAATTTTTAACCATTATGAATAATGTGTTAATTCTGTTGGATAATCTGGATGACTGGAAACCGTATTATGAGACAAGTAGTGTCCTGACTGTTTCCGACTATCTAAAAAACAAGCCGGTGGAAAAAGACCGGAAGTTAGTTATTAATCTTAGCAATGATTACAGCTATAACTCTGAAGGGTATTACTGTTCGCTGCTAGCCCAAACGAGAGGACAGAAAGTCATTCCGGATGTTGATATCATCAACAAAATGGAGGCTGGAACGGGGGTGCGGATGGATCGTAGTCTGCAAGCCCTTTGCTATCAATGGATACAGAAGAATGACATCAAGGATGATATCTGGTACCTGAATATCTACTTTGGCAAATGCCGGGAAAAAGGTCTGGAACGGATTGCGCGTTTTATTTTCGAGAATTACCCTTGTCCATTGTTAAGAGTGGCTTTAAATACTCATCCCAGAAATCAGATCGAGGGCATTCATTTTCTTCCCCTGAATCAGCTCAATGATGCAGAGCAGGATTTCTTTGCTAATACGCTGGATAACTTTAATAAGAAAATATGGCGTGCACCGAAGTCGGCAAAGGCTTCTCGTTACAGTCTCGCTGTATTGGTCGATCCACAGGAGAAATTTCCTCCCAGCAATAAAGGCGCTTTGCACAAATTGACGGAGGTGGCTAAGAAAATGAATATCCATGTGGAGATGATTACCGAAGATGACGCTATCCGTTTGCTCGAATTTGATGCCTTGTTTATTCGTACTACAACGTCGCTCAATCATTATACATTCCATTTGTCACAGTTGGCTGCACAAAACGGAATGGCTGTTATTGACGATCCGCTGTCTATCATCCGGTGCACGAACAAAGTGTATCTGAAAGAACTTTTTGAGAAGGAAAAGATACCTGCTCCCAAGTCTACATTGATTTTTCAATCCAACCATCATTCGTTCGAACAGATAAGCGAACAGGTAGGCGCTCCCTTTATCCTGAAAATACCGGATGGTTCTTATTCCATTGGTATGAAAAAGGTGTCGAACGAAGAAGAACTGCAAGCCAGTTTGAAGATACTGTTTGAAAAATCGGCAATCTTGCTGGCACAGGCATTTACTCCAACGGAATTTGACTGGCGTGTCGGTCTATTGAACGGTGTACCGCTCTATGCCTGCAAATATTATATGGCAAAAGGACACTGGCAGATTTACTGTCACTATGATTCGGGCAGAAGCCGTTGTGGATTGGTAGATACGATTCCTATTTATCAGGTGCCTCGTGTGGTATTGGATACAGCTGTAAAGGCCGCCAATCTGATAGGAAAAGGGTTGTATGGAGTCGATCTGAAAATGGTGGATGATAAGGCTTATGTAATTGAAATCAATGATAATCCGAGCATCGATCATGGACTGGAAGATGCCATTATCGGTGATGAAATGTATTACCGTTTGTTGAATCACTTTGAACAAGTGTTAGAAACGAAACATTATTGATTATGGAGCCGATAGTCGTCCGTAAAGCACAGCAGGCAGACATTCCCGCTATTTTGGAAATAGAGTGGGAGTGTTTTCAGGAAGATAGTTTCTCAAGGGAGCAGTTTGCCTATCTGATAAGTCGTTCGAAAGGAACTTTCTATGTGATGATGGAGGAGGATAGGGTGGTTGCTTATGTCTCCCTGTTATTTCATGGGGGAACTCGCTATTTAAGAATCTATTCGATAGCTGTTCACCCGGATTATAGAGGAAGAGGACTGGGGCAGATATTGATGGATCAGACGATTCAGACGGCCGGCGAATGTAAGGCTACAAAGATTACGCTTGAAGTGAAAGTGACCAATACTTCCGCTATCGGACTATATATGAAAAATGGCTTTATTCCTGCTGGAATAAAGCCATGCTATTATCACGATGGTTCGGATGCTATTTATATGCAGCGATTGATTCAATAATAAGTCTGCCTTTTCACGAAATCCGGTTTATCTTCTCATGAAATCTCCTTTTCCCCGGAAGAAACGGCAGAGTTTGAATTTCAATGACTGTATAGGTTGGATAAGGTCGAAAACAGGTAACGAGAAATAGTATTTCCGTCCTCCACCCATTTCTTTGGCCGTGCGGTTGATAACGACAGCTTGTATTGTAAAGCGCAATAGCCAGATCAGGAATGCGATGCCTGCTACCAGCCAGTGGAAATTAAGAATTCCGAATATGATACCTGCTATACAGGCAGCATAGAATAACAAACGGGAAAATGTCTCAAATCCCAGTAGGTAACGCTGTATTCCGTGGTAGAATCTGGCAGTAGCCATATAACTAACCTTTTCTTCTTTCCAATCTTTGTAGCGATATACGGGCTGTATTCGTGTGGTAGCGTTGAAGTCTGTTTCAACACGGGTGTTGGAGGAGGTAGCTAGCTCATTAATGAATAAATCATCTTCTCCACGTTGCAGATTCAGGTATTTGGAGAAACCTTTCTGTTGAAAGAATAGTTCTTTTCGGTAAGCCAGATTGCGTCCGATACCAATATAAGGTTTTCCGGCTAAAGCGAATCCCAGATAGCGCAAAGACTGGAACAAAGTATCGAATGCAGTACGTTTGTGCAACCACCCCTTTGTGCGGTCGTATCCGCTATATCCCAACACAATTTGAGTCTGCGGTGTGAAATTACGTGCCATCAGTTTTAGCCATTGGTTGCTGGCGGGCATACAGTTTGTTTCCGTAAATACCAGCCAGTCATGTTTGCTGGCTTTGATGCCTAACGTCAGAGCCAGTTTCTTATGACTGATATAGCGTGCACTTTCGGGCGTAAAACTATGGTAAAGATGAGGATATTTTTCTTCCATCACTCCCAGTATATCCTCGGTATCATCTGTGGAAGCATCATTGATGACAATCACTTCAAATTGTGGATAGTCCTGTTCCAGAATGGCAGGTAGAATTTTACGAAGATTTTCAGCCTCATTGCGTGCGCAGAGAATCACGGAAAGTGGAGGCAGTTCTCGTGTGAAATGCGCCTCTTCTTTGCCTACAGCCTTATTGTGGACATGTATTCGATTGTACAGGCCGAAATAATAAATGAGCTGAATGATAAAAAGAATACCTGCCGCCGATAAAAGAATCAGTTCGACAGTATTGAATGTAAATGTTTCCATCAAATTTTAGTGTCGTTTTTACAGCCGCAAAAGTACACAATTTTTCGGTAGTTCCGTCATCTCGATGGGAGGTTATTTCGCAAGTCGAGATATTCTTTCTTGAACATATCCACAAAAAGAAAGAATAATGAAAGCAGCAACGGACCGAAGATGACTCCCATAAACCCGAATATCGGCAGGCCGATGACTACTCCGAAAATAGTGATAAGCGGATGTGTATCCGCCATCTTCTTTTGAAGGATGAACCGGATAAGGTTGTCCGATTGCGATACGACGATAGCTCCATAGCCAAAAAGCCCGATGGCGTTGAACCAGTCTCCGCTGATGGCAAGATAAGCAGCTACAGGAAACCATACCAATGCCGTACCTACCATCGGAATGATGGTTGCAAAGCAGGTCAGGAATCCCAGCATCAGTATGTTGGGTGCTCCGAAAAGCAGATAGCCTATCATAGCCACGCCTCCTTGAATGATAGCCAGTAAGGGAATACCGATAGCATTGGAACGGACAATCATATTGATTTCGTGAATGACTTCCTGCGTATTGGTTTCATTAAATGGCAGAATGTCATTGACATAAGCTTCCATCTTTTTTCCTCCAATCAGCATGAAATAAAGCACAAAGATCATGACGAACAGGTTGATGGCAAGACTGCTGATGCTTTCCATTATAATTTGTCCGATACGGGGAAGTATGGACATGATGAATGACAGCGTATCTTTTCCCAATACATCGTATCCTGTTTTCTCTTTGATGAATTCTGCTACCTGTTGAATAGGTGCAATATAGGTCTGTGGATCCAGATTGATATCCTGTAACTTGTTTGCCACCATCCAGACTGTCAATCCCAAAGGGATAAGAAAGACGAAAATCGTTTCTGCGGTAATCAACAGTGCGCTGATGCTTCGTTTCAGCTTTCGTTTTTCTACCAGATGATTCATCTGTCCGCGTACAAGAATGTAGATGGTGAGTGCTCCCAGCAATCCCCCCAGGAAAGGAGTGATTTGGCGGAAGATGATGACTCCCATAAACAGGATGATGACAATGAGGGAATATTTCCAGTATTGTTCTTTGGTGCTCATATCGTGTAAAATTCGTTTATATGATAATAAACACTCGAAGGCCGTGAAAGGTTTGTTTTACAGTGAAATGTCGATATGAAAAATTGTTTTACCGGGACGGCTTTCCAAAATAGACAAATGACCGTTGTGGTTACGGATGATTTGTCGGCAGAGACTTAACCCGATACCGGTTCCTTCGGATTTGGTGGTGAAGAACGGAATGAATACTTTTTCTTGCAGTTCATCGGGGATACCGGGACCATTGTCTGTGATGTCGATAGATATATGCTCGTCCCGATATGCATAAATTTCGATTGCTCCGTCCGTTCTTCCGTCTAACGCCTGCATGGAGTTTCTAAGGAGATTGAGCAGGACTTGGGATAGCTGGTTCTCGTCTCCATCCATGTCGATGAATTCCGGCTGACAAGTAAGTGTGAAATGAATCTGATTTTCCTGAAAATCGGTAGACAGGAGTTCTTGCAGATTTTGCAGGAGGGCTGTTAGTGAAAACCGTTTCCTTTCCGGTTGGGGCAGATAGGAAAGACGACGGAAAGATTCGGTAAGTTCCAGCAGGCGTTCACTTTGTGCTTGGATGATATGAAGTCCGCGAAGTGTTTTTTCGCTGTTGTCCGGATATGCGGATAATGTTTGCGACAGGGAGATGATGGGAGCAATGGTGTTCATGATTTCGTGGGTAAGCACGTGGCTTAGTTTGTTCCATGATTCACTCTCTTTATCATTCAGTTCATTACTGATATCTTTGATAGATAAGATGGTAATCGTTTCGTTCTGTAATTTCATCTGGTTTTGAGACAGACTAAGTCGTTCTTTCTTCTCTTTTTCCTGCAGGATAGGTTTCAGTTGGTCGTATTGGGCTAGTTGCTGGCATCCCAATAAAGTCAGTGCGGCACTGTTGGCCATCATTATTTTTCCGGAAGAATCCCATGCCAACACACCGCTAGGGACTTCTTCCAATAGCGAACGGTAGAAATGTTCCTGCTTTGAATATTCAGCTTGAGTTCGGATGAGCAGGGTATTGATACGGTTGAGTGAACGATTCAGCATTTCCTGTTCCCGGCTGACATTGTTTTCAGGGAAATAGAGCATATTGTCTTTGTCTTCTATCGCATCGAAGAAAAGGCGTAATTTTTGGTTGAAAGAGTTTAGCTTATTCACTAATCTTCCAATCTGAAACAAGGAGCAGATAACCAGTAATATCCCTATTACCACTCCTTGTTGGGAAATAATGAGCCATAGACCTGTTCCTGCGGTAGCAAGAATAAATAGGATATGTCCTAATATGGTCCAATATATATATCGGCTGAATAGCATACGGCTTAGGGCTTAAATCGTTTCAGTTTATTGTAGAGCGTCTGTCGGCTGATACCAAGTTGTTCGGCCGCAGCAGTCAGGTTTCCATTATTTTGCAAGATGGCCGTCTCGATGGCTTGCCGTTCCACTTCTTCCAGATTGGGCACCGCTTGGACTGTCTGTGGTTTCCAAGTCTGTTTCACCAGAATATCTTTAGGACGTATCACGTTGCTTTCGCATAAAATAACCGCTTTTTCGATGGTGTGTTGCAGTTCCCGGATATTGCCCGGCCAATGATAGGAGCGTAGCTTTTCAATCGTTTGCTCATGCATTCGCATTTCCGGTCGTTGATATTTGGAAGCGAAGCGATGAAGAAAAGCATCGATGAACAATAATAGATCATCTCCCCGTTCTCTCAAAGGGGGAATTTCCAGATGGATGGTATTGATGCGATAAAACAAGTCTTCGCGGAACAAACCTTCTTTAATCATCTCCGGTATGTCTTTGTTGGTGGCGGAGATGAGTCGGATATCAACGGGAATCACTTTGTTGCTTCCGATTCGGGTGATATTTCGATTTTGTAGTACAGTCAGTAGTTTGGCCTGCAATGCAAGAGGGAGATTTCCGATTTCATCCATAAAAAGCGAACCACCATTGGCGGCTTCGAATTTACCCGGACGGCTTTCATAAGCATCGGTAAACGCTCCACGTTCGTGTCCGAAGAGTTCACTCTCAAAGAGCGATTCGCTGATAGCCCCCATATCGACACTAAGTAACTGACGGGTGTTTCGTGAAGATAAGCGATGTATTTCCCTGGCTAACATCTCTTTTCCTGTTCCGTTTTCTCCGGTTATCAGGATATTGGCATCGGTTTTGGCGACTTTAGTAACTACCTTAATTAGCTGTAGCATTGCAGGGGAATGACCGATTAACATTTCCGACTTATTCAGATTTTCATCACCGGATACTTTCTGGACTGATTTAGGAGAGTTTTTATGATGGGTTGGACGATTGTTTTGATAGGCTTCCTTTATTTTCTGTATCAGTATGTGGTTATCCCATGGTTTTAGTAGAAAATCTGTTGCACCATTCTTCAGTGCTTTAACGGCTAATTCTACATCACCGTAGGCGGTTAGCATAATAACAGGCAGTGATGGGCGGATTTCATGGATATGTTTCAGCCAGTACAGTCCCTCGTTACCATTGTTGATTCCTGCTGAAAAGTTCATGTCCAGAATTACAATATCAATCGGAGTGGTAGATAAGATGGTCGTGATTTGATTAGGATTGGCGGCTGTGCGGACTGTGCTGAACACATTCTCGAGTAATAACTCCAGTGAGGCTAATACACTCTTATTGTCGTCTACAATTAAAATCGTTCCTGTTTCCATACGCAAGATTGGGGGCTCTGTCCGTTGAATGTTCCTTTTAAGTTTCCGGGTAAAGGTATCTGTTTTTGATTTTCTTTGCAAGGGAGTGTCCAATAATTAGACGTTTTCATACAAAGTTTATGCTGGAATGAGTCAGAACGAGTTAGAACGGGGTAAAATAGGGGGATTCCGTCGGTAATGTCCAATTATTGGACGTTAGGGCGTTTAATTTTTGGACGGTGGAAGAATTATGTAATTTCTATTTGTTTTATAATCAATTATTTATGATTAGTGGCATTGCATTTGCTTTTATCATCCTGCTATCACACAATCATATATTATAAAGGATGAAAAGATTTCTTTTACTACTATTGCTTTCAGTGCCGGTTTTCTTGCTAGCCCAATCCGCTATGAGTCTGGACGATTGCATTCGTTTGGCTTATAAACAGAATCCGGCTGTACGTAACGGAGTTATCGGCATAAAGGAAGCGAAAGCAGATTATATAGCTTCTGTCGGTGCTTTCCTGCCGCACATAGTGGTTAATGCGGAAACAGGCAAACGATTCGGACGTTCGCTGGATCCTGACACCAATGGGTATACCAGTGAATCTTTTGAAGAGGGAACGGTGGGACTCGATATGACACTTTCCTTATTTGAAGGCTTTTCGCGTATCAATCAGGTGCGTTTCCGGAAAATGAACAAAGAACGTAGTGAATGGGAGCTGAAAGAGAAACAGAATGAACTAGCCTATCAGGTGA
The DNA here is from genome assembly GCF_003439055.1 of Bacteroides sp. OM05-10AA. Classification (NCBI taxonomy): domain Bacteria; kingdom Pseudomonadati; phylum Bacteroidota; class Bacteroidia; order Bacteroidales; family Bacteroidaceae; genus Bacteroides; species Bacteroides sp. OM05-10AA. Next base: position 92,063 of record NZ_QSUR01000003.1, read on the forward strand.
CGGATGCTTATTACAAACTGATTCTGGAGAGAAAATTGCTCGATCTTGCTTTGGAACAAAGCCGGTTGAGCGAAAGGTATTTGAAACAGACAGAGGTCTTCGTGGAACTGGGATTGAAATCAGCCTCCGATTTACAGGAGGTGAAAGCGCGCCGGGAGGGAGATATTTATCGTTATCAGTCGCGCGGAAATAGCAGTCGGATCGCTTTATTGCATCTGAAACAATTAATGAATATCCAGCCGGGCGACACACTCGCTATTCTGGATACGATTACAGCATCCCAATTACCACCATATTCTGTTTCGACTGTGGAAACTCTATACGCACAATCTATCGAAATATTGCCCTCCATGCGTATGATTGATTTGAAACAAAAAGCAGCTCATAAAGAGTATGCGATAGCGGGAGGAGCTTTCTCACCCTCTGTCTTTGCTCGTTTCACCGTCGGTTCCAATTATTATAATACAGCTTTCTCGGCCAGGCAATTGCGTGATAATATAGGAAAATATGTGGGTGTTGGCATCTCCTTTCCCCTGCTAAGCGGTTTGCAACGTCTGACCAATCAGCGCAAGCTGAAATTGAATATGTATCGGCTCAAAAACGAAGAAGAACTTGAAAAACAACAATTATATACGGATATTGAGCAAACACTCCTTTCTCTTCACACCGGATATAGTGAACATCAGCAGGCATTATCACAACTTGACGCTGAAACACTGGTACTGAAAGAATCCGAACGGAAATGGGAAGAGGGATTGATTTCCGTCTTTCAACTGATGGAAGCCCGTAACCGGTTTATTGCTGCCAAAGCAGAACTGGTTCGTGTACGCTTGCAAATAGAAATGATGATGAAACTAGAAAAATATTATCGACAAGGAACTTTTTTATAAACCATTATGGATACACTTATTGAACGAAAACCCGGCATCAATCGCAAACGTCTTTATTGGGTCGGTGGGGTAATGCTCGGACTTGCTGTGATTGCCTATTTTATTTTCAGAGATACAGCCTCTTCTATGGCAGTGGAGAAAGACCGGCTGACAATTGCTACTGTCAAGCAGGCCGAGTTCAGTGATTATATCCGTGTGATTGGTCAGGTCATGCCTAGCCGGATTATCTATATGGATGCCATCGAGGGCGGTCGTGTGGAAGAGCGCCTGAAAGAAGAGGGAGCTATGGTAAAGGCCGGTGATGTGATTCTGCGTCTTAGCAACCCATTGCTCAATATCGGTATCATGCAGAGTGAAGCCGATCTTGCTTATCAGGAAAACGAGTTGCGTAATACCCGGATTAGTATGGAGCAGGAACGGTTGCAACTGAAACAAGAACGTATCGGCCTGAATAAAGAGCTTATCGGGAAGCAACGCCGTTATGAGCAGTATAAACGTTTGGTAAACGAACAACTGATAGCACGTGAAGACTATCGCCAGGCAGAGGAAGAATATATAGCAGCCAAAGAGCAACTGGCTGTTATTGACGAACGTATCCGTCAGGATCATATTTTTCGGGAAAGTCAGATAGGCAGTCTTGACGAGAATATACGTAATATGAAACGGAGCTTGGCATTGGTTCGTGAGCGCTTGGAAAACCTGAAAGTGAAAGCTCCGATTGACGGACAGGTAGGAAACCTGAATGCGCAAATCGGGCAATCTATTTCTGCCGGTGAACATATCGGGCAAATCATCACTTCCGACCTTAAAGTACAGGCACAGATAGACGAGCACTACGTAGAACGGGTACTTCCCGGACTTCCAGCCGACTTTACCCGTGACGGAGGAACCTATAAACTGGAAGTGACTAAACCCTATCCTGAAGTGAAAGACGGTCAGTTTCGTACAGACCTCAATTTTATATCCGAACGACCGGAGAATATCCGTGCCGGACAGACTTATCACATAAACCTGCAATTGGGTGATCCGGCACAAGCTATTCTGGTTCCCCGTGGCGGATTCTTTCAAATTACCGGGGGCCGATGGATGTACGTTGTCGATGAAAGTGGTACATTTGCCACGCGGCGCCCTGTGAAGATAGGACGGCAGAATCCACAGTATTACGAGGTGACAGACGGTTTGTCTCCGGGTGAGAAAGTAATCATATCCGGCTATGAATTATTTGGAGACAATGAGAAACTAATACTAAAATAATGAATAATTATTATGATTAAAACAGAAAAACTATCTATGCTTTTCACCACAGAAGAGGTGCAGACAAAAGCATTGAATGATGTCACCTTACAGGTGGAACAAGGAGAATTTGTAGCGATAATGGGACCGTCAGGATGCGGCAAATCCACCTTGCTGAATATTCTCGGTACATTGGATTCTCCGACTTCTGGTTCTTACTTTTTTGAGGGGAAGCAAGTCGATAAAATGACTGAAAACCAGTTGACTGCTTTGCGGAAAGGCAATCTGGGCTTTATCTTTCAGAGTTTCAACCTGATTGACGAACTGACCGTGTATGAGAATGTGGAACTGCCACTTGTCTATCTTGGTATGAAGACTCTCCAACGGAAAGAACGAGTCAACAAAGTGCTCGAGAAAGTCAACCTGTTACATCGTGCGAATCATTATCCCCAGCAGTTATCCGGCGGACAGCAACAGCGTGTAGCCATTGCCCGTGCCGTAGTGACTGAATGTAAACTACTGCTGGCCGACGAACCTACCGGAAATCTGGATTCGGTGAATGGCATCGAAGTGATGGAACTGTTGAGCGAACTCAACCGTCAGGGAACCACAATCATTATCGTCACCCACTCACAGCGGGATGCGAAATATGCACACCGGGTCATCCAACTATTGGACGGACAGATTGTAGCCGAAAACATCAACCGTCCGCTGGAAAAGAAAACGTCATCTAAAAACGAAACCGTATGATAGGGAATTACTGGAATAGTGCCTATCGGAATCTGATGAAGCGGAAGAAGTTCAGTTTCATCAATATCTTTGGATTGGCAATCGGAATGGCATCGGCATTACTGATGCTAACCTATGTCACTTTTGAGTTCAGCTTTGATAAAATGCACACGAAATATGCCCATATCTATCGGGTGCAAAGCACTTTTCATGAAGGGGAAGTCCTGACCGATTACTGGGCGACCAGCTCTTTCGGATATGCCTCGGCCATGAAAGAGAATCTTGCCGGAATCGAAGATTATACCCGTATCGCTACCCATCTCCAACCGGAGCAGATTGTGAAATATGGCGAACTGACATTACGGGAGAATCAGATAGCCTATGCCGATCCGAGCTTCTTCCGTCTTTTTGATTTCGAACTTCTGAAAGGGGATAAAAAGACTTGTCTCTCCATGCCCCGGCAAGTGGTAATCACCGAACGTATTGCCCGTAAGTATTTCAAAGATGAAGACCCTATCGGCAAAATTCTGATCTTTACCGGAACGTATGATAAAGTATCGTGCGAAGTGACCGGAGTCATGAAAGAAATGCCCTCCAACTCACACATTCATTATAATTTTCTGATTTCCTATGCCTCTCTGCCTCAATATATGCAGGAATACTGGTATAAGCATGAAGCCTATACGTATGTTTTGCTCGACTCACCGGAAAGAAAAGCGGAGATAGAAAAAGAATTTCCTGTGATGGCGGAGAAATACAAGACAGAGGAAGCACTGAAAAATAAGACGTGGGGCGTGTCTTTAATTCCCTTGGCAGATATACATCTCACCCCACAGATAGGCTATGAGACGGAAACCAAAGGAAATCGTTCTGCTATGATCGCCCTGATTTTTGCGGCTGTCGCTATTCTGGCTATTGCCTGGATTAACTATATCAATCTGACCGTAGCACGTTCGATGGAGCGTGCTAAAGAAGTGGGAGTGCGCAGGGTAGTGGGAGCTTTCCGCCAACAGTTGATTTATCAATTCCTGTTTGAGGCCTTGGTTATGAATCTGATAGCTTTCATATTAGCTGTGGGATTAATAGAACTGGTTCTTCCACATTTCAACCAATTGGTAGGACGTACAGTTACGTTTTCTGTCTGGTTCATGGATTACTGGTGGATTTTGCTGGTTCTCGTTTTCATAGCCGGAATATTTATTTCCGGGTATTATCCGGCATTGGCTTTATTGAATCGCAAACCTATAACCTTGTTGAAAGGGAAGTTTTTGCATAGCAAGTCAGGCGACCGGACCCGTCAGGTACTGGTGGTTGTCCAGTATACAGCTTCCATGATTTTACTTTGTGTTACATTGATTGTTTTTGCACAGCTGAATTTTATGCGCAATCAATCTTTGGGAGTGAAAACCAACCAGACATTAGTGGTTAAGTTTCCGGGACATACAGAGGGGCAGAATATCAAGTTGGAAGCAATGAAAAAAGCAATCGCGCGTCTTCCTCTGGTCTATCGGGTTACTTTCTCCGGTGCCGTACCAGGAGAAGAAGTGGCCACATTCCTTTCCAATCGTCGCACCAATGACGCTTTGAAGCAGAACCGTCTTTATGAAATGCTGGCTTGTGATCCTGATTATGCAGATGCATACGGTTTGCAGATAGTAGCCGGAAGAAGTTTCTCCGAAGAATATGGTGATGATGTCGATAAACTGGTGATTAATGAAACGGCTGTACGTAATCTGGGATTTGCCTCCAATGATGAGGCGATAGGCGAGTTGGTAACAGTAGAATGTACCGATGCGCCAATGCAGATTATCGGAGTGGTGAAAGATTATCATCAGCAGGCGTTGAGTAAGAACTATACACCTATCATGCTGATTCATAAAGATAAAATTGATTGGTTGCCCCAACGTTATATCTCTGTTGTGATGGCTTCCGGAAATCCCCGTGAACTGGTATCTCAAGTGCAAGAGATCTGGAATCAGTATTTCGCGGATTCCAGCTTTGATTATTTCTTTCTCGATCAGTTCTTCGACCACCAATATCGGCAAGACGAGGTTTTCGGAGCGATGATCGGTTCGTTCACCGGATTGGCAATCTTTATTTCCTGTCTCGGACTTTGGGTATTAGTCATGTTTTCCTGTTCCACCCGCACCAAAGAGATGGGAATACGTAAAGTGTTGGGAGCTTCCCGCTGGAATCTTTTCTATCAGTTGGTTAAAGGATTTTTCCAGTTGATTCTGATTGCGGTTGTTATAGCTCTTCCGGTAGCTTGGTTTAGTATGAATGCCTGGTTAAGGCATTATGCTTTCCGTACCGATCTCAAAGCGTGGTTCTTTATAGTACCTGTATTGCTGATGCTGTTTATCTCATTTGTGACAGTGGCTTTCCAAACAATGAAAATAATAATGAGCAAACCTGCTCGTTCATTGCGATATGAGTAATCTCTGAATCTACTCCATCGGATATTCGTTAATATCCGATGGATTTATGTTAAATGTTAACGAAACTGTTACTTCTATTAAACCATGTTATAAGATACGCTACTTGAGCCTGAAAATTTGGAGATATGCAGAAAGTCCGTATCTTTGCAATGTGTTTTTCATAGTATTAGATTTAAGGTTAACAAAAGATTGGCTGTCTGGGATAGATAGCCTTTTTTTATGCTCTTTTCCCAGCAAAAACATAGCGTCACTATCCGGTCGGGATGGTTACCCTATCCCACGAATATACCGTCACTATCATAAGTGGATACCGTCACCATGTTTAAAATGAATTTTTCTATCCTTTCTGTTATTCTATCATTCCCATCCTATCGTGAGTTGTCAATAAAATTCTAATATGCTCATTAGTTGGAATAGCAATCTGGTAATACGCTGATATTTAGTTGATTATATGGTTTATTTTTTGGTTTAAAACCAAAGCCCCGTTCCTTTAAAAGGAACGACCCGTTTCTCGGTGTGCAACGATGTGTTTCTCACCGAGGAACAAGACATGTACTTTAATTAAGTCGTGAAACTAGCTTAAATGTTCGTTTTTTTTGCAGAATGTACGACTTTGTAATTTCGGATTATAACTCCACAATATTAAAATTCTGATGACTGATTTCGGGCAATAGTATTTTAAGAATGTCCTCCAATTTGATTTTTAGACTGCATGTGTTTACGCATGGATGACATCCTATATATGTTGATTCAAGAATTTCTTTATCAATCAGGAGCTGTACTTTGTTCTCTTTATCGTAGATAAGACCTAGAATACTGACAGCCCCCGGAAAAGTACACAAGAGATTTTCCATTGCCTTTTCGGAAGCAAAAGAGAGATGGGAACTACCTATCTGCCCGGCAAGTTCTTTTGTTTTCAATTTTTTATTTGCGGGCAATAAGAGCATGAAGTATTCTTGCTGTTTATTAGTCAGAAACAGACTCTTGCATGAAGTACAACCTAGCTTTTGGGCTATTTCTGCTCCTTCCTCCATAGTCATTATGGCTGGGTGGTGTAGACTTTGATACGCTATTCCCTGTTTGTCAAGAGTGGCATAGATTTTATTCTCATGTGTTTCTGTATATTCTGAATCAGGACTCATATAATCGCTTTTTTTGATTGTTGCAAAGATAAAAGATACAATAGACATAACCTAGATTTTTATATGTGATTTTGTCTGTATCTTTAATTGCTTATTTTTGGGGGTATCCTATCTTATGAATTTATACCTTCACTATAATAAGTAGATATCGCTACTATGTTTAAAATGAGTATCTCTGCTCTTGCTATTGTTCTAAATGAGAGCTCAATATGTACTAAAAGTATGTTTCTCAACATAAATGTGCATTTTCTTATTATAATGCCCTTGCATTCTAAAAAAAATCTTTTAATATTGCATTTGTATTATTTGTCAGACAAATACTACAAATGATAAAATCTAATAATATGAAGATAGAAATTAATCAAACAACATTGATCGATCAGGTAGAAGACAGCTTACTTACCTACTTTAAAAAGAATGATTTGAGATGTGGAGATTCTATTCCCAATGAGAATAATCTGGCCGCAGAATTAGGAGTTGCAAGAAGTGTTGTCAGAGAAGCTTTGAGTCGTTTGAAAATGATGGGACTGATTCATGCGCGCCCTCGTAAGGGAATGGTTTTGACTGAACCTTCCATTTTAGGTGGAATGAAAAGAGTGATAGATCCTCGTGTTTTGAGTGAAGAAACAATTTTGGATTTATTGGATTTCAGAATCGCACTTGAAATAGGAATATCAAGTGATATTTTCCGTAAGATAACTCCTAAAGATATTGAGGAATTGAGCGAGATTGTGAAAATGGGAATTGTTTTCGAGAATAACGAGTATGCGTTAATCAGCGAATCGGCTTTTCATACAAAACTATACAAAATTACGGGAAATAAAATAATATCTGAATTTCAGGAAATCATTCATCCTATACTTGTCTATGTGAAAGAAAAGTTCAAAGACTACTTAAAACCTATAAATATAGAGATGAGTAAAAGCGGCAGAATAGCTACTCATGCTGATTTATTGGATTTTATAAGAAAAGGAGACGAGAAAGGCTATCGTGATGCCATTGAAAGACATTTTGAGGTTTATAAGATTTTTAAAGTGAACCGGAGTTTGGAATTGATGGCAGAGAAAAACGAAGAAGAAAGGATAGATAGTATATGAGAAAACAGTATTTTTTTATTTTATATTTATCTTTAATTTTATCATGTATGAATGCGGCTTGTTCGAGAAAAGGAGAAAATAAGATAGTAATGCAATGGGAAAACTCATTGTTACTTCCGGGATGTACCGGTATGCTGAAAAACGTTGGATTGGCTGGTGCATATTCAGGAATAGTAGAGGATAAATTACTAGTGCTGGGAGGAGCCAACTTTCCTGATAAATATCCTTGGGAGGGAGGAGTTAAAACTTGGTGGGCTACTTTATATAGTTATGATCTGCATACGGAGAAGTGGACTGTTTATGATGATTTCCTTAACAGCCCATTAGCTTATGGAGTTTCGATATGCTTGCCGGAAGGGTTATTATGTATTGGAGGATGCGATCGTATGCAATGCAGCGATAAAGTTTTTCTCATAAAAAAAGAGGGCGTTTCATTTGTAGTAGATTCTGTTAGTTATCCGGCTTTGCCGGTTCCGTTGGCAAATGCAACGGGGGCTATTGGGGATAACTGTATTTATATTGCTGGGGGGCAGGAAACTATGACAAATGAACAGTCGACCAATCATTTTTATATGCTTGATTTATTGCATAAAGAAAAAGGATGGCAGAAGATGCCCGGTTGGGAGGGACCATCGCTCGCCTATGCGGTAAGTGTGGTTCAGGGAGGACGATTTTATCTTTTTAGTGGAAGGAGTTATGCTCCGAATGAAGTGATGGTAGAATATACGGAGGGGTACGTATATGAACCAGGTAGCAGGAAATGGAGCAAAATAGCTGGTAATTTTCCTGTAATGGCGGGGACTGCTATTCCATATGAAAAAGACAAGATAATACTACTGGGAGGAGTTGAAGAAATACTACCTACATCTCCCGAGCATCCGGGATTTAGCCGTAAGCTACGAGTCATCAGTACAGAGACAAATTCTTTGGTGGATTCTTTAGACTGCCCTTATCCTATTCCTGTTACGACAAATGTGGTTTATATGGGGAATGACGTTTACGTGGTAAGCGGTGAAATACAACCTGGTATACGAACTCCCTTAATTTTGAAAGGAACTTTCTGAAAATAAAGTAAAATAACAATCTAATTAAATGCACTATGAACAATTATGAAAAACTGGAAGGTATGGTTGCGGCCACCTTCACCCCATTGGATGAGAATGGGGACGTAAATTTATCTGTTATTGATAAATATGCTGATTGGATAGCATCGACTCCTATCAAAGGGGTATTTGTGTGCGGCACAACCGGTGAATTTTCTTCATTGACGATCGATGAGCGTAAATTAATTCTTGAAAAATGGCTCGTTTCTGCCCGTAAGCGATTCAAAGTCATAGCTCATGTAGGCTCAAACTGTCAACGAAGTGCAATGGAACTGGCACGTCATGCTGCACAAGTAGGGGCCGATGCTATTGCTTCAATTGCTCCCTCTTTTTTTAAACCGGGAACAGTAGATGAATTAGTTGATTTTTTTGCACCTATTTGCCACTCTGCTGCTGGCTTACCTTTCTATTATTATAATATGCCATCGATTACAGGGGTTAATTTGCCGGTGGATAAGTTTTTGGTGGAAGGGAAAAAGAAAATACCTAATCTGGTGGGTACTAAGTTTACTCATAATAACCTGATGGAGATGGGAGTTTGCATAGAGTTGGAGCAACATCGGTTTGAAGTATTGCATGGTTATGATGAAATTCTTATTTCTGGCTTGGCTATGGGAGCTGTAGCAGGAGTTGGGAGTACGTATAATTATATACCTAATGTCTATCAGGCTATTTTTTATTCAATGAAAATGAATGATTTGGAAACGGCTCGCCACAATCAGATAAAATCCATACGTACCGTGGAGGTTATTATTAAATATGGTGGCGGAGTGCGCGGTGGCAAAGCGATTATGAAGCTGATAGGTATTGATTGCGGTTCTTGCCGGTTGCCGATAAAACCTTTTTCTGTTGATGAATATGAAAAACTAAGAGGTGATTTGGATGCTATAAAATTCTTTGAATTCTGAAGATAATAAAGAGGAGATGACAGTAAAAGTGTATTGCTGGGGTAAGCTACTTTACTTTCTGTCTATCCCCTCCAATCTAGTTAAATGCGTTCAAAATTACCTAAAATAAAGATACTATGAAAGTAAGTAAGAAAATATTTATCATATTTTCGATGATTTTGTTATTGGTGTCACCAGTCACATCTTTAGGTAAAGACATAAAATGGGTACTGGAGAGACCTGTTATTCCTGTGTTGGTAAAGAAACCGACAAATCCTGTAATGAAGATAACTTTAATCAGGACAGATAATCAACCTTATGTTATCCGGCAAATAGATCTGGATTTATTGGGGAGCACGAATGTGGCAGATATTGTTTCTGTTGCCATATATGGTGCGAAGAAAAATGGACTGATAGATACGTCTCGTTTACTTTGTAATGCACTTCCCGCTACACAAAAAATGTCATTTACTAATGAAGTGCAGGTTAATCAGGATTCTTTGTCTTTTTGGGTAGCCGTAACATTGAAAGATACGGTTTCACTGGATCATCGTGTTCAGGTTAATTGTAACCGGGTGAAAACCACGAAAGGCAATCTGAAAATTTTGGATAAAACAAGTAAACCTTTACGAGTAGGAGTAGCTGTACGACAGAAAGGACAGGATGGATGTATCTCATCACGTATTCCAGGATTAGCTACTAGTAATAAAGGCACTTTATTGGCCATTTTTGATGCCCGCTATGATTATCCTCGTGATTTGCAGGGAAATATAGATATTGCTCTTCATCGTAGTACAGATAAGGGAGTAACCTGGCAACCCATTCAAACTGTTTTGGATATGAGGGAATGGGGAGGTTTACCACAGAAATACAATGGAGTGAGTGATGCCTGTATTTTAGTAGATAAAAATACTGGTGATATTTATGTAGCCGGATTGTGGATGCACGGTCTGCTGGATAAAGACGGAAAGTGGATAGAAGGTCTGAATGAAAACAGTACGAACTGGACACATCAATGGAAAGGTAGAGGTTCTCAACCAGGAACAGGGCTAAAAGAAACTTCCCAGTTTATGATAGCAAAAAGTACGGATGATGGTCTTAGCTGGGGCTTTCCGGATAATATAACCTCAAAGACGAAACGCCCTGAATGGTGGTTATTTGCACCTGCACCCGGACAGGGAATTACGTTGACAGACGGAACGTTGGTATTTCCTACACAAGGACGTGACGAAAACGGGTTTCCTTTCTCGAATATTACGTATAGTAAAGATCATGGAAAGACGTGGGTGACCAGTAATCCTGCATATCAGGATGTTACGGAATGTAGTGTCGTACAATTAGGTGACGGCGCCTTGATGTTGAACATGCGTGATAACCGGAACAGAGGAAATAAAGACGTGAACGGTCGTAGAATCTGCACAACTATTGATCTGGGAGAAAGTTGGAAAGAACATCCAACTTCACGGAGAGCACTCGTAGAACCTACTTGTATGGCAAGTCTGCATCGACATGAGTATATGGAAGAAGGAAAGAAGAAAAGCATGCTTCTGTTTGTAAATCCGAATAATTATGGGACAAGAGATAATCTGACTTTAAAAGTTAGTTTTGATGATGGAATGACTTGGCCGGAAGAACATTGGATTCTTTTCGACCAATATCGTAGTGCCGGATATTCCTGCATTACATCCATAGATGAAAATTCAATAGGTATATTATATGAGAGTAGTCAGTCGGATTTAGCTTTTATAAAAATCAATTTAATAGAGATTTTAAAGTAAACGGACATGAATAATAAAACTTCAAATATATATCCTTGGGTAGTGGTTGGGCTGCTGTGGGGTGTTGCCTTGTTGAATTATATGGACAGGCAAATGCTTTCCACTATGCGAATTCCAATGATGGAGGATGTGCGGGAATTGGAATCAGCAGCCAATTTCGGTCGCCTGATGGCTGTATTCTTGTGGGTATACGGACTGATGAGTCCTTTATCGGGGATTGTCGGTGATCGTATGAGCCGCAAATGGTTGATTGTAGGTAGTCTGTGTGTGTGGTCAGGAGTTACTTACTTGATGGGATATGCCACCACTTTCAATCAACTCTACTGGTTGCGTGGAATTATGGGAATTAGTGAAGCGTTGTATTTGCCTGCTGCTTTGTCATTGATTGCCGATTTTCACAAAGACAAGACTCGTTCGTTGGCTGTGGGAATACATATGACAGGGTTGTATGTGGGACAGGCTATCGGTGGATTTGGGGCTACTTTTGCAGCAATCTATTCCTGGCATACAACATTCCATTGGTTTGGTATTATAGGTGTGGGTTATGGTGTTATTCTGGCATTTCTTCTGCGTGATAAAGAGAGAGGAAGTGTATCAGAAAATCAGAAGATGAAAAAGATTCCTGTATTGAAGAGCTTGGGAATGTTATTTTCCAATGTCTTTTTCTGGATTATCTTATTTTATTTCTGTGTACCGGGCACCCCGGGGTGGGCGGCAAAGAACTGGTTACCGACTCTTTTCTCTGACAGCTTATCTATTGATATTTCGGTAGCAGGTCCTATGTCTACTATTTCTATAGCTTTGTCCTCACTATTCGGCGTGTTGGCAGGTGGATATATATCCGACCGTTGGGTATTAAAAAATGTACGTGGAAGAGTATATACTGGTGCTATGGGTTTGGGGCTTATCATACCTTCCTTGTTGTTTATCGGATATGGCCATTCTATTTTCGCACTGGTGATGGGGGCTATGCTGTTTGGGATAGGTTTTGGTATGTTTGACGCAAATAATATGCCTATTCTCTGTCAGTTTGTGTCTGCACGTTACAGGGCAACTGCCTATGGTATTATGAATATGTGTGGTGTATTTGCCGGAGCTACTATTACGAGCCTTCTGGGTGAGTCGATGGATGCCGGACATTTGGGACGCGATTTTGCGTTGCTTGCTATACTGGTATTTGTTATGCTGGTCATTTTGGTCACTTGTCTGCGACCTAAAACGATTGATATGAAAGATTAATCCTTATATAATTTATTCATTCTAATTTTATTTTTTATGAAAAACTCAATAAAGCATACTAAAGATTTATTAATATTATCGATGGTATTTATCTTATCATCTGTATTTTCAAATATTCAAGCAAATAATATTAATTCTGAAGATATAAAGGTCTCTGGTGTAGTACAAGACCAGACAGGAGTTGAATTACCAGGAGTTTCAATATCCGTAAAAGGTATGGATAAAGGTACTATCACCAATGCTTCCGGTGAATTTTCTATAATGGTTCCTCCTAATGCAACTCTGATTGTCTCTTTTGTCGGAATGGAAACAAAAGAGGTTGATATTAAGGGACGGAGAAATATTGTGATTGTTTTGAAAGAGAGTTCTGTGTTACTTGATGAAGTCGTTGCCATTGGTTATGGTAAACAGTCAAGAGCATTAATAACAAATTCTATTTCTAAGATAAATAAAGAGGAATTTCAAAAAGCACCAGGACAGAATCCGTTATTACAATTACAAGGCAAAGTTCCAGGTTTATCCTTACAAATATCTAATGGACAACCGGGGGCAGACCCTCAAATATTTATTCGTGGAGGTAGTTCTACTTCACCTGAAAGTGATACTCCCTTAATAATTATTGATGGTATAATATCACAAGGATTTAGAAATATATCAGATATGAATCCTGCAGATATAGAATCGATAGAAGTTCTGAAAGATGCTGCTTCTACTGCTATTTATGGTTCCAGAGCTGCTAATGGTATAATCTTGGTTAAAACTAAAGCTGGTCAGAAAGGGAAACCTACTGTCAGTTTAAGGTATACGTATGGAGTGGAACAACAACCGCAGAGAATTCCACTATTGAATGCACGGGATTATATAACATTATCCCGTTCTAATATTGCGAAATTTAATCAGGCTGATTTGACATATAATGGAAAGGAAGATCAGGCAAAATTCTTAAGTGGTTCTTTTGGTATGTCAACAGGAAATCCGAGAAACTCTAAAAATACACTTGAATTTTTGGATGTTTATTTGCAAAAGTATGGTCAAGGTTATGTGAGTAATCTACTGGAACATGAGGGCTGGCAAACCATGGCGGACCCTGTTACGGGAAAACAGCTCATCTTCCAGGATAATGACTTTCAGAAAGCAACTTTCACAACAGGACAAAAGCATGAGGTTGATCTTAGTATTAGTGGAGGAACAGAGGCGATTAATTATTATGTAGGTTTAAGATATTTGAATCAGGATGGTATACTTAGAGGTACAAATTATAAAAATTATAGTGTCTTATTTAATGGAAATTATAAATTAAGTGAGGCATGGAGTTTGTCTACTAAAGCTAGTCTGCAGGTTAGAGATGCTGTGGGAGGTGGAAATACAGTCAATACTATATCTCGAAGTATATTAACACCACCGACCTACAGATTGTACTATGAAGATGGAACTCCAGCCCCCGGAGAAGGTATTTCTTCTTTTAGAAGTAGATTGCATGAGATTTATTATAAAACAAATTATGATGATACTAGTGTGTATAGGACAACTTTTCAGTTGGGTGCAATCTGGAATATTTTACCTGGGCTAGTTTTAAAACCAACAGCCTATTATTTTGGAACTGAAGGTATTGAGAATTATTTTCAGGCAGATAATGAGACGACTGGAAATACAATCCGTCCTGCTTCAGCTAAGCATAACTATGACAGACATTTGCAGGGAGATTTGGTTCTTTCGTATGATAAGAAAATCAAGGAGCATAATATAGGAGCTGTAGCAGGTGCCAGTTATACTCATGATTATAGTTACAGACTTTCGGCAAGCGGTAGTGGATCTTCTATAGATTTAATTCCAACATTAAATGCAACGGCAGATAGTACACAAAGAGCAAGTTCTACTAAGACAATGGAAGCTACTTTAAGTTATTTTGGACGTGTAAACTATGATTATAAAGGTAAATATATAGTTTCTGTCAGTATGCGTGCAGATGGTTCTTCACGGTTTGCAGAAGATAATAAATGGGGATTTTTCCCTGGAGTATCAGCTGGATGGAATATGCATAGGGAAAATTTCTTCAAGCCATTAGAAAGTATTATGAGTCGTTGGAAATGGCGCGCAAGTTGGGGGCGTACGGGTAATAACAATTTGAGTGTTGCCAATTCAAGAGGTGAGTACAAAATTACAGATACTAATTATCAAGGATCAGTAGGTATACTAAATACAACATTAAAAAATTCTCAATTACGATGGGAAACGACGGAATCGTATGATATTGGAGTCGATCTCGGATTTTTTAATAATAGATTGGGATTATTAATTGACTACTATAATAAACTGACATTTGATAGATTGTATGATGAACCTTTATGGAATTCTACGGGCTTTAGTTCGATTAAGAGTAATTATGGTTCAGTAAGAAACTCCGGAATAGAAATAGAGTTGAATGCTACTCCTATTCAAACCAAAGATTTTTCATGGGATTTATCATTGACGTTTGCTTACAATAAAGGAGTCGTAGTAGATTTACCGGATAATGGAGAGGAGAAAAATCGGGTAGGAGGTAATTTTATTTATGATCCTGCTACAGGAGGTACTAAAAAGGTTGGGGGAATTGCTGAGGGCGAAAAGTTTGGTGGAAGATGGGCGTTTCATTATTTAGGAACCTATCAAACGGAAGAAGAAGCAGCTAAAGCCCCTAATGATCCTAATGCGCAAGGTAGAAAGAAACATGCAGGAGATGCCATATTTGAAGATGTGAACAATGATGGGCAATTGGACTCTAAAGATATGAAATTCATGGGATATATCCGACCGGATAAGGTGGGAGGTATTGTCAACTCTTTCAAATATAAAGGACTTACTGTACGGGTTGTAATGGACTGGGCTATGGGACATGTGATAGATAATGGTTTTAAAGGACAGATAATGGGTAGTTCACGTAATAACAATAATGCCATAAAAGACGCAATGACCAATTCCTGGCAAAGTGCGAATGATGGAACGAAATATCCTAAATATACAGTTCAAAGTGATTACGATTATCAATATCGAAATCATATGAGATGGGATAATCAAATAGGTAGTTCTGAAAGTGGGAGTACCAACAATAGCCTGTATTTTAGTAAAGGAGATTATCTGGCATTTAGGGAAGTGTCTTTAAGCTATATGCTACCATCAACTTGGGTTAGAAAAATAAGATTGAGTGGAGTGGAAGTTTTTGCTGGAGCATATAACATAGGTTATATAAAGAAATATGATGGTATGTTTCCTGAAATATATACCGGAGTGGATTATGGGGTATACCCAAGGCCAAGACAATATAATATGGGAGTAAAAATTAATTTCTAATTAAATAAGACTTGTAATTATGAAACAAATTAAATCAATATTATTAGGAATTTCATTGTTCTTGTTACATTCATGCAATTTGCTGGATGTAGATACAGTTTCAAGTATAACGGGAGACGGGTACTGGAATACAAAGGGGGATGTAGAAAGCTATTTGATAGGTATTTATACTAAGTTACGTGATACTTCTAATTCAACTCTTCATTTTGAAGATAGAGGAGATGCTTTTACAACAGGTCTGGAAGGTGGTCCATCGAATTTGTGGGCACAGAATCTGACTTCACAAAACGGATATGGTTGGTCAAGTTATTATTCAGTAATTCAGCATTGTAATATGTTATTAAAGTATACACCTGGAATAAGTTTTGGAGTGGAATCTGATAAAAACAGGTTGTTGGCAGAAGCATATTGCATAAGGGGATATATGTATTTCTGTGTAGCTCGTATATGGGGAGATGCTCCTATAGAACTGGAACCGACAGAAAGTTCCAATAAGCCTAAATTAGCAAGGGAGCCGGCAGAGCAAGTTTTAGAACGGGCTCTAAGTGATGTGAATGCAGCAATCGATCTCTTTCCGGAAGAAAGTTATACGAATGGAAAAGGAAGAGCCTCAAAACCGGCATGTTATGCACTGAAAGCCGATATTTTGTTATGGAAAGCGAAAGTCTTGAATGGCTCTGAGCAGGATTTGAAGGATGTTATCACTTATGCTGATTTAGCAAGTAAAGGTCTTTCTTTTGAAGACAATTTTGCCGATATTTATGGTACTAAGTATGGAAAAGAAGTGATATGGACTATTCACTTTGAGATTTATGAAAAGGAAGCTCAATATAGTCAAAGTTTGAAGCCAAGAGATGTATTTGTGGAAAAGGCAGTTAATAAAGATGAAATACCTTATGCAAAAGGTGGGGCTCGCAGTACTTATGCACCAAGCTCTTTTTTAATAGATCTTTTTAATGCTAATCCCACTGATATTAGAACAAAAGAATCTTTTATAATAGCTAAGGATGCGGGAGGAAATGAGATCGGTATTTTCGATAATAAGATGAAGGGGACAAAAACAGAAGGAGATCGTACCTATGATTCGGATATTATCATTTATCGACTTGCAGAGATGTATTTGTTCAAGGCCGAAGCTTATGCAGCATTGAATCAGACACCTCAGGCAATCATTGAGTTAAATAAAGTCAGGGATCGTGCTAAGATAGGTATTTATAATGGAAGTACGGATAAAAAAGTAGTGGAAAAGGAGATTTTGAATGAGCGTGCAAGAGAATTATATCTTGAAAGGAAAAGATGGCCTGATCTTCTCAGATTCCATTTTGGTGGAACAATAGATGTCTATCAGGAAGTTCCGAACTTGAAAAAGAAAGCTATTGATAATATTATTATTCCATTATATCTCGCAATTCCACTAAGTGATATGAATATTAATCCTAATCTGAAACAAACCCAAGGATATGAAAACTTATAAGATTCTGACATGTATATTCCTTATGACGAGCCTATTCACACAGGCTTGTCAAAAAGATGATGATTCACAAGATACTCCGGTTCCACCTTCACCTGAAGAGGAAGTTCCAGCATCCCAATTCGATTATGTCTATAGTCAGGGAGTAGACGGATATGAAGTCTATAGAATACCTGCTATTGTTAAAACGCAGAGTAATACCTTATTGGCATTTGCAGAGGCTAGAAAAGCTAGAAGTAATGGAGACAGTGGAGATATAGATCTTGTTGTTAAGCGTTCGTCTGATAATGGAAAAACATGGAGTAAACAAATAATGATATGGGATGATGGGCAGAATACTTGTGGAAATCCTGTTCCGATTGTTGATGATAAAGGTAGAATACATTTGTTAATGACATGGAATTATCAAACAGATAAGTGGGGAACAATAACCAATGGAACCGGAGAAAACACTCGGCGTCCGTATTATACCTATTCGGATGATGACGGTGTCACTTGGGCATCTCCTGTTGAGATAACTTCTGCTGTGAAAAAAGAAAAATGGGATTGGTACGCTACTGGACCTTGTCATGGTATTCAAATTCAGAAAGGGACCAATAGGGGACGTTTAATTGCTCCAAACTATTTTACTACTAGGGAAAATGGAAAAGTGAAAAGTTATTCGCATATTATTTATTCTGATGATTACGGAAAGACATGGAAACCAGGTGAACCAACTCCGGTTAGTGGTGTTGGCGAATGTTCTGTTGCTGAAATAGGAGAGGGAACTTTAATGTTGAATATGAGAGCGGATGAAGGATTCTACCGAAAAAATAGTATTAGTCAGGATGGTGGTATAACGTGGTCTAATCCTCAGGCTAGCAACGATCAAATAGATTGTAAATGTCAGGGTAGTATACTATCAATAGGACAATCTGTTTTTCTCTCAAATGCAGCTTCTGCTACAGAACGTATTAATATGACTATTAAGAAAAGCTCTGATAGTGGAAAAAGTTGGAAAGGGCAATATGTTGTGTATGAAGGAAACTCTGGTTATTCGGATTTGGTTGAACTCTCTGATTCACAGATTGCTCTTATATATGAAGGTGGAGAAAAAAGATATACAGATGGATTGGCTTTTAAAGTTGTCAATATAAAATCGATACAATGAATTGGTGTCAATACATATTGTTCAGACTGTTTTTATTTTCCTGTTCTGATGTGCAGGAGAATACAGATATAAGTTTAACACGCATAAATATGAGTATAAAGAAAAGTGGGGATAATGGTAAAACATGGTCGGCAGGATATGTTGTATATAGTGGGGTTTCGCCTATTCTGATATCGTAATGTTCTCTGATAATGAAATAGGAATTTTATATGAAAATGGCAGCTCAAAGCTATACGAAAAGATTAGTTTTGAGAGAATTAGAATTAATAAAATACAATGAATTTAATATATCACTGATATGAAAAGAAAAGTTTTATATTTATTACAGTGTGTCGTTATGATAGTATTGTCTGCTTGTTCTGAAGATGATTTGCAATCATTACAGGCAGCATTTGAATCGAATGTTCAGGAAGTCACAATGGGTGAAAGTGTCACTTTCAAAGATGCTTCTACCGGTGAACCGACTAAGTGGAACTGGCATTTTGATGGAGGAGAACCAGAGACTTCGGTCTTATTCAGTCCTAGTGTTGTGTACAATAAACCTGGAGTTTATTCTGTCATTTTGTCTGTTGGACGAGGAAGCAATGTTAATGAAATTGTGAAAGAACAATATATTACTGTCAACTACCCATCTCAGATAACAGCCAACTTCTCTGCAGATAAGACTACTGCAACAAATGAAGATATTATATCTTTCAAAGATTTATCTAAAGGCTATCCTAATGAATGGTTGTGGAGTTTTACTCCTAAAGAAGGTGGAGAAATTATTACTTCAACAGAACAAAATCCACAAATGATGTTCTCTCCGGGAATTTATACGGTTAAATTAGTGGCAAAAAATCCGAAAGCATCTTCTGATAAAGTAATGGTAGATTATATCACTGTTATTGATAAGAATGCGATTGCCGCAGATTTTGGAGCACAATGCCGGAATACATATGCCGGAGGATATATTCACTTTTTAGATAAAACATTGGGAATGGTGGAAGACTGGAAATGGACTTTTGAAGGAGGTAATCCTTCTGTTTCAACAGATCAGAATCCTGTGGTGCAGTATGTAAATCCTGGAAAATATAAAGTGACGTTAACGGCCAAAAACTCGGTGAACAGTTCCGTAAAAGAGAAAGAAGGATACGTATATGTCATTTCTGCAGAAAAACTAGTGTTATATTTACCATTCGATGGTGATAATAAAGATATAGGTCCCAATCAATTGAACCCTGAAGAACTTATAGGAGGAACTGGGGCAAATGTCTATAATGCTCCGGCACGTTTTTCTGGCGAAAGTGCTGAATGTAGATTCGCTGCTCATTTCCAGGGAGATAAAGAAAATTATTCAATATTGTCTATTCCTGAAGAAGGGTTAAAGAGCCACTATACGGAGAGTGAGTTTACTGTTGCATTCTGGGTGAAGACTTCAAATATGACTGGAAAGAATGCTATATTCCATCAAGGTGTTGGTCCTGGTGCTACATATACTGATCCTGTCCCAAGACAAAGTTGGTTCAGACTTGATACTAGTGGTAAAACTGTTGTGTTCTGCGTAGAATATAAAGGTAAGGCTGGAAACTGGGCTGAATATGAAGGAAAACGGATGGATGATGGTGAATGGCATCATTATGTTTGTGTTTATCAAAAAGTTGATGGCAAAAGGGATAGTTATCTTTATATAGACGGAGAAAAAGTTATTGAAAAGAAAGGGGTTATTGACAAAGTAGTTGATAATTGGCCATATTACATTGGTTGTAATTATCGCTTTACTAATGGAGCATTTGCCCCTGAAAACTTTTTAAATGGTTATCTGGATGATTTTATTTTGTACGAAAGAATATTATCAGAAAGTGAAATAAAAGAATTATATAATAATTAAATATTAATAGGTAGAACTTCTCTATTATAAAGAGGAGTTCTACATTAAAGAGTTTTCATAATATGAAAAAAATTATCTCACTTGTTTTTATGTTTATTAGTTGCATTGGGATATATGCTCAACAAATAATGGACGCAACTGCGGCATATAAAAAGGCGAATGACTTATTGGAACGATTGACGATAGAAGAGAAGGCACTCATGGTCAGAGGATATAATAAATTCTTTATTAAAGGATTCGAAGAGAAAGGGATACTTCCCATTTATTTGTCGGATGCAACACAAGGAGTAAATATCCGAAATAATTTGCCTGATCCTAATGTGGTGAAACAATTGGAACGCTCAACAGCTTTTCCTTCTCCTATATTGTTAGCCTCTACATTTTCTCCAGATCTATCTTACCAATATGCAAAAGCTATTGGTGAGGAATGTAGAGCCGGAGGTATCGAAGTTTTGTTGGGTCCTGGATTAAATATTTATCGACAATCTCAATGTGCAAGAAACTTTGAATATTTTGGAGAAGATCCTTATTTAGTATCTCAAATGGTAAGTCAATATGTAACGGGACTTCAAAGTACAGGCACAGCGGCTTGTTTGAAGCATTTCTATGGGAACAACACCGAATTCTATCGTAAACGGAGTAATTCTATCATTAGCGAACGAGCTATGAATGAAATCTATTTACCTGGTTTTAAGGCAGGAATAGATGCAGGAGCTATGTCTGTAATGACCTCGTATAACCAAATTGATGGAGAGTGGGCTGGGCAAAGTTCGTATGTTATTAAGAATATTCTTAGAGAAAAATTGGGATTTAAATGGTTGGTAATGAGTGATTGGAATTCGGTGTGGAATTTGGAGAAAGTTATTAAATCAGGACAGAATTTGGAGATGCCTGGTTCATATAATTTTGGAGAATCTGTGTTGGGTTTATACCATCAGAAAAAAATCACAGAAAAAGATTTAGATGATATGGTGCGTCCTATTTTGGCTACTTGTATTGCAATGGGATTTTATGATAGGTCCAAATATGACTTGTCTTTGCTTGATAAGTATCAGGAGCATGAAAAAATTGCACGACAAGTGGCGGAAGAAGGAATTGTTTTACTTAAAAACAGAGATAATATTTTGCCACTTGATCCAACAAAGAATAGAAAAATATTATTGACAGGTAAGTTTATATATGAAATACCTCGTGGCTATGGAGCTGCAGAAGTAATCGGCTACAATAATGTAAGTCTGATTGAAGCATTACAGAGAGCTTTTGGCAGAACAGTGTATTATATAGAAAAGCCTACTGTAGCTGATATAAAAGAGGCTGACATCGTTTTGCTAAGTATGGGTACGCGAGATAAAGAAGCAATAGAACGTCCATTTGCTTTGCCAAAAGAAGATGAATCATTAATGCGATATGTCACTAAAAATAATCCTAATACTATTGCTATCCTCAATACGGGATCAGCTATTGATATGTCTGCATGGAATGATCGATTGGCGGGTTTGATTTACGGGTGGTATGGAGGGCAATCGGGTTTTGAAGCACTCACAGATATTATCACAGGTAAGGTAACTCCTTCTGGTAAGTTACCAATGACTATAGAAAAAACATTTGAGGACTCACCGGCATGGGGATACTTACCTAAAGGGGCGTCACTCTATAATGAACTTAAAAATGAGCATCTTATCAATGTGTATGATGTGAATTATGGAGAAAGTGTATTAGTGGGATATAGATGGTATGATACAAAAAATATAGAACCACTTTATCCTTTTGGGTATGGGCTTTCTTATACAACTTTTACATTGACTAAACCACGTTTGTCATCTAAAAAAATGAATGACCAAATGATAAGATGTTCGGTGACTATTACAAATACAGGAAGTCAGAAAGGAGCTGAAGTTATACAGCTATATCTCAAAGAAGATCAACCATCTGTGTTGCGTCCCGAGAAAGAACTGAAAAGGTTTAAGAAGATATTTTTAAATTCAGGAGAGAATCAAACTGTAGAATTTGAAATAACGCCAGAGGATTTGGCTTTCTGGGATGATGAAACGCATGATTGGAAAGTGAATTCCGGTCAATATTCTATTTTATTAGGAACATCCTCCAGACATATTAGTCATATTCTTTCTTTCACAAGAGAATGATTGTATAGCTGTCATCTTATTAGGAGATACAATAAACATGAATTTCAGTTATGATGGAAAATCAAAAGGTCTTGATATATCGGCAAAAGGCTTTTGATTAATCATGAATTAGTAGGTTGAATCAAGTATTTTTCTTAATAATCAGTGTTTTCAGTAGCTTATTTTTATATTTGCGTATAAATGAAAGAAATATGATGAAAACTCTATTTATTAAGATACTTCGCTTTTTGATGCTTCTGATATTTATTGCTTCGTGTGGCATCGGATATGTTATCTACGAAGATACACTGACTGCCTGGTGGATACCTGTTGGAATGGCGCTTTTGATTGCTCTTGCTACTATCCCATTCTATAAGAAATGGATATGGCTTACAACCATGGATGGTAAAGTAATTAATTGTTTGTGTCATCTGGCTTGCATCGGTGCCATCAGTTATGTATTGTTTCTTGGCGGTAATTATTGGTTTGCCGATCTTGCTTCCACACACGAAGAAACAGTGATGGTACAGAAAAAATATGTAGAAACACACAAGAAGACCCGTAGAGTAGGCAGGCATCGTTATGTTTCGGATGGCATACGTAAGGAATACTATTTGCAGGTAGCTTTTGAGAATGGAGATGTGGAAGAATTGCATGTGTCACTTTCCACTTATAATAAGGCCAAGGCAGGTGCACCGAAGATACTAACTTTACAAAAAGGCTTTTTCGGATTACCAGTGATTACAAAAGGACTTTAATCAATCATTATGATATAGATATGGAAAATAGAGAATTGTATGAAAGAATGTTGTCGGGGACTATGTATAATGATTTGTCTGCAGAACTGGTTCAGAGAAGAGAACAAGTCGTTTTTCTGACTAATGATTATAACTCTACTTATGGAAAACCCAAAGAGGTTCGTGAAGCATTATTACGCAAAATGTTGAAAGGCATTGGGGAGAATGTTCACTTCGAACCCAATTTCCGGTGTGAGTTTGGATTTAATATCACTATAGGAAACAACTTCTTTGCTAATTTTGATTGCATCATGTTGGATGGGAATCTTATTACAATAGGGGATAATGTCTTGTTGGGACCACGTGTCGGACTGTACACTGCAAATCATGCACTTGATGCTCGGGAACGCGTTATGGGAGGTTGCTATGCACATCCGATTGTAATAGAGGATAATGTCTGGATTGGTGCAGGCGTCCATATTATGGGTGGTGTTACCATTGGAAGAAATTCGGTAATCGGAGCAGGAAGTGTAGTGACTAAGGATGTGCCGGAAAATGTGATCGCTGCAGGAGTTCCATGTAAAGTAATTCGGGAGATCACGGATAAAGATAAGACCGACTTTTTAGGGTAGGTTGGCGTGTGCTATTAAAAAAAGTCACATCACTTTTAGAGGACATAAACCGTTCTGAAAGTGATGTGACTTTTCTTATATAGGTAAGGCAACTAACCAGAATAGGAGTTGCCCGACTTAATCTTAGGATGAACCGTTAGCTGTTAGCTTTCGAATCATTATCTTCTTCGTCCTCTTCCTCTTTTTTCTTTTTGCCTAGTCCGAGGATACCAAAGATAAAATCTTTCAGATAACTTATTATACCGATAACGATCAATGCACCGAAGCCATAGATTAGAATACTGCCTCCCCATTTATCCCAGAAAGATGGCTCTGGAATGAGACTGGTAAGATCCTCTACATTGAGGTCTTTCTGAAGAGCTTCTATAAAATCGTCGGGAATATCATAATAGGTATCAGGTTTGGATTCTGAAAACAGCACTAATACACGGCTACCATCTTTCTCAATATAACCCAGATCCAAATGTGAACCGTCATCTGTCTTGTAATAGGAACTGTCCGGCAAAGTTGCGACTTTAGGAATGTTAGCTGGAACGTTGATTTTTATACGGCGTGCTTCAGCACTAGTCATAAAAATGGTGATAAAGGCCACCAAAACAAATAAAAACTTTTTCATACTTTAAAATATTAAATTGATTGTGTCGCTATAAAGCCACTATTGTTGTTTTGCTGTATATTGATTTGGCAAATGTAGAATTTTTTTTCTAAAAACAGAATATATGGAGTTTTATTTTTTTTAAAGGCTCTGTTTCTGGTAAGATTTCATGGATTGAATGACTTTTTCATCTTACCAATTTAGCGTTTTGTCTACAAACGGGATGCATTCGTCTCATTTCAAAAATCGGCAATCTTCTATACTCTATCTTCGTGACGAAATAAAAACAGAATAAAATCATGAAGATGAATAAAACTAGATTATTAAAAGAAATATCTATTCAGTCGGGTATCTCCGCAGATGAATGCAGCGCAGTACTCAAAACCTTTGAAAGAGTTCTTAGTGAAGAGTTAACCCGGAAAATACATCGTTATGGCGGGTGGATACTTTTGTTGGTTGCTTTGTTGGTATCCGCAGTGGCGTTTAGTCAGACACCGCAGAGAAAAGGACGGCCGGTACAGACAATCCGGGGAATGGTTATTGACGGGGATTCAAAACACCCGATACCGTATGCAACGGTGAGATTATCCGAAAAAGAGGGAGCAGGTACGATAACAGACAGTCTCGGTCGTTTCAGCATACCACAGGTTCCTGTTGGACGGCATACGGTAGAGGCAGCCTTTATGGGATATGAGCCGGGTATTTTCAGAGAGATACTGGTAACTTCCGCCAAGGAGGTTTATCTGGAAATTCCTTTGAAAGAAAGTGTAAACGAACTCAATGAAGTAGTGATTCGTGCCAGAACCAATAAAGAGGAGGCGATGAATAAGATGGCTACTACCGGGGCCCGTATGTTAAGTGTGGAAGAAGCGAGCCGCTACGCCGGAGGTTTTGACGACCCTGCCCGTTTGGTATCCTCCTTTGCCGGAGTGGCCCCCAGTGTATCTTCTAATGGAATATCCATTCATGGCAATGCTCCCCATCTGTTGCAGTGGCGATTGGAAGACGTTGAAATTCCCAACCCGAATCACTTTGCGGATATTGCCACATTGGGTGGAGGAATACTTTCATCTCTTAGTTCGCAGGTATTGGGTAATTCCGATTTCTTTACCGGAGCTTTTCCGGCAGAATATGGAAATGCGGTATCCGGTGTGTTTGATATGAAATTGCGCAATGGAAATAACCAGAAGAATGAGAATACGCTTCAAGTGGGCATCATGGGAATTGATGTAGCTTCCGAAGGACCGTTAAGCAAGAAGCACAAAGCATCCTATATTTTCAATTACCGGTATTCCACAACGGGACTTCTGAACTTGGAGGGCGGAAAGATGGACTATCAGGACTTGAACTTCAAACTGAATTTCCCGACACAGAAAGCAGGAACATTCTCTATCTGGGGAACCAGCCTGATTGATAAATTCGGCAGTGATTTTGAAAAGAATACGGATAAATGGGAATATATGAGCGACCGTAGCGAATCAAAAGACAAACAGTATATGGCTGCCGGAGGTATCAGCCACCGTTATTTCTTCAACAATGACGCATCATTGAAAACCACTATTGCCGGTACTTATTCGCAACTGGACGGAGGAGCAACCATGTTTAACCACTCTCTGGAATCTACTCCCTACATGGATCTTAACTCGAAACATACCAACTTGATACTGACTTCGACTTTCAACCGTAAATTCAGTAACCGTTTTACTAATAAGACAGGATTTACGTATAATGCCATGTTCTATCAAATGAACCTTGCCATTGCTCCTTATGAAGCCGAATCACTGGAAACCGTATCTCAAGGAAAAGGCAATACGAGTCTGATATCTGCCTACAATAGTTCTTCTGTAGGATTGACGGAACGTTGGACGCTCAATGCAGGTATTTACGGGCAATTTCTGACCCTGAATAAAAAGTGGTCTGTTGAACCCCGTATTGGTTTGAAATGGCAAGCTACTCCGAAAGCAACTTTCGCACTGGCTTATGGTATGTACAGCCGTATGGAGAAAATGGACGTCTATTTTGTGAAAACGAAAAGTACAGGAGACAAATCCGTCAACAAGGAACTCGATTTCACCAAAGCGCAGCACGTCATGTTATCTTTTGGATACAAAATATCCGATCGCATGAATCTGAAAATAGAACCTTATATCCAATTTCTCCATGATGTGCCTGTGATGGCTGACAGCTCTTATTCCGTACTCAACCGCTCTGATTTCTATGTGGAAGACGCATTGGTTAATAAAGGAAGAGGACGCAACATAGGTATTGATATCACTTTAGAACGTTTCCTGGAAAAAGGACTCTATTACATGATTTCCGGTTCTCTTTTCGATTCCCGCTATCGGGGCGGAGACGGTGTGTGGTACAATACGAAGTTTAATCGGAATTATGTCATCAACGGACTGATTGGAAAGGAATGGATGCTGGGACGTAATAGACAGAATATTCTTAGCATCAATCTGAAATTGACCTTACAAGGAGGTGACCGGTATTCTCCGATTGACAGGGAAGCAACGATGAATCATCCTGATAAAGAGGTGCAATATGACGAAACGAAAGCATTTTCTAAACAATATTCTCCCATGCTTATCGGCAACTATACCGTGAGTTACCGCATCAACAAGAAGAAAGTCTCTCATGAGTTTGCAGTGAAAGGACTTAACTTTACCGGTGCGAAAGAACACTATGGACATGAATATAATGTGAAAACTGGAAAAATTGATGTTAGCGACGGTTCTACAACATTGACAAATGTGAGTTATAAACTTGAATTTTAGATAACCGATATAGAAGTCCAACCGGAAAAATGTTTTATCTTCGTCCCCGGAGATAAAACATCTTCCCTGATTAAATACACGATGGCTGAAACAATAACAACAGACAATAAATCTACTTTATTATATCGATTTCTCGTTAGCCCGGAACTTCGATGGGCGCGTTATCTGGTGCTCATTATGGTGTTGGCTACCATATCATTCAATCAGGTTTTTATTATATTCCTCGATTACCGGGATATATTGGGAGGATGGATTTATACATTCACTTTCTTATATCTACTGACTTATATAGGAGTTATTTATCTGAATCTTTTCTGGCTCTTTCCAAAGTTTTTGCTGAAAAGACGCTATCTAAGCTACATATCCTTACTTTCAGTAGCAATGATGCTTGCCCTGGCAATACAAATGGCAACGGAATATGTATCTTATTCCTGCTGGCCGGAATTTTACGAACGTGCCTCTTATTTTTCCATACCTATAGTGATGGATTATATATCTTCTTTCATGTTGTCCACACTCTGCATGATAGGAGGAACAATGACTGTTCTCCTGAAAGAATGGATGATAGACCATCAACGTGTCTCACAAATGGAAAAGGTTCACGTACTTTCGGAAGTGGAACAGCTAAAAGAACAAGTCAGCCCCGAACTTCTTTTCAAAACATTACATCATTCGGGGGAACTGACATTGAGCGAACCGGAAAAAGCCTCGAAGATGCTGATGAAATTAAGTCAACTACTTCGCTATCAACTATATGATTGCAGCAGAACAAAGGTATTGCTTAGTAGTGAAATTAATTTCCTGAATAATTACCTGACCTTGGAACAGAATTCCCAGGCACAATTCAATTATGAACTGCTTGCGGATGGAGAAGTAAATAGAACACTGGTTCCACCCTTGCTTTTCATTCCATTTGTGCAATATATTGTAAAATCAATCAACGAACAGCGAACATCAATCCCTGTTTCTCTCAAAATCCATTTGAAAGTAGAAGAGAACACAATTATATTCACCTGTCTTTGCCTACAAGTGAATCTTTTGGAAGATAAAGGACTTGAAAGAATCCGCCAAAGACTGAACTTATTATATGGCAATCGTTACAGACTATTCCTGACGACAGAAAGCATCTGGTTGGAATTGAAAGGAGGTGAAGTATGAACCTGAATACAGAACATAGAAGAATGGAAGATAAAAGTGTTACAGCTTTTTTGTTAAGTCCTCATTACCGGACATGCAGACATCTGTTACTGCAAATAATAGTTCTTTTGATGACTATTAATGTCTTTTGGTACGAACCTTTGCAGTCAGTTTCTTTTTGGCGGCGTTTTGGTGGATTCCTGGCATATTTTGTTTCCATTAATACAGTAATCTATATGAACCTGTATATATTAGTACCCTGCTTTCTGTTGAAGAACCGCTTAGGTCATTATGTCCTGGCGGCTGTCCTGACGAATTTGGTAGTCATCGTCTTCCTTTCAATCACCCAGGGATTACTCTTTGAAGTAATTCTGCCCGGAAAAGATCCTGGCAGATTCGCTACTTTCATTAATACTTTTTCGGGGATACTGACCATCGGTTTTGTTACCGCAGGTTCGGCAGCCATATCACTGTTTACCCATTGGTTGCGTTACAACCTGCGTATTGACGAACTTGAGTCCACTACTTTGCAATCCGAACTGACATTTCTGAAGAATCAGATTAACCCGCATTTCCTTTTCAATATGCTGAATAATGCCAATGTCCTGATAAAGAGAAATCCGGAAGAAGCTTCCAAAGTACTTTTCAAACTGGAAGATTTGCTACGGTATCAGATTAATGACAGTTCGCGTGAAAGAGTTTCGTTGGCTTCGGATATCCGTTTCCTGAATGACTACCTGAATTTGGAAAAGATACGCCGTGACAATTTCCAGTTTACGTTGAGGCAGGAGGGAGAAGTGGATTCCATTTGGATTCAGCCTTTATTATTCATTCCTTTTGTGGAAAATGCGGTGAAACATAGTTTTGATAGTGAGCATTCTTCGTATGTCCATGTCTTTTTTAAGGTGGAGGCTCACCGGCTGGAATTCCGGTGTGAGAATTCTAAACCGGCTGTTGCAGTCCAGCAGGGTAAAGTCGGTGGAATCGGACTTGCCAATATTCAGCGTAGGTTAGGATTACTGTATCCTGAACATTATAAGTTGGAACAAAAAGAAGATGAAAATCTCTATTCTGTAATTTTAAGTATAACATTATGAATTGTATCATTGTAGATGATGAACCCTTGGCACGTGAGGCCATGAAATTATTGATAGAAGAATCCGATAATCTCCAGTTGATAGGCAGCTTTAATAGTGCTGCAACTGCTTCCGACTTTATGGAACAACAGGGAGTCGATCTGGTTTTTCTGGATATTCAGATGCCTGGGATTACAGGAATAGAGTTTGCCCGTACGATTTCCAAAAAAACACTGGTTATTTTCACCACAGCCTATACAGAATATGCGCTGGATAGCTATGAAGTAGATGCAATCGACTATCTGATTAAGCCCGTCGAAGCGGAACGTTTTCAAAAGGCGGTGGATAAAGCGTTATCCTATCATTCTCTATTATTGAAAGAAGAGAAAGAAGCTATCGAAACGATTGTTGCCGCTGAATATTTCTTCGTAAAGGCAGAGCGTCGGTATTTCAAGGTGAATTTCTCCGATATTCTCTTTATTGAGGGATTGAAAGATTACGTCATTCTTCAACTGAACGACCAGCGTATCATTACTCGCATGAGCCTGAAAGCCATATTCGATTTATTACCAAAATCTATTTTTTTGCGGGTGAATAAATCCTATATTGTCAATACCGATCACATCGAGTCATTTGACAATAATGATATATTTATCAAATCGTATGAAATTGCTATCGGTAATAGTTACCGGGACGACTTCTTTGAGGGTTTTGTAATGAAACAAAGATTGTGATTTTTCATTTTTGTTTGGTTACATAATTTTCAAATGGTATATTTGTAACCAAAATAAAGAATACGTGATTGGCACAACAGACTATATTAGTATTAAGTTAACTGATGAGACTCAGTTTCGTTCTATATTCGACAAATATTACATATCTCTATGTATGTTTGCTAATCAGTATGTCGAAAATGATGCATTAGCGGCTGATATTGTTCAGGAGTGTTTTGTGAAGTTGTGGCAGTTGCGCGATGATTTCATGTATGTGCATCAGATTAAATCATTCCTCTATACGTCGGTACGCAATAAATCTTTAAATGAACTGGAACATACCAAGGTCATGAACGAGTATGCACAGAAAGTTCAGGAAATGAGTAAAGACTCTTTTTTCCAAGACAAGGTCATAGCAGAAGAAAGTTACCGGATATTAGTGGATGCCATTGAAAAACTACCGCCGCAGATGAAAAGCATTATGCAACTGGCGCTTGAGGGAAAAAGCAATCCGGAAATTGCTGAAACACTGAATATTTCCGGCGAAACGGTACACTCCCAGAAAAAGATTGCCTACCGTAAATTACGCGTATATTTGAAAGACTATTACTACTTGGTTTTTTACTTTTTATAGTTTCTTTTAAAAAAATCATTTTTAATACACCCTGATTTTCAATTCACCTGTTTTAGTATAAACAACGATTAAAACATGTGAATTATGATAAACCAACATTTCTATATTGCAAGACTTATTGCCAGATACTTATCTGATGAAATCGGGGAAGAAGAACAGGCGGAACTGACCCGGTGGAGAGATGAATCGCCCGAAAACGAACGCCTTTTTCAGGAAATCTGCAAGGAAGAAAACATAAAGCAGAATATGCAGAAGCGGCAAACTTTCCATGCAGAGGACGGATGGGAGGGAGTGCAAAGAAAAATCCAACGCCATCGGTTCAGACATCGGATACTGAATATATGTAAATATGCTGCTATTTTCATTTTTCCGGTGGCTATTGCTACTGTGGCAATATATAAGAGCGGTAATGAACCCCAGCCGTTATCTCAAGTAGAGGAACAAATTGTTCCGGGTGGTAAGAAAGCCGTTCTTATTTTGGATAATGGAGAAGCAATTGATTTGAAGTCCACTTCCGGCGTGGAATTGAAAGAAAAAGATGGTACAGTCATTCAGGTGGATTCTACCGTATTGAATTATCAGCAGGCTCCCGCCCGGACATCCGAAAAACTTGCATATAATAAGGTAAACGTTCCTCGTGGTGGTGAATATCAGCTAATGTTGAGCGATGGAAGCAAGGTACAGTTGAATTCTATGAGTTCCATCCGCTTTCCTGTTCAGTTTGCACAGGATTGCCGTCTGGTAGAATTGGAGGGAGAGGCCTATTTCGAAGTAAGCAAAACCGGACAGCCTTTTATTGTACAAACCAAAGGGATGAAAATAGAAGTATTAGGAACTACTTTTAATATATCAGCTTACGCAAACGAAGAATATCAAACTACACTTGTCAGCGGTTCGGTAAAAGTACAGACTGAAAATGGAAGTAACCGGATTCTGAAACCATCGGAACAGGCTTGCATTACTCCGGGCAGCAACCAGATCAATGTACGCAATGTAGATACTGCATTTTATACTTCATGGATACATGGAAAGATCAATTTCAAAGATCAGCGATTGGACGACATCATGAAAACTCTTGCCAGATGGTATGATATGGATGTAGTCTATGAGAATGAAGCAACCAAGGAGTTACGCTTCGGCTGCTATGTTAACCGCTATAATGAGATTACCCCATTGGTGAAATTGTTGGAGCAAACGGGTAGAGTAACAGTCACAGTAGAAGGAAAAACTATCAAAATATTCACTAATCATTAATCCCTGTTTTATGGAAAAACTACGTAATGTTGCCAGATTTGGGAAATATGGAAAACGTCTTTGTATGATGTTCCTTTTTCTCTGTATTACGACTTCAGGGCTGATGCGCGCATCTGTATTCGCACAGACCACGGTTACAGCCAAATTCAGAAATGTAACACTGAATGAAGTTCTTTGGGAAATTCAGAAACAAACGGACTTTACCTTTATCTACAGCACAAATGATGCGAAGAAAGTCAGAGTGGAAAATCTGGATGTGAAGAATGAACTGATTTCTGAAGTGCTAAACAAATGCCTGCGAAATAGCGGACTGACTTATACGGTTCATGATGGAGTAATTGCCATCCGTAAGGCTGAACCCGTTAGGACGGAAACTGTTGCACGTGAGAAATATACGATTACAGGGAAAGTAATTGAAGATAGTGGAGAGCCGATAATCGGAGCTAATGTCATCGTGAAAGGTACAACTAACGGTATGATGACTGATATGGACGGTAATTTCCATCTGGAAGTTACAGACAAGAAAGTGACTCTGATGGTTTCTTATATCGGTTATACGTCACAGGAAGTCGTTGCAACTCCCGGCAAGCCGATGAGCATAATCCTGAAAGTGGATAATAACCTGTTGGACGAAGTGATTGTAACGGGATATGGTACTTTCAAGAAATCGGCTTATGCAGGTTCTGCCAGTATCGTAAAGACAGATGCTGTGAAAGATGTGCCTAATGTATCTTTCCAACAGATGTTGGAGGGGGCGGCTCCCGGTGTCAGCGTAAATACCGGTTCGGGTATACCGGGTTCGTCAACGTCCATCCGTATCCGTGGTATGGGTTCGTTCAATGCCTCCAATTCTCCGCTGTATGTAGTGGATGGTGTTCCCGTATTGTCGGGTAATATTGGTGCATCCGGTAGTGATTCTGGTTTGGATGTAATGTCTACTTTGAATACATCGGATATTGAAAGCATCACTGTTATCAAGGATGCCGCTGCTGCTTCACTTTATGGTTCACGTGCAGCGAATGGCGTTGTCATTATTACCACGAAACAAGGAAAAGCAGGTAAACCGGTCTTTAAATTGAAATCGGATTGGGGATTCTCTAATTTTGCCATGCCTTTCCGCGAATTGATGGGCGGACAGGAACGTCGTAACCTGATCCACGAGGGGCTTCGGAATTATGCTTTAACTTATAGCGGTAAGACCGATGATGAGGTAGGACTTCATCAGGGGATGACCGAGAATGAAGCATGGGCTTATGCCGATTCGAATATTGACCAGTATGCACCGATCCCTTGGTGTGGTTTTGTGAATTGGGATGATTATCTGTTCCGTAACGGTAGCCACCAGAATTACGAGTTTTCAGCTTCCGGCGGACAGGAAAAGATTAAATACTATACATCTATCGGCTATATGAAGCAGGATGGTGTTACGATAAACTCCGGTCTGGAACGTATTTCTGCACGTTTGAATGTAGACTATCAGATGGCTAAATGGATGAATATCGGTGCAAAGATACAGTTCTCCAAAGTGAATCAGGATACTTATTCGGAGGGTACATCGTATACTTCTCCAATTTACGGTACGCGTAATGGAGCTACACCATCTGACCCTATATGGAATGAAGACGGCACCTGGAACCGTGCATTAATCAAATTGGATGACCGTAACCCGATGTTATCAAATTCTTATAATTTTAAGAGAGAATATGCGACTCGTTCTTTCAATACCGTATATGCATCATTCGACATTTGGAAAGGAATCAAGTTTGCGTCTACATTCAGTTATGATTTTGTGATGAACAAGTCTCGTGCATGGAAAGACCCGCGTACCAGTGACGGTGACGATGATAACGGACGTTTCAGCAAAGATTATAATGATATTACCAATATGACATGGTCTAATATTCTGACTTATCAGACAAAGATCAAGAAAAAACACAATCTGGACCTTTTGGCTGGTTATGAAATCAACAGTAAGGAGTCGGATGGATTGGGAACTACTATCTCTAATTTTGCACGCTGGGATAAACCGGAAGTCAACAATGGTGTAGTGTATCAGAGTATGGGAGGTTCTAACAGTACGACGCGTATTGTTTCTTATATTACGCGTGCCAACTATGATTATGACAACAAATACTATCTGGGAGCGAGTTGGAGAACAGACGGAAGTTCGCGATTGGCGAGAGAGAATCGTTGGGGAAATTTCTGGTCGTTGTCCGGTGCATGGAGAGTGAGTAGCGAGAGTTTTATGAAACCTCTTCAGAACTGGTTAAGCGACCTGAAACTTAGAGTTTCTTATGGTGTGAACGGAACTCTGCCGTCTTCTTATTATGGATATATGGGATTGAGCAGTCTGACCAGTAATTATAACGATAATCCGGGTATCACGCAGTCGCAACTGGAAAACAAGGAACTGACTTGGGAAACCAACTATAACTTCAACTCCGGTATCGACCTGGGATTCTTCGACAACAGACTGAATGTTACATTTGAATATTATGTCCGTACAACGAAAAATCTGCTTTACAGCCGGCCATTATCTCTTGCAACAGGTTTCTCAAGTTATCTTGCCAACATTGGTAAATTACAAAACAAGGGATATGAATTGGAAATTCGTTCAACTAATATCGAGACAAAAGATTTTCGTTGGAGCACAAGCTTGAATCTGGGACATAATTCCAATAAAATCCTGAAGTTGGACGGAGATTTGAAACAAGTAACCAGCGGAACATCTATTCATAAGGTAGGTTTGCCCTATTCTACCTATTATATGATTGAATTTGCAGGCATCGACCCGGCAGACGGTGAGCCGATGTTCTATAAGAATACGACAGATGAAAATGGAAATCTGAACAAAGAAACTACTAAAGATCCGCGTAGTGCGGAAAAAGTGATACTGCAATGTGCCGATCCTACTATCACCGGTGGACTAGGTAACAGCATCTCTTATAAGTGGTTTGATCTGAATTTTAACGTGAATTTCTCTTTTGGGGCATGGAACTATGACGGCGCGGCAGGCAAACTGGAACATGGTGGCGACGGAACACTGAATATTCCTATTTATTACCGGAAACGCTGGCAGAAGGAGGGGGATGAAACGAGTATTGAACGTTTTGTAGTCGGTAGATCAATTTCCATGACCGATTATGCTACCACACGTCGTTTATACAGTGGAGATTATGTTCGTCTGAAGAATCTGACTTTCGGTTTTACACTGCCGAAGACATGGACTCGGAAAGTGGGTATAGACAATATACGTCTGTATGCATCGGGCAATAACCTGTTAACTTGGGCGGCATACGATTATATTGACCCCGAATCGGGTTCATCACCTAGTTGGGATACTCCTCCGATGAGAACTTATACATTCGGTTTGGAAGTGAAATTCTAAGTGCATTAATCTATAAATGAATAAGTATGAAAAAGATAAAATATATAGCTTTAGGTGTCTTTGCAACCTTATTGAGTAGTTGCGGAAATGACTGGTTGGATTTGCAATCTTCCACAGCTATAGAAACCGATGGTTCATTGACCGAATTAAGAGATTTTGAATTTGTGCTGAACGGTGCATACAGCAGTATGCAGTCATCCAGTTATTATGGAGCAGATATGTTCTGTTATGGTGATTTGAGGGGAGATGACATGAAATCTTATAAGTCTTCCAGCACCAATGTCAGTTTCTATACATTCAAGTACAATAAGACGAATGGACCTAGTGGCTTCTGGGGAATGTACTACGGTATTGGTAAGAACCTGAACATTTTATTCAGGGATATTGAAAAGATAAAGCTTGTTCCCGATCGGGAAATTACAACTCCGAAACTGGAGAAGCTGACAGAGCAGGAGTATTATAATGACTTGAAAGGAGAGGCTTTGGCAATACGTGCCTTGTTGCTGTTCGATATGACACGTATTTACGGGTATCCTTATCTAAAAGATAACGGGGCATCATTGGCTGTGCCCATCATTGATAAAGTGGTAGAAGATAAGAATATCAAACCTTCCCGCAATACGACTGCCCAATGTTATAAGGCCATCACAGACGACCTGACAGATGCGGTGAAGCTGCTTCGTTCGGTAAAGAAAGAGGGTAAAATCAATAAATGGGCGGCAATGACATTATTAAGCCGGGTTTACCTCTATATGGGGAATGACAAAGAGGCATACGATGTGGCTGCCGAAGCTATTAAAGGTGCAGAAAAACAAGGCTATAAGTTGTGGACCAATGATGAATATGCCAAGATATGGGCTACTCCGTTCAATAGTGAACTGTTGTTCGAAATTGTGAATCTGACAACTGATAGTCCGGGAAAATCATCCATCGGTTATCTTAGCACCAAGTATAATCTGATAGCCACCGAAAAGTATTGGAAAGACTACATGAAAGACAATTCCGATGATGTTCGTAGTAAGATGGTGTCTACGGAGAGTAGCAGTAAACCTTATTGCTTGAAATATCCGGCACAAGGTTCTAAATCGTATGAAGATGCCAATATTCCGGTTTTCCGTCTGTCGGAACTCTATCTGAATGCGGCTGAAGCTGCGATTAAGAGGAATGATATACCTAATACGCGCAAGTATCTGAAACCTATTTATGTACGTACGGGTAAGGATCTGGATGCTGTGGCAGATGAAGATATAAATCTGGATCTGGTGCTTGAACAGCGTCGCATTGAATTCTGGGGAGAGGGACAACGTTTCTTTGATTTACTTAGAAATAACAAGAAAGTGATACGTGAAGATTATTTGAGCGAAGTTCCCAATGAAGCAGTAGAGTTTGATTGGAGTTATTATAAAATTGTTCTTCCTGTTCCTAACCACGAAATGGAGTACAATGAGAATATGGTTCAGAATCCGGAATATGAATTGCATTAATTAACGCATTAACGTATAGAAATTATGAAAAAGATATATAGCATCTATTTCCTTTTGGGTTTGTTCATCACGGCCTTTTATTCGTGCGGGGAAGATCTGACTCCTGTGGGACCGGATATAGCTGAAATCACTCATTTCCGTAATGATGGCCCTTACCTTTTCTATGAAAACGGTAAACTTAAAATCCTGGAAGTGACTAAAGATAATGCATTGAACATTCGTGAAGAGTCCGGATTACCGGCCGGATTGAAACTGGATGTGTATTCGGATGATAATCAACTCCTTTTTCAGGTACCCATTAATAAGATTGAGAATTTCGAACGTCCGGCATGGGAAGACCGTACCGAGTATGCTAAAACATTTGCCGTATCCGACCTTCACGGGCGTTTCGACTTGTTTGCCGCTATTCTGAAAACAGGGGAAGTGATTAATGATAAATATGAATGGATATATGGCAGTAACCATTTGGTGATTGATGGTGATATTTTCGATCGTGGAGCAGACGTACTTCCTATTTTATGGCTCATATACAAATTGGAATTTGAGGCGAAAGCTGTTGGTGGCAGAGTGACAACTATCTTAGGGGATCACGAAGAAATGATAATGCGTGATAATCTGAAATATACGTATGCCAAGTACAACACTCTTTCGCAAAGAGCGATGAACATGACCTATGGAAAAATGTGGGGACTGACGAATGTGATGGGTAACTGGCTGCGTTCTAAAAACACCATTCAGATTGTAGGTGAAAACCTTTATGTTCATGCAGGATTGAGTAAGGCGTTTATGGAACGCGAAGAGACGATTCCCGAAATCAATGAACTGGTGAGCAAGAGCATTTACCTTTCAAAAGAGGAACGGAAAAAACAATATCCGGAGATTGCCGATTTCCTTTATAGTGATAGTTATAACGGTCCGTTGTGGTATCGTGGAATGGTTAAGACTGGCAGTGAGTACAGTCCGATAAAGGAAGCGGATGTAGATAAACTTCTGGCTAAATATGATGTCAAACGTATTATTATCGGCCATACGGAAAATAGTCGTGTGAAGTATACCTATAATAAAAAGGTATATGATATTTGTGTTAATCATCCCAAGGCTTTTGAAAAAGAGACTCGTGCCGTGGTTATTGAAGGAGATGATATTAAAGCCATCAATGACGAAGGAGAATTAGTAACGATTAAAAAATAAACTTCAAGAAAGAAAAGAATATGAGCACTCGTTTTTTGAGATTATTTCTTTCTACTCTTGTTCTCGTTTTAATAAGTTCCGGCATTCAGGCCGGAACTTATCATTCAGGAGATAAGAAGAAAGAGAAAAAAGAGAAATTGTCTGGTGACGGACCCTATATACTCTATCAGGCAGACGGTAGTACACGGGTTATTAATGTCAATAAGAAAGGACGGATTACAGACAAGACTTATGCGACATTACCTAAAGATTTCAGTTTCCGTGTGACGGATCATGAGGGACGGTATCCATTTGATGTAAAACTCCATCCATTGAAAAGACCGGAGTGGCAATATACCCGTCCGGAAAAAGTTTTTGTGATGTCCGATCCTCATGGGCGGCTAGATTGTGTGATTAGCCTACTGCAAGGAAACGGAGTGATTAATGATAACTATCAGTGGAATTTCGGTAGCAATCATTTGGTGATTATCGGAGATATTTTCGACCGTGGCAAGGATGTACTGCAGATCTTCTGGCTGTTCTATAAATTAGAAGACGAAGCGGTTAAAGCGGGAGGTCATGTCTCTTTCCTTTTGGGAAACCATGAGGCTTTGGTGTTGTCTAACGATCTTCGCTATACAAAAGATAAATATAAATTGCTGGCAGAAAAACTGGGAGTGGAATATCCTTCATTATTCGGCACAAATACCGAATTGGGCCGTTGGCTTGCAACACGTAATACAATGCAAATTATTGGAACCGATTTATATGTACATGCCGGATTAGGAAAATTATTCTATGATAAGGACTTGAATATCCCCACTGTGAACGAGGAAATGAGCCGGGCACTTTTCATGAGCAAAAAAGAGCGTAAGGCACTTTCTCCATTGACTGATTTTCTGTATGGCAATGACGGTCCGATCTGGTATCGCGGTCTGGTGAGAGAAGATCCCAAGTATAAACCGTTGGTACAGGACTCTTTACAAATGATGTTGGATCGTTATATGGTAAAACATATCCTTGTGGGGCACACTATCTTCAAGGATATTTCAACCTTTTATAATGGTAAAGTCATCGCTGTCAATGTTGACAATAAGGAGAATCGGAAGAAAAAGCGTGGACGGGCTGTATTGATAGACAATGGAGTTTATTACGTCGTTGGTGACGACGGTGTTCAGAGAAAACTATGATAAATCCAAAGTTAAAGCCACAAGAACAATAGAGGCTTTCATTGTACCTCTATCATTCTTGTGACTTTTGGTATTCTATATAAGTGTATTCATTTATATGCTATTGTTTTTCATCACCACAGATTCTATAAAATCACAGAAATTATCTACAGACTTTTCATTGCGGATTTGTTTGGCTAATTCTGTCGCTTTTGTTTTATACACAGGATTAGTCACCAAATCATTCACTTTTTCTTTTAATTCCCGGTCGGAAACTTTATTGATTTTGATGCATTTAGGTCCTATTCTCAACTGTTGAACACGATAAGCCCAATAGGGCTGGTCGATGATTAGCGGCATGACAACTTGTGGTTTACCTGCACGGGCTACACTGTGTGTTGTTCCGCTTCCTCCATGATGCATGACAGCATCACAGTGAGGAAATATCAGACTGTGCGGAATGGTGTGTGTCAATAGGAAGATATCCTTATCGTTTGCTAAGGACTTTCCTGTACCCGACCAGCCGGAGCCGATAATCAGCCGGAAATTCAGTTGTCGGCAGATATGGATTAACCGATTACAAAAAGCATCGCTTTCTTTTGCGCTGCAACTCCCTAATGTAAAGAAGATAACAGGTCTTTGTTCTTGCTGAATGAAATCCAGAAGTTGCTGATAGGCATCCGTATCATAGTGTAGTGCGTCATTGAAACAGTATCCTCCAATATCCCATTTATACTTCCAATCGGGATCTGTATTACCGAGATAACGGCTGTACAGCATATAATTAAAGGCTCTTTCCGTGGAATAATAACCACAGTTCTTTAAAGGCTTCAGTCCTAACTGTTTCCGATTTTTATTAATGGTTTTCTGCGTCATATAGTTGTTGCCGATATTGAGCAGCTTCCAGATAAACCGGGGAGTGAAAATTGGATGAGGCTTTGGATAAGGGAAGATAGGAGGGGGGATATGCCTGCCGGGTATAAAAGGGGCAAAGGCAGTCCGGATAAATGGTTTCTGACAATAATCAGCAACACTGGCTGCTGCAAATTCGGAGTTGGTGGCTATCAGTATATCATGCTCTTTCAGTAGAGGAATCAGTTGCTTGAACTGTACGTCAATCACATCGCGC
The DNA here is from genome assembly GCF_003439055.1 of Bacteroides sp. OM05-10AA. Lineage (NCBI taxonomy): Bacteria > Pseudomonadati > Bacteroidota > Bacteroidia > Bacteroidales > Bacteroidaceae > Bacteroides > Bacteroides sp. OM05-10AA. Next base: position 132,435 of record NZ_QSUR01000003.1, read on the forward strand.
ATCCACTTTAGATAAGGTTTGGCTCCTTCCGATTTCTCTCCTGCTTTCGATACCATTCCTTGTATATCATCAAAATCCTGTAAGACATAATCCAGCTGATATGCTTTTGCTTCTTTTTCAAATATTTGTGGAAGATTCAATGTGACTTGATGCCCTCGTTTTATCAGCGCGGAGGCAATGGTCAGATAAGGATAGATATCTCCTTGTGATCCTCTGGTAACCAAAAGTATTTTCATGGCGGAACGTTTATAGTGATTAATTCCTGATAATGCCGAGCAGACGTAATTTTTCCCGGTCGAGGTGGTAATGCTCTTCCATTTTAGACATATTGTCCTCGCCGAAATCAATGGGTTTGTCGAGCTTGTTCACTTCACGATAACCTTTATATACTTTCTTAATCATTTTGCGAGGATTGAAAGTTAAGGAAGAAGTGATAAAGCAACCATGTGTACACCAGCAGTTTGCTTTATATCCATGTCCGATCGCTTCTATTTCTTGTTTCATAGCTTCACTTTTCATGATTTGCTGTACGTCGCAATCGTAATCTTTTACGTTGCCAAGCGGTTCACGCAATTCACAGGAACGGAATCGACCGTCATAATCAATAACCAATGTCGTTTCTCCTGCCGTACAGTCCATACCCCAGGGAGTTGGCTGGTCGATATTACTTGCCCGGATATCATATAAAGCTCGGATAATACCTATATAGAAGAACTTTGTGATAGGTTTGCGCAAACCGGAAGTGTTACTCACCATTCGTTTGGCATAAGCTCTATATATAGGGGCTGCTTCATCCTGAATCCGTCGGAGGGTGGATTCGTCCAATGCTTTGACTCCGTCTTCGCGGGTGACGCCACGGGCTGCTTCAATCGTATGAGTAGATAAATGGAAACGTCCATACATCCACGTCATGAAATCATTAATCTGGTCTATATTATATTTAGTGATAACCGTGGCTACATTGAGCAATACTTTTCCATCGTCTTTAAAATGTTCGCTTACTTTCCGTATGGTATCTGCCGCTTTATAAAAATTGCCCGGTACCCCTCGTTGTGTATCATGTGTATCTCCGAATCCATCCAGTGAGATGCTGACATTGATGTTACAATCCGGACAGTTGGTGCGGAACCGTTTCACCCATTCGATGACACGATCCGGCTTCAGTCCGTTTGTCGGCATATTGACATCTTTGATTTGGTTATTACGGTAAAACATTTCAAGAATTTCAGGAAGATCTTCCCGGAGCGTCGGCTCGCCTCCAGATACCCACAACTTGTTGATTTCTCCGGCCGTCTCTGATATTTTCCTGATTTCTTCGAAAGTCAAATCCTTTTCTTTCTTAGCCATATCATTGGCATAAAAGCACATGGCACATTTGGCATTACACTTTCCGGTAACAAATAAAAAGATGGACTCTAACTTTCTTTCCGAATTCATAGAACGAAAAGAACTTCTTGTACGTTTGGTCTTCATATTATTAGAATATTGCTTTAATTATTGGCTAATACATATCTATATGAGACAAAAGTACATAAATCTTCAATTCGAAGTCCAGTGGTGAAAAGTAAAATTCTTACCTTTTCACTGTAAATGAATACCATAAGGCAACCTATTGTAAAGAACTAGCCCTCTATCCATCTTCAAAAGACGAATAGAGGGCAGTCACCATGACGAGAAAAAAGTCGAAGTCTATTGCTTTGCTTCGTTATTTTGTTTCAGAAGAAATTCATCAATTGCTTTTTTAAGCTGGTCTTTGGGCATAGCTCCCTGCATGATTCTAGGTTCCTCTTTCATCGGAATCATCAATAGGGTAGGGATGCTGCGGATACCGAATGCCGCTGCCAGATCTTGTTCTTTGTCCACATCAATCTGGTAGATATCTACTTTACCGCTATATTCTTTGCTCAGTTCTTCCAGAATCGGGTGCATCACCTTACATGGACCACATCAGGTAGCATAGAAATCTACGATAGCAGGACGGCTGCCTTCAAATTTCCAATCGTTCGGATTGGTTTCATAATTATATACTTTCTTTAAAAAATCTGCTTTATTTAATGCTACTACTTCCATTTTATTGTCCTCCTTTGTTGATTCATTACTCTTTTTATTTTCTCCGCTGTTGCCTGCACAAGCTGTGGTTGCCAATACAACGGCAAAAGCACTCAATAAACCTTTCATTAGTTTCATATACTATCTTTCTTTTTGTTTTCTCTGTTGCAAAGATAGGGGATATAAAGGGAGTAAAAAATAGCAATTTGACAGAAACTCTTGGCAAAACTTCCCTCGGATAGTTACCGAACGCTAAAATTTGTCTATTATTCTTTGGAGGAAATAAAAATAAGCACTACTTTTGCCGCGATAAAATGAGTATTCACCCTTTAAAAACAGATGGAAAGGGTATTAATTATGTTGGAGCTATAATATTTTCAAATTAGGACTAAGTTGTCTCGTCGGGAGGATGAGGCTTTGCAACTTATTGTTTTTACACTGAACCTATGGTTCTTATATTGACCGCAATTCTACTAACAAGCGGTAATCGTTGATTAGTCCTGCAATCACTTTTTATATTTTAAATTAATCACTTCAATGCGGTGGTGAGGTATTTCATATCCATATCCAAAGCATTGGTATCACGTGTATTGCATTGTTGTCTGCCGGTGAGGCCGACAGGGAATGCTGTATGCGAACGAAAAAAGAGTATGGGAATACGATTAAAAGATTTAAGCAAACTGGGATACCGGGATAATGTTGCCCGTAGTCTGGTAGTGGACATTGTGAGCAAACATTGCAAATACGACACTAAAGAACAGATTGAAATGACATTGAGCGATATACTCGAGCATCCCGAATCTTACAAAAATAATGAAACTTGGAATAAGCTGGCCGAACGCCTTTCGCCTACTATCATAGCAAAAGAGTTTATAGCTTATGATTTATTGGATGAGCCGTTGATGTATAAAACCTATGGAGGTAAATTTATCGAAACGCTTGCCAAACAACAGATGAACCTGGCTATGCGCTTACCTGTAACGGTGGCCGGAGCATTGATGCCTGACGCTCATGCCGGATACGGGTTACCTATCGGTGGAGTGCTTGCTACGGATAATGTAGTGATTCCGTATGCCGTAGGCGTTGATATCGGTTGTCGGATGAGCCTGACGGTATTTGATGCCAGCGCCGACTTCTTGAAACGATATATCTATCAGATGAAAGAAGCCTTGAAAGATTTTACCCATTTCGGTATGGATGGCGGATTGGTTTTTGAGCAGGAACATGAGGTGTTGGATAGGGAAGAATTCCGTTTGACGCCTTTGTTGAGAGATTTGCATGGAAAGGCAGTACGTCAACTGGGGAGTTCCGGTGGTGGCAATCATTTTGTAGAGTTCGGCGAGATCGCTCTGCAAAAAAATAACGTGTTGAATCTTCCGGAAGGAAATTATCTGGCATTGTTGTCACATTCCGGTTCACGAGGATTGGGAGCTGCCATTGCCAAACATTACAGCCTGTTGGCACGTGAAGTGTGCAGGCTTCCCCGTGAAGCACAGCATTTTGCCTGGCTGGATTTAAACACTGAAGCGGGGCAGGAGTATTGGATGAGTATGAATCTGGCAGGCGATTATGCCCGTGCTTGTCATGAGCGGATTCATTTGAATTTGGCGAAAGCATTAGGGTTGAAGCCGCTTGCTAATGTCAACAACCATCATAACTTCGCTTGGAGAGAGGAAATAGCACCGGGGCGTATGGCAATCGTGCATCGTAAAGGGGCTACTCCGGCACAGAAAGGACAAGCGGGATTGATTCCCGGTAGCATGGCTACTGCAGGTTATCTGGTTTGTGGCAAAGGGATGGAAGCTGCTTTAAATTCGGCTTCTCATGGAGCCGGCAGGGCGATGTCCCGCCAGAAGGCAAAAGATAGTTTTACGCAATCGGCTTTGAAGAAACTACTGTCGCAGGCGGGAGTGACTTTGATTGGTGGGAGCGTGGAAGAAATGCCACTGGCATATAAGGATATTGACAGAGTGATGTATACACAGGAAACGCTGGTGGAAGTGCAGGGTAAATTTATGCCTCGCATCGTTCGAATGAATAAGGAGTGATGCGATGAAAGAAATTAGTATTTAATTGAAAAAAGAAGAAAATGATATCAGAGAAATATGGTCGCACTTATCACTATCCGTTCTCTCCCGGAACGACTAGTGACGACCGGATTAACCATACGTATTGGGAGGACATCCAACGGATTCGGACATTGGTGCATACCGAGAAGCTGGATGGAGAGAATAATTGTTTAAGTCAGTGGGGTGTTTTTGCCCGTTCGCATGTTGCTCCTACTACTTCACCCTGGACGAGGCAACTGCGTGAGCGTTGGGAATTGATAAAGAATGATTTGGGTGATATAGAAATCTTTGGAGAGAATCTATATGCCGTACATTCCATAGAATATCAGCGATTAGAAACGCATTTTTATGTTTTTGCAGTCCGCTGTATGGATCAGTGGCTGTCGTGGGAAGAAGTAAAGTTTTATGCAGCTTTATTCGACTTTCCTACTGTTCCGGAGTTGAAGATAGAGCCTGTTTCCGGTTTGACACCGGAACTATTAAAACAGGAAATCATCCGTATGTCACAAGAACCGGCTATCTTCGGCTCTTGTGATCCGTGGACGAAAGAGGTTTGTACCCGTGAGGGAGTAGTCAGCCGCAATGTCGGAGAATATCCGGTAAGCGAATTTGCACATAATGTATTTAAGTATGTGCGGAAAGGACATGTTAAAACAGACGAGCATTGGACACGTAACTGGAAGCGTGCCCCGCTTGTTTGGGAATTTAATAATGAAAAGGAGGAATAAAGATGAATTGGAAATTGATAGAAGATAAATCGTGGTGCTCACTCGAACAACAGTTCGAGTGGGTGCGCGAAATGAATACTGTTCAGCAGGATATTCGTTATCATGTCGAGGGCAGTGTAGCCGAACATACCCGTATGGTGTTGGAGGCATTGCAGCAGTCTTCCGCTTATCATTCTCTTTCTACTTTGGAGAAAGAACTTATTTGGACATCTGCCTTGTTGCATGATGTTGAAAAACGTTCAACTTCCGTGGATGAAGGAGAGGGGCGGGTATCTGCTAAAGGACATGCCAGAAAAGGAGAGTACACTGTCCGCACTATTTTATACCGGGATTGTCCTGCTCCATTCCATATCCGGGAACAGATTGCATCTTTAGTCCGGTACCATGGATTACCTGTTTGGCTGATGGAGAAGCCTGACTCTGTGAAGAAACTCTGTGAAGCTTCTTTACGGGTAGATACTTCATTGCTAAAGATGTTGGCCGATGCTGATATCAGAGGACGCATTTGTGAAGATAAGAATGAACTGCTGGAAGCACTGGAACTGTTTGAGATTTTCTGCCGTGAACAGGATTGTTGGAAGAAACCAAGAGAATTTGCCACTGATTATGCACGTTTTCATTACTTCCATACTGAAGACAGTTATATTGATTATGTCCCTCACGAACAGTTTAAATGTGAAGTGACGATGTTGTCAGGACTTCCGGGAATGGGGAAGGATTATTATATTCAATCTGCTGGCATAGATGTTCCTGTGGTGAGTTTGGACGTCATTCGTCGAAAACACAAATTGAGTCCTACGGATAAGTCTGCGAATGGATGGGTAGTGCAAACAGCGAAAGAGTAAGCCAGAACGTATCTCCGCAAAGGTCAGGACTTTGTTTGGAATGCTACTAACATAACTCGTCAGATGCGTGCTCAATTGATTGATTTGTTTGTTGATTATGGTGCAAAAGTAAAGATAGTCTATCTGGAACAACCATACCACATTTGGCGTCAACAAAATAAAAGCAGGGAATATGCACTTCCTGAATCTGTTTTAGATAAAATGTTGGATAAACTGGAGGTTCCTCAACTGGCGGAAGCGCATGAAGTCGTATATCATGTGGTATAAGTAACTAGAAAAATGGGACAAACATAAAAAAGCCTGCCACATTGATACAGCAGGTTCTCCTGCTGTGAACTTTGATAAAGAGCATTGTAAAGATAGAATATAAATCAAAAAGAAGAAAGAAAATCTAGATAATTTAGAGCTTATAGCAATAAACTCAACACTAAACTTCTGAAAATGTCTTTCATATAGATTATTGGATATATATATCCAATATATAGGGTATATATGCGCAGCGTGTTGGATATATATGTCCAATGTGTTGGGTATATATACCCGACAATTCAGGTATTAATATCCTAGCGATAGAGTATTAATACTTTTCCACCTTTACAACTTATCACGAGCGACTGGATGTTTTAGTTATATTATGCAGAAGATATAATAAGTTATATTGCATCTATTACTAATTTCTCCTTATCTTTTAGCTAATTCATCCGTATAAGTTAATCTGTTGTACTTGAGTAACTACTCATCTACACTTGTGCAACAGCTAAGTAGCACTTGTCCATTCGGTAAATTACTCAACTGCAAGCAAACAGTGATTATCTAAAAGATATCTTTACCGACAACAAAGAAATGGATGCGTTGAGACCGAAGTGTGATGAAAAGGATAAAACGATACATCCAATACATTAAAACTCAAATGATTAAAAAGAAAGTGCATTTTATCTTCTCCAAAAAGCAAAAACTCTATATACGTTTTCTGTAAACTTCTCTTATTTCTACGCTTTTTTAGAACCAAGTCATTGATTATAAGCACTGCCACATTTTTGTTTTCCCCCGTATAATACTTGAATAAAAGACAAAAATGTGGCAGAGAGTTATAGTTTTTATTGGTGTTCAAATCAGTACGAAAATGAGCTAAATGCTTTGCTATCTAATGGCTAAACGGAAATATTGTCAATCATTATCGCGCTTTGTTAACGGTGCTATTATCTTCTTCTATTTTGGGGGAATTAACTGAAAATATAAACAATAATTCCGGTAATCGCTACATATACTAATGCATACGGAATAGCCGCTTTCAGTATTTCACCTTCTTTTCCTTGTTGGTTTCCGGCAGAAGTAGCAATAGCAATACTTTGCGGGGAGATAATCTTACCACCTGTGGCACCTACTGTATTTGCCGCAGACAGCCAATCCGGACTAACATGAATCTGTCCTGCCACACTTGCTTGCAACTTTCCGAAAAGGATGTTGGAAGATGTATCGCTTCCGGTGATAAATGTTCCCAGACAACCGATAACCGGAGCAAATAACGGATACAAACTTCCGGTAGCCGTAGCCAGTGCTGTGGCAATCACAGCGATCATTCCGGAACTATCCATAATAGTAGATAACCCCACGAGGCAGATAACCGTAATGAATGTTTTCTTCAACTGCTTCACGGTATTCCAAAGAACGATGAACAGATCTTTTACTTTAGCCCCCTGAATCAATCCACCGATAAAAGTACCGATGAAAAGCAATACTCCGGCGTGAGTCAGCCAGGAAATAGTATAATTGACGGTGGACGCATTGATAGGCAGACTGATTCTCGTAATCCAATTGTTCTCTAAAGTATGACGCAATCCCGGAAAGAGCGGACTGGTCAGGATAATCAGAAACAGAATCAGTAAATAAATGCTCCATGCATTTAATATATCTTTCGTTTTCAGATGACTTTTTCGTGCTTTCTCTTCTTTGGATGCAGTAAGTTTTCCATAAACAACGATTACGATAATAGAAAGAATACTGCCGATTATGGCCGGAGATTCAGCACCCATATATTTTGCTGCCACATATTGGCTGGCTAAAGAGACTCCACCTACCAATAAAGCCAGGAATATATTTTTCGGGAGCGATTTAAGTTTGGAGTCAGTAAGGAAAAGTAGAACCAGCGGAATCAGGAACATTAAAACGGATAATTGCAATACGACATTCGTACTAAGATGCAATACGTCCAAATTCGTTTCTTTGGCCAATACTAATACCGGAGTTCCGATTGCTCCGAAAGCAGTAGCTACACTATTGGCAATCAGACTCACCGTTGCCGAAAAGATAGGCTTGAATCCCAGACTGATAAGAATTGCCGCCGGAATAGCTACTGCTGTTCCGAAGCCGGCCATAGCTTCCAATAGACCTCCGAATCCCCAAGTCAGTAATAACACCTGAATACTTTTATCGGTAGAAATAGAAGCGAATTGCTGTTTAATAATCTCCATCTTTTCAGTTTTCAGCAATACATTATAACTGAAAATAGCCATCAAAATAATGATTAAGATAGGAGAGACAGCTTTTAATGCTCCATATAAAAAGGAGTAAAACAGATTGTCTACCGAGAAAGCAAAGCCGAAAAGAGCAATCAGCATCGTCACAATCAGAGAAATGATACTACTTTTATCACCTGACATTTTAAAAAATGCCATCAGTATAATCAACAGTAACACCGGAATAACAGCAAGGATCAAGGTCATAATTATCAGATTTAAAAAGTGGAACGTCGTTTATTATTGATATAACAAACGAACGCCCCACTTTGGTCGGTTGAATAAATAGATTTTTCTGTTTATTTCATCTTCACACTTAAAATTTGTTGTAATTGTTTTAAGTTGGCAAGGGCAGCTTCATTACCTAGCTTTGCTGCTTGCTCGAATGCAGCCATGGCACGGTTAATGTCTCCGTTAAGGAAATTGTAGACTCCGGTATTGTTTATGAATTCGGCGGTATTGTGATCGGCTTTCTCCATAAACTTCACTGCTGCATCCAAATCCTTTTGTGATAATGCGACGGCTCCTGCGTTCAGGTTAGCTACGGCGTCAGTAGGATACATGCGCACAGCAATATCGAATACATTAATAAAATCCTTGCTGCCTTTCGGATAACTGTTGGCCACCTGATACATTTCGTTCAGACTAAGATATTTCGGATTTTCCCGGATAATGATACGGCCTTGTTCAACATCGAAATTGACAACGGTATAGTCAATCTTGCAGTTCACTTTACGCAATCCCGGATAAATCTCTTTCAGCATACTACGGTAAGGAGCTCCGCCGCCTACACGCATGATTTCCTGTTTACGTTTGGCATCGTCAGTTGTATTTTTGATGATGTTCAGGAATGTTTCCTTCTCCTTCATCGAAGAAGATTGGAGTGCTTTTACCAATCCATCCCAGTTTTCTCCACCGAAAGTCACTTTATATAGTTTGGAAGACACTTTTTCGTTCTTAACCAGATAATCCTTCAAAGCTTCCGCACGTTTTTTGGAAAGCTGTTCATTGAAGGCAAGAGGTCCTTCCGGCGAGGCGAAACCTTCGATACTGATACCTTTCACAGTCAGGTTCCGGTCATTCTGTATTTTGTCAAACATGGCGTGGATATTCACCAATTCAGCATGATTGTTCATGAAGTCGGTAAGGATCACCGATTTGTTGACCGGAAAATCCAGATGAGCTTCATATTGTTCGCTACGGTTTTTGACCACTTCTACGGTTGGCTGAATATAGGCAATGATAGGAGACATGGCACTTAAACGTTTGGCTTCAGTAGATACATCATTGGTAATCAGTTCCTGTGCATTCATTTCCTGATAATTGCCGCATCCGCATAGATTCTCTACAAGTTGCAAACTGGCATTAGCCATCCAGGGTTTGTAAGGAATCACCTGCGTATAATTAAAAGTTTCCCTTTTATTATAAGGAACGATAATGGCGGTAGGTTCTTGTTTAGTGATTGCCAGACCGCGGATATATGCTTTTTCGCGTCTTTTACCATTGACGATGATTTCTTGTAAGGGTACATTATGCTGTCCGTCCGTCAGCAGGGGAATAAGGCTTAAACTTCGGGCGGAACCTATTGTCAGATTCTTCATGTCGAAAGTCATGCCGACATAAAGAGAGTTACCTTGTTGCCATAAAGATACGTTCGAGAGAGTGAGCGCATCGTTCAGGAATTTTTGTGCATGAGCCGGCAGGATAGTGGCTGCAAGAGCTATAAATAGATAAATAAGTTTTCTTTTCATCATTGTAAGTTTTAGAAAGTTCGATTATTTGATGACATAAATGAAGCTAAGACCGACTTTGGTCGGGCCGAAATAATTACGGGTGTTATGTCCCAGCTTTTCACCTCCGTCACCACGGGCATACTTATCATATTCCAGACGGGCGTATCCCACTCCGATGGTAGCTTCCATACTCCATCGTTTGCTTATGATCCATTGGTATCCGTAGGAAATACCGGCTCCGTACAGATTGCCGTCGTAACGGTCATGTCCCATTCCGAATATATTCAGATTGCTGACATTCATTTCTCCGTAATGTCCGTGCAAACCGAAGAAACTTCCGTTGAAACGTTCGCAGAGCCAATAGCGTAATTCCGGCTGAACGAGCCAATGTTTGATTTGACGGTCGTCACCAAACTTCCACGGATTGTAGTTACCGGATATGTCGAGAGTCAGTTTCTTTGCCAGTCCCACTTCGATTCCTAAGTTGGGCGTAGAAGTGGCCCAATAGAGAGCATTGGTCTTGATGGCAAATTTGGGTAGATAGGTTTCATTCCGTTGTACCTGTGCATGAATACTTGTACCGAACACGAGCAGGAAACCGGCTGCTAATAAGATTTTAATTGTTCTCATTTTGTTAGGGTATAGGTTTTATTAAAAATGATAAGCGATAAACAGAAAAGCATGGAAGTTTGTTGTCGCAACCTGCAAAAAAAAGCTCCCTAAATAAATGGATAAAGATGTTTTAAGGCATAAATGCTAACAATTTCCACGCATGATGCGTTCATTATATAAAAGTACTTTTGTGTAATCAATATGACAATGATTTCATTTATTACTGTTTATTTTTACACACACATACAACTTTAATAATTACAGCCTATGAAAGAGCTTATTAGCAACCTGGAAGAACTGAACAGGAAAGCAGAAAAAGGCGGCGGAGACGCTCGCATTGAAAAACAACATTCTGTGGGCAAGCTGACCGCCCGTGAACGCATCGATTTATTATTGGAGAAAGGTTCGTTTATCGAACTGGATAAGTTGGTAACCCATCGGTGTACCGATTTCGGTATGGAAAAGCAGAAATTTGCCGGAGACGGGGTTGTGACGGGATATGGTATGATTGGCAAGCGCCTGGTTTATGTATTCGCACAGGATTTTACCGTGTTTGGAGGAGCTCTTTCGGAAACGCATGCAAAGAAGATCTGCAAGGTGATGGACATGGCTATGCAGATGGGAGCGCCTATCATCGGATTGAATGACTCGGGAGGTGCACGAATTCAGGAAGGAGTACGTTCTTTGGCCGGATATGCCGAGATATTCCTGCGCAATTCTATGGCATCCGGAGTGATTCCACAGATTAGCGCGATCATGGGACCTTGTGCCGGTGGTGCTGTTTATTCTCCTGCATTGACCGATTTTATTCTGATGGTGAAAAACTCCGGCTATATGTTTATTACAGGACCGGATGTGGTGAGAAGCGTGACACAGGAAGAAGTGACAAAAGAAGAACTCGGTGGAGTAGGCGTGCACATGACAAAGTCCGGTGTAGCCCATCTTTCTGCGGAGAACGATATTGAGTGCATCAATTATATTCGTGAATTGATCTCCTATCTGCCGGGGAATAATATGGAAGAGCCTCCGTTTGTAGCGACCAGCGATTCGCCGACTCGCCTGACTCCGGAACTGGCAGATTTGATTCCGTCCAATCCGAATCAGCCGTATAATATAAAAGAGATGATAGAAGCGGTAGCTGATGATAATAGTTTCTTCGAGCTTCAGGCAGAATATGCTGCGAATATTGTGACGGGATATATCCGCCTGAATGGAAAAACAGTGGGAGTGGTGGCTAATCAGCCATTGGTGCTTGCTGGCACACTGGATATCAATGCGTCTATCAAAGCCGCCCGTTTTGTCCGCTTTTGTGATGCTTTTAATATTCCTTTACTGACACTGGTAGATGTGCCGGGATTCCTTCCGGGAGTCGACCAGGAATATGGTGGAATTATCCGTAACGGGGCAAAGCTACTTTATGCTTATTGCGAGGCTACGGTGCCGAAAGTGACGGTTATCACCCGCAAAGCATACGGTGGTGCTTACGATGTGATGAGTTCCAAGCATATCCGTGGAGATGTAAATCTTGCTTTCCCTACTGCCGAAATCGCGGTGATGGGACCGGATGGAGCTGTTAATATCCTTTTCCGTAAGGAAATAGATAAAGCCGAGAAATCCGAAGAGAAACGGAAAGAACTTCAGGATGATTATCGCGGAAAGTTTGCCAATCCTTACCGGGCGGCGGAACTGGGATATGTGGATGAAGTGATCGATCCGGCGGTAACCCGTTTGCGGTTGATTCGAAGTTTCGAGATGCTTGCCAACAAACGGCAATCGAATCCTCCCAGGAAACATTCGAATATTCCGCTTTAGGTAGATGATAGGTGAGTGTTTATTAAAAAGAATCAAAGATTATGATAAAGAAAATATTAGTAGCCAATCGGGGTGAGATAGCGATGCGCATCTTCCGGACTTGCCGGGTGATGAATATCTCGACAGTGGCTGTTTATACCCATGTAGATCGCGGGGCTTTGCATGTCCGTTATGCAGAAGAAGCCTATTGCATTTCCAATTCGCCGGAAGATACCTCTTACCTGAAGCCGGAATTGATATTGTCCATTGCCAAAAAGACCGGAGCCGCTATTCATCCGGGATATGGTTTCCTGTCGGAGAATGCGGATTTTGCCCGCCGTTGCGAAGAAGAAGGAGTGATTTTTATCGGACCGAGTGCGGATATTATTTCCAAAATGGGAATCAAGACGGAGGCCCGTAAGATTATGCGGGAAGCAGGATTACCCATTGTGCCCGGAACCGAAACACCCGTACAGGGCATTGATGAGGTGAAGAAGGTCGCTAATGAAGTTGGCTATCCCATTATGCTGAAAGCACTTGCGGGAGGTGGAGGAAAAGGTATGCGTCTGGTACGTACGGAGGAAGAGGTGGAAACAGCTCTCCGTTTGTCGCAATCCGAAGCAGGGACGTCCTTTGGCAATGATGCGGTTTATATTGAAAAATATATTGAGAATCCGCATCATATCGAAGTTCAGATCATGGGAGACAAGTATGGGAATGTCGTTCATCTGTATGAACGTGAATGTTCCATTCAGCGTCGTAACCAAAAGGTGATAGAAGAAAGTCCTTCTCCTTTTGTGAAAGAGGAGACGAGAAAGAAGATGTTGAAGGTAGCTGTGGAAGCCTGTAAGAAAATAGGTTATTACAGTGCCGGGACATTGGAGTTTATGATGGATAAAGACCAGAATTTTTACTTTCTTGAGATGAACACCCGTTTGCAGGTGGAGCATCCTGTGACGGAGGAATGCACAGGTGTTGATCTGGTACGGGATATGATAACTGTTGCTGCCGGAAATCCGTTGCCTTATAAACAGGATGATATTGAGTTTAGCGGAGCAGCGATCGAATGTCGTATTTACGCCGAAGATCCGGAGAATAACTTCATGCCTTCTCCCGGTGTGATTACTGTCCGTGAAGCTCCCGAGGGACGTAACCTGCGTCTTGACAGTGCCGCTTATGCGGGATTTGAAGTCTCTTTGCATTATGACCCGATGATTGCAAAGCTTTGTTGTTGGGGACGTACCCGTGCTTCGGCCATTTCTAATATGGCACGTGCTCTGCGCGAGTATAAGATTCTGGGAATCAAAACGACGATTCCTTTTCATCAACGTGTATTGAAGAATGCGGCTTTCCTGAAAGGTGAATACGATACGACATTTATCGATACGCGTTTTGATAAGGAAGACCTGAAACGTCGTCAGAATACCGATCCGACAGTGGCTGTCATTGCTGCCGCAGTGAGACACTACGAGAGGGAGAAAGAAGCGGCTTCCCGTGCCACTACGCTTCCGGTAGTAGGCGAATCGCTCTGGAAGTATTACGGTAAATTGCAGATGACTGCTAATAATTATTAAATTGAAAATTGAGAATTAAAAATTAAAAAATAACGGAATTGGTTATGGGTACAACATTAGCTACATATTACGCCAAGCTCCAGGATATGCCGGACAGTGAATATAAGGTGGAGATTCTGGAGGACGGACCAATCAAGAAGATTGCAGTCAATGGTAAGATATATGAGGTCGATTATAACATGGGTGGCGACTCTATCCATTCGATCATCATCGATCATCATTCGCATGGAGTGCAGATTTCTCCTTCTTCCAATAATTCGTATACGATTATGAATAAAGGGGAGCTTTATCAGATTGAATTGCAGGGAGAAATGGAGAAGATACATAATGCCCGCACTGCTGCTGAATCCGTAGGGCGTCAGGTGGTACAGGCACCGATGCCGGGAGTTATCCTGAAGACGTATGTAAAGAAGGGAGATCTCGTGAAGCGGGGTGATCCGCTTTGTGTATTGGTGGCGATGAAAATGGAGAATGAGATACGTTCGGTGACGGATGGAGTTGTGAAAGAAGTATTCGTGGAAGATGGCATGAAGGTGGGATTGAACGACAGGATTATGGTAATTGAGTAATTCTTTGAAAAAAACGGGGTAAATACATGCTTTTATTCAAAAAAATATTTACTTTTGGCAGATAAGTACGTATTTACCCCGTTACATCATGAGCATCGAACAAAGCAAAGAAGCATTACTAGAACAGTTAGAAGCACTTAAAAAAGAAAACGAGCAGCTTAGAAAAGAACTTTCTGTTCTTAGGGATGAGAAGCATAGCGATCGTCCTGTTAGTTTTAAAGAGAAATATGCTGTTAGAATACTAGACTCTCTTCCCGATATGCTGACTGTCTTCAATCAGAGTGAGGTAGGCATTGAAGTTGTTTCCAATGAAGAAACCAACCATGTAGGAATATCAAACAAGGATTTTAGAGGGATGCGCATGCAGGATATGGTTCCACCGGAAGCGTATCAGAATATTCACTCCAATATGCGTCAGGCTATCACCACCGGAACTGTTTCAACTGCACATCACGAACTGGATTTTAATGGTGAACGCCATTATTATGAGAACCGTATTTTTCCGTTGGATGAGGAATACGTGCTGATTATGTGTCGTGATATAACGGAACGAGTGGCTACCCAAAGACAATTGGAAGTTTTTAAAAGTGTGCTTGATAAGGTGAGTGACAGTATTCTTGCTGTGGCGGAAGATGGAACGCTGGTTTATGCAAATAAGCAATTTATAGAAGAATACGGTGTAACGCAGGAGTTGGGTACACAAAAAATATATGATTTGCGTGTCTCTATGACCGACAAGGAGGCATGGGAACAAAAGCTCCAAGTGATACGCGATCATGAAGGAAGTCTGGCTTATCGGGCGGCTTATATACCTTACGGGCATACGAAGGAGAGAGTACATCAGGTATCTACTTTCCTGATTCGTGAAAATAATCAGGAACTCACCTGGTTCTTTACGCAGGACATTACCGATGTTATCAAGAAACGCGATGAACTCCGTGAACTGAATCTGTTATTAGATGGCATTTTAAATAATATTCCGGTCTATTTGTTTGTGAAAGATCCGGAAGATGATCTTAGATATTTATATTGGAATAAGGCATTTGCCGATCATTCGGGTATTCCGGCATCTAAAGCTATCGGGCATACGGATTATGAGATATTTCCGGTGCACGGAGACGCGGAGAAATTCCGTAAGGATGATTTGGAATTACTCCAGACTCATAAGCGTATTGATATGCAGGAAACTTATCTGTCCGCTAATGGAGAAGCGCGTATCGTGCAGACTTTGAAAGCACTCGTACCGATGGAGGGACGTAAACCTTTGCTGATTGGCATTTCGTGGGATATTACTAATCTTCAGAATATTGAGCAGGAACTAATCAAGGCAAGAATTAAAGCGGAGCAATCCGATAGATTGAAAAGTGCTTTTCTTGCTAACATGAGCCATGAGATCCGGACTCCGTTGAATGCTATTGTAGGATTCTCCCAATTATTGCCTTCTGCCGAAACTGCTGAAGAAAAAAAGCTCTATTCGGGTATTATCAATCAGAACTCGGATATCTTGTTGCAATTGATTAATGATATTCTGGATTTATCGAAGATAGAGGCTGGAACACTTGAATATATCAAACGTCCAATGAATCTGGGAGAGGTTTGCCGGACAATTTATGCTGTTCATAAAGAACGTGTGAAAGAAGGGGTAACTCTTGTTTTGGACAATGAAGAGGAGGATTTGCTCATTGAGGGAGATCAGAACCGCATCATGCAGGTGATAACGAATTTCCTGACTAATGCGAGTAAGTTTACCTATGAGGGGGAAATTCGATTTGGCTTTGAACGGATGGATAAAGCTATTCGTGTGTATGTGAAAGATACAGGAATAGGAATAGAACCGGAAAAGGTGGATCGTATCTTCGAACGTTTTGTCAAACTGAACTCTTTTGCGCAAGGGACAGGATTAGGGCTCTCTATCTGTCAAATGATTATCGAAAAGATCGGTGGAGAAATCGGGGTGACTTCCGAACTGGGTAAAGGCTCTACCTTCTACTTCACAATTCCTTATGAAGAAACCGGAGAACTCGGTAAATTCTTCAAAGAGACAAAGGTGGAATCTAAAGGAAATACTGTCAATCGTGTACAACAGATTAAGAAGATTCTGGTAGCAGAAGATGTAGAGAGCAATTTCATCTTGCTGAAGAATCTGATTGGCAGGGAATATACATTGCTTTGGGCTAAAGACGGAGTGGAAGCTATCGAAATGTATAAGCAGTACCAACCGGATTTAATCCTGATGGATGTAAAAATGCCGCGTATGGATGGACTGGAAGCAACCCACATTATCCGCTCTTATTCTAAAGAGATTCCTATCATCGCCTTGACCGCTTATGCTTTCGGGACTGATAAGGAACAGGCCTTAGAGATGGGGTGTAACGATTATGTGACTAAACCAATTTCGGAAAGATCATTGAGAAAGGCTTTGGATAAATATTCGACTACTGTTTAAAAAATAAAGGATTATGGCTATATGTATCCGGTGAAAGTTACTTATGATAGCCATAATCCACAAAAGAGTACGATTGTTGTCGAGTGAAAGTAGTCGGTGATTGCTTTTCTATAGATTCTTTTTTATTTCCGGAACCAGTATAAACTTCGTTTCCGGAAAATACTTTTTCAGCCAGGTCCGGATAAATTCCATTGTATCATTCTGAATCGTTTTGTCTTCTACGGTAGGGTATAAATTATATAATACGGTATCTAGTATAATGCCGCGTTTTTGTATTGCTTCGAGACTAAGCAGGGTATGGTTGATGCTCCCCAGTTTGCCCGAAGTAACAAAGATAAGTGGATATTTCTCTTGAGCAATGTAGTCAATGGTCAAGAGTTCGGTAGTCAGAGGAACCATAAGGCCGCCTGCTCCTTCGAGTAAAACAGAGTCATACCGTTCACTCAATTCTTCGGTTGCACGTTTTATTTTATTAAAGTCGATGGGACGGTTATCCAGCTGGGAAGCAAGATGCGGAGAGGCGGGATAAGAGAAAATCTCCGGCATGGTTAGTCCCTCTTGGTCTTCTTTGGTGAAAGGGATTCCCATGATTTGCCGGTGTAGGTCAATATCTTCGGAATGACCTACATTTCCCGTTTGAATAAATTTCTGGGTGATGGTGCGATGGCCGTTCTTGTTCCATTCACGGGCTAGAAAGCCGGTGGCATAGCTCTTTCCGGCATCCGTATCGATACCGCTTACGAAATATACATTCTGTTTCATACTTTTTTCTTTTTTGCGATGATATAAATAGGGTGATATGTTAAGGACACAGAAGTGCCCTGAGTAAATTCCTGCGTGTAACGTTCACAGAAGAGTTGCAAGTCACGACGAGTCCACTGCTGTTGGGGAAGATTGTTCTTAGAATTATTTTTTGAATTGTCGTCTGATGAACACAAATCGTTCTCTTGTTTTCCGGCAGGAGAGGATTGCGTTGATAAACCATTGACTCCGGTTTGCTTCAAGTGATATAGCACTTTTATCGGGTCTTCGAACGAAAGCGGGATAAGCTCTTCTTCTGAATATAGTATGTCAAAATGGGGTGACAAAGCTGCTTCAAGCTCTTCCCGTGAACGATAAGGAAGTCCGTTGCCGGTAAGTTCACGTATTTCTTTCATGTTTTCTTTTCCAAAAGTGCTAAAAGCGAAATAACCCTGATTATCGAGCAGGGTATTACACCTTTCGAAGAAGTTTTCCGGTGACTCGAACCATTGCAGGGCGGAGCAGGAAGTAATCAGTGTGCTTTCGGCGGGGAAAGAGACTGTCTCGGCATCTCCCGGAAGAAAAGAAACTTGCTTCTTCTCTAATAAGTCTTCGCAGCAATATTTCATATCAGGGCAAAGGTCATTGAGTAATAACTCTTCCGGATGGAGGGTTTGGAGCAGCATACGGGAGTAAATACCGGTTCCGCAGCCAAATTCAATCACTTTCGAGCAGGGAGAAGATATGTGTTTCGCAAGCAAACGAATCATTTTATCTGCTATTTGCCGTTGCACGTTTGCTTCCTTTGGATAGGTAGTGATAGCTTTTGAAAAACGTTCTGCGATTAGTCGTTTATTCATAATCAATCTTTATTTAATATGCTGATATACTGATGGTATGATAATTACTTTATTCTAAAATGATGGATGCATCAGTCTCCGGCTACATGAGTATTGTATTAAAAAGCTCCTGTTGGTAATGTGCCGCTTCCACTTGTTCAAGAGAGTCCACTTGGTTTTCCCATGCCAAATATTGGTTATCCGGGAGGAAAATGCGGTCGCCTTTTCCTATGATAGCTTTTTGCCATTTAAAATCAGAGGGAGGCAATGATAAATATTGTTGTTGTATGGCGGCAAGTTCTTCTTTAAGTTCTTCAACCGGACGTTGGGGGGATACGGTTTGAAAAGCTTTATAGTCAGCTATTGAACCACACATTCTTCTTTGAAATTTCTGCAAGGTTTGTTCGTTCAATCCTTGGAGTGTACCATCGAAAATAGAGGGAGCAATACCTTTGGTTTCGTGTATGGGATAGAGGGTACCGTTGATGGCGATACGTTGGGAGACAGGCAAATGTGGATACTGCTTCATGATTTGCGAAGCTGCCCAGACTCCCATCGACCAGGCGATGAGTGTAATCTGGGAATAGGTTTCCAATAAACTGGCATCAAATGTTAATGAACGGTAGTCATAGCAAATCATCCAGTCCTTATTAGCAGGATGAATGGTCAGGAAAGGAGTTTCGTCCATTCCCCAACCGGCGAAGAAAAGCAATAGATGCTTCTGATTATTCTTTATGATAAAATGCTGCTTCATTCGTTTATCAGTTTGATGAGTTGGTCAATTTCATGTTCTGTGATGTCCGCTGTCAGTGAGAAACGGATGCGTGAAGTTCCGTCGGGTACGGTAGGCGGACGGACGGGCAACGCATAGAATCCTTTGCGTTGGAGTTCTTCTGCTTTTAATATGGTATCTTCACTGGCTCCTATAATCATAGGTACAATATGGCTCACCGATGGGCAATTATATCCTTTGTCTGTAAGGGCTACCTTTAGCTTTTCACTGATTTGTAGCAGGTGAGTTCTTTTATGTTGTAAAGCTGAAAGGTGTTCTAATACCCATGAAGTCCACTGAATATTGATAGGAGGGAGTGCAGTGGTGAATATAAACGTACGCATTTTATTGATGAGATATTCCCGAATGAGTTGTCGGCAGACAATATAAGCTCCTGCCGAAGCAATGGCTTTACCGAATGTTCCTACCAGAAAGTCTATATCGTTGATACAGTCCTGTTCTTCAGCACATCCTAATCCCTTTTCTCCCCGTACACCAAAAGCATGAGCCTCATCTACATAAAGAAGAACATGGGAATAACTCTTTTTGAGCAGAATGAGAGCGCGAAGATCAGCTTCATCGCCATCCATGCTGAAGATACTTTCGGTAACAATAATAATCTGCTCATAAGCGTTATGATTTTCAGCAATCAGTCGTTGCAACTGGGAAATATCATTGTGACGATACCGGATACATTTAGCTGATGATAATTTAATTCCGTCTATTAGGCTTGCATGTACCAGCTTGTCAGCAAGAATCAGTGTGTGAGTATTGCAAATGGCAGGAAGTATTCCTGTATTGGCATGATAACCACTATTGAATATGAGTGCACTTTCCGTTCCGAACATGGTGGCTAGCTGTTGTTCCAGCTTCTGATAGTCACTAAAATTACCGGTCAATAACCGGGAAGAAGAGGAGGTAGGCAGGAATGTTTCGGGAGTGAGTGTCTTTAAGAATTCCTCCCTCAATGAGATGTCATTGGCCAGTCCGAGATAATCATTAGAAGATAGGTTCAACATTCGTTGTCCGTTCAGCAGAATATCTCGGCCCTCGTGGATTAGCGGTGGGAGAGAACGGTAATTCTTTCTCTCTTTCAAGGTCTGGAGTTTCTGGTTTATATACTCTAATGTCATGAATTATTGTTTTAAGTAATCAGTATTTGATATATGAATGATTGAAAATGTAATCAGTTGTTTATAAGATGTTTATCATCAGAAGAACTATTCCGAAAGTTTCTCACCGACCAAGGCATCCTTCCTCGGTGAGGAAAGGCCCGTTCCTCACCGAGGAACACCCTTTTGCTCACCGAGGAACAGATTCTTGGGTGAAAATCCGGTAATTTTCTTCTTGTCTGTCATCTTTTTTGAATAACTTTAAGTAACCCGGAAGTCAGCTTGCTTAATTGTTCCGAAGTGATGATGAAAGGCGGCATCAGATATACCAGTTTTCCAAAGGGACGTACCCAGATTCTTTCTTCCACAAATCGTCGTTGCATATAGGCCATATTTACCGGACGCTTCATTTCAATGACTCCGATAGCTCCGAGTATTCGTACATCAGCCACTTCCGGAAATTCCCGTGCAGGTGCCAATTCTTCTTTTAGTTGAGTTTCGATTCGTTTTACATTCTCTTGCCAACCGGATTCGAGTAATAGGCGGACGGAAGCGCAGGCCACTGCACACGCAAGTGGATTCCCCATAAATGTAGGTCCGTGCATAAAAGCTCCCGGTGCATGGTTGGAGATGGTATCTGCTATCCGGTTACTGGCCAATACAGCAGAAAGTGTCATATATCCTCCGGTCAGTGCTTTGCCGATGCACATTATATCCGGTTCTACTCCGGCGTGTTCCCACGCAAAAAGTTTGCCGGTACGTCCGAATCCTGTTGCTATTTCGTCGAAGATAAGAAGAACATCGTGCTTCCGGCAAAGCTTTTCAGCTTCACGCAGGTACTGCGGATGATAAAACCACATTCCGCCTGCTCCCTGTACCACCGGTTCCAGGATAAGTGCCGCCAACTCTTTTGAATGTTTTTCAATCCTCTCTTGTAGAGGTAGTATATCTTCCGGATTCCATTCTCCGTCGAACCGGGAAGTGGGGGACGGGACAAAATAACGTACAGGCAATGCCGAACCGAAAAGACTGTGCATACCCGTCACCGGATCACATACAGACATGGCATTCCACGTATCACCGTGATAGCCGGAACGGATAGTCACGAAATTGTTCTTTTCCGGTTTTCCTGCTGCATACCAATATTGTACAGCCATTTTCAGTGCCACTTCTACGGCTACCGAACCGGAATCTGCATAGAATATTTTCTGCATGGAGGAAGGAACCAAAGGCAATAACAATTTCCCCAATTCAATGGCCGGATCATGCGTCAGTCCCCCGAACATGACATGAGACATTTTATCTAATTGTTCTTTTGCCGCCTGATTCAATACCGGATGATTATATCCATGCACTGCACACCACCAGGAAGACATTCCGTCAATGAGCGTTCGTCCGTTTTCGAGGGTAATGGTAGCGCCGTCTGCCCGTTTCACTTTGTATACAGGAAGCGGATCGGTAGTCGAAGTGTACGGATGCCAGATGTGCTCGCGATCAAATTGGGAACCGGCGAAATGATAGCCTTCTTCCTGAATCATCTTTTTGTCTTCCGATACTTTGGAGCCGAGTGTTGTCAATAGGTCGCCTACGATAGCCGAGTTAATTCCGATATATAATGCCTTGCGCATCGCTTCGGAAGAAAGTTGTGAACGTCCTCCGGCAAAACGCAGAAAAGCGGTTGGATTGATAAAACGAAAGAGTGCGATGGTTTTAAGTATTTCTTCTTCGCTTAGAGGCTGCTCGTTTTCCAGTGGAGTTCCCGGAATCGGACTAAGCAGGTTGATAGGTATGGATTGAACATTCAGTTCTGCCAATGTGAAAGCAAATTCAATCCGTTGTTCCATCGTTTCTCCCATGCCGATGATACCTCCGCAACAGATATCCATGCCTACACGACGGGCTGCATCGAGAGTAGCCAGTTTCTGTTCTTGTGTATGCGTAGAGCAGAGTTTGGAAAAATAAGACGGGGCAGTTTCCAGATTACAGTGATAACGGGTGATTCCGGCTTCATGCAGGGAACGCAATTCTTCTTCATTGAGCAGTCCCAGAGAAGCACAAAGTTGAATCGACGAATGTCGACGCATATAGTGGACTGTATCGCAAAGTTGGGTAATCTGTTTGGGAGATGGTTTTCGTCCGCTGGTAACGAGGGAGAATCGGTTGACGTCCTGGGCTTCATTGTATTGGGCCTGTCGAAGACATTCTTCAGCGGGAAGGAGATCGTAAATCTCGGCTTTAGTCTGGTAGTGGGAGGATTGTGCACACCATTTGCAGTTTTCCGGACATCGGCCGGACTTGGCGTTGATGATGGAACACATGTCGAACTCGTGCGAAGCACGCGCAACGGTAATCTCATGCGCAGCGGCATAAAGCGCCTCGCTGTCAGCCATGTTGGCTAGCCAAGCAGCTTGGTCGGGTGATATGTCGATACCCGCCAACACTTGGTCTTTGATTTCCTGAAGTGTCATAAATGTATGATAAGGGATAGTTTGTGCAGCATTCTGCTTACGAAGAGCAACGTCCACTACATTGGTATGCAGATGACCGATTTGGAATTCGCGTCCCATACTTGCAAAGGCAGCATAGTTCTTTCTTCCCCAGTAGCGAAAGCGGGAAAGAAGAGTACGTGTGGTCTGTATGTGGCGTTGTTGCTTCATTGATTTTTTTACTTTTGCTCGTTAGAACGTGGCAAATGTACAAAGATTCTTTGGATAAGCAAGCAAGTTGATGATTTCTAGTTTCTGTGGAATTATTTCTTTTTCCTGTATTCTTTGCGGGTGTTGAAGTTGAATCCGGCATATATTTGGAGAGTACCGAATCCATTGTCGACAGAGAAATTGTTGCGATGATAATTGTAGTTTTTTCCAACAAAAGAAGTACCTACGTAATACTTGCCTGTGTTGTAGACAATCCCTGCACGAACCAGAAAATCCAGATTGAATTTACCGTACCATGCTTTTGCTTCATTTGTTTCTGCGTCCACATCGGAGGCTTTGTAGGCAATGGCAGGGGTGAGAGACAGGCATGCCAGACAGTTGCGGGCAAAGACCCAGTTGTAGGCGTAGCCGAAACTGATATTGGCATTGGTGTATTTAATATTCTTGACTTTCATGGCAGGATTCATCGCCTCCTGGATAAATCCCGGAAGTGCTGTATAGTCGA
Organism: Bacteroides sp. OM05-10AA; assembly: GCF_003439055.1. Lineage (NCBI taxonomy): Bacteria > Pseudomonadati > Bacteroidota > Bacteroidia > Bacteroidales > Bacteroidaceae > Bacteroides > Bacteroides sp. OM05-10AA. The sequence goes on from NZ_QSUR01000003.1 coordinate 155,993, forward strand.
AGTTGAGATGATGCTTTGAAATGGAAAAACCTGCAATAAATGTACCTGCATTGCGCCGTTGATTGGTGGACTGACTGAATGCGGCAGGGTAGGAGAATTTACGGTTATTGAAGATATAATATAGATTCAGTCCTTTGATATCTACCTTTATTCCGCTGAAATCTTCGGAATAGTTGGAGGGGATATCGTCTGAAAATCCTCTGATTTTATGTATTTTGTAATCATTACCGGTGCGGCGATAGAAGATATCCACCCCCAGTTTGGAACTGTATAGGCTAAGATCGAATTCTGTTCCTCTGTTCTTTCGGTTGCCTTTTTTGAAAATATCGTTTACGTCTACAGACCATCCCAGGAAAATCCATCGCCAGCCGAAATACAGTCCTATCTTGTTGTGCGGGTTGGGAGAAAAACTAAGTTTCTGTGGCTGCGGCAATTCACTGGTGATAGAATAATACTCAAAGTTGCTGAAATGAGTAACCATCAGCGCATAGTTATAACGGTTGGGACTGATATAGAGCGTATCGAAATCACTGAAGTTCATAAACTTCTTGATCGCTCTTTTAAAAGCACTTGGCTTGGCGGTTGCTGTGGAATCTACTTCTGTACTATCGTTGCCTAAAGAGACTTTCTCTTCAGTCTGTGCCTGTAAGGACAGTGAAAATAACAGAAAAAGATATAGAATAACCCGTTTCCCCATGTGGTTCTTTGTTGGTATAGATATTTTTTGTTTCACGAATGTACTACCTTTCGTTGATTTATACTAGCAATCTTCTAAAAAATGTTTCGTTTCCTAAACAAAAAAGTTCAATATACTGTTAGTTACAACAAGCAAATAAATCTTAAGCCACAAAATTATGAGAATCTATTTACGTTTATTAGTCGTGTCTCTTCTGCTTTTTGCAGGAAATATAGTATATGCGGAAGCACAGCAGGAGAAACGCGTGACAGGCACAGTGACTTCTGAAGGAGAACCTTTGCCTGGTGTCTCCGTACAATTGAAAGGAGCATCTTCCGGCACCATTACCGATATTGATGGAAAGTATTCGATTGAGATTCCTGCGACCGGCACTTTAGTGTTCCGTTTTGTAGGAATGAGAACGGTAGAACAACCGGTGAATAACCGGAATGTGATTAATGTCACGTTAGAATCGGAAAGTAAGGAACTGGAAGAAGTAATGGTAGTAGCTTATGCTACCGCTAAAAAGTATAGTTTTACCGGAGCAGCTTCGACGATGAAAGCAGGTGAGATTGAAAAGTTACAGACTTCCAGCATATCACGTGTATTGGAGGGTACGGTATCCGGAGTACAGGCGAGTGCGGCAAGCGGCCAGCCGGGTACGGATGCGGAAATCCGTATTCGTGGTATCGGGTCTATCAACGCTTCCAGCGCTCCGCTTTATGTAGTGGACGGTGTTCCGTTCGATGGTAGTGTGAACTCTATCAATCCGGATGACATATCTTCGATGACAGTATTGAAAGATGCGGCCTCTGCTGCTTTGTATGGTTCCCGTGGTGCAAACGGTGTGATTATTATCACGACCAAGCAGGGAGACCAGAATACCAAAGCAACAGTAAAGGTGAAAGCTTCGTTAGGAGGTTCCAACCGTGCCGTACGCGATTATGATCGTGTCAGTACCGACCAATACTTCGAATTATATTGGGAAGCACTTCGCAATCAGTATGCCAAGAGTGCGGATTATACTCCGGCAACTGCCGCGACGCAAGCATCCAAAGACTTGGTAACGAAATTAATGGGAGGTGGCCCGAACCCCTATGGTCCTCAATATGCGCAACCGGTCGGTACAGATGGAAAGCTGGTGGCAGGTGCCCGTCCGTTATGGAATTCTGACTGGAGTGACGCCATGGAGCAACAGGCACTTCGCACAGAGTTAAATCTAAGTGTTTCCGGAGGTGGAAAAGCGAATCAGTATTTCTTTTCTGCCGGATACCTGAATGATAAAGGTATTGCACTCGAATCCGGTTACCAGCGTTTCAATCTTCGTTCCAATATCACCAGCGAGATGACTTCCTGGTTGAAGGGAGGCGTCAACTTGAGTTTCGCACATTCCATGCAGAATTATCCGGTTTCTTCCGATTCCAAAACCAGTAATGTGATTACCGCAGGACGTACCATGCCGGGATTTTATCCTATTTATGAAATGAATACGGATGGTAGCTACAAATTGGATGAGAGTGGAGATCGTATTTATGACTTTGGTTCCTATCGTCCTTCCGGTTCGATGGCAAACTGGAACCTGCCCGCTACTTTGCCTTTGGATAAATCGGAACGAATGAAAGATGAAGTCTCTGGTCGTACTTTTCTGGAAGCTACGATTATTGAAGGACTGAAATTCAAGACAAGTTTCAATTTTGACTTGATTAATTATAATACGCTGGATTATACGAATCCGAAGTTAGGTCCGGCTAAAGAGAACGGAGGCGGCGTCAGCCGAATGAATACCCGCACTTTCTCCTGGACGTGGAACAATATCGCTACGTATGACAAGACAATCGGTGAACATCATTTTAATGTCCTTGCCGGTGTGGAAGCCTATTCTTACCGTTACGATGAACTGACAGCATCACGTTCCAAAATGGCGCAGCCTGATATGCCGGAATTGGTAGTCGGCTCACAGCTGACCGGAGGTTCGGGATATCGTATCGACTATGCATTGGTAGGTTATCTGACTCAAGCGTTATATGATTATCAAAATAAATATTTCTTCTCGGCATCTTATCGTCGCGACGGTTCTTCACGTTTTGCGCCCGAAACCCGTTGGGGAAATTTCTGGTCGTTGGGTACTTCCTGGCGTATCGACCGGGAAGAGTTTATGGCAAGCACTTCCGACTGGTTGTCTGCCTTAACTCTGAAAATGAGCTATGGTGCACAGGGAAACGATAACTTGGGTACGTATTATGCGAGTAAAGGGCTTTATACCATTGTTTCCAATCTGGGAGAAAATGCGTTAGTGTCCGATCGTATGGCGACCCCGAATCTGAAATGGGAAACGAACCTCAACTTTAACGTGGGTATCGACTTCTCCCTGTTCAACAACCGTTTTTCCGGTTCGTTTGACTTCTTTACACGTCGTTCGAAAGATTTGCTTTACTCACGTCCGATAGCTCCTTCCCTGGGATATGGTTCTATTGACGAGAATGTAGGAGCCTTGAAGAATACAGGTATAGAAATGGTGTTGAACGGAACAATTATCAATCAGAATGGTTGGGTATGGAAACTGGGGATGAATCTGACACATTATAAGAATAAGGTGACGGACCTTCCTTTGAAAGATATGCCGCAAAGTGGAGTGAACAAGTTACAGGTAGGCCGTTCTGTTTATGATTTCTATATGATAGAGTGGGCGGGAGTAAATCCGGAAAACGGAGATCCGTTGTGGTATATGGATGAAGAAGATGAAAATCACAATCCGACCGGAAAACGTGTCACAACAAACGATTACGGTTCGGCTGACTATTATTACGTCAATAAATCTTCTCTCCCGAAAGTGTATGGTGGATTCAATACCTCTCTTTCCTGGAAAGGATTTGATCTTTCTGCCATCTTTGCTTATAGTATCGGTGGATATATCTACAATCGTGATATTACAATGATTCTGCATAATGGAAGTCTGGAAGGACGCGACTGGTCGACGGAGATTCTAAAAAGATGGACTCCCGACAATCGTAATACAGATGTTCCCGCTTTGAGTACTACCACTAATAACTGGAACTCGGCTTCTACCCGTTTCTTGCAGAATAATTCGTATATGCGATTGAAAAACCTGACTCTTTCCTATAACTTACCCAAACAATGGATTAGTAAGTTATCATTGAGCAGTGTGCAGGTATATGTACAAGGAGATAATCTGTTTACCATTCACCGGAATCAGGGACTAGACCCTGAACAGGGAATTACCGGTATCACTTATTATCGTTATCCGGCTATGCGAACGATCTCCGGAGGTATCAACGTTTCTTTCTAAATTCAGACTAAATTATGAGAAAAATAAAAATTAAATCCATTCTTGCCGCAGTTGCCGGACTTTTCCTGGTAACGAGTTGTAGCAGCAGTTTTTTGGATACGGACCCAACGGATGCGGTAAGTTCGGAAAAAGTACCTGTGCCCGAAAATGCAGCGGCACTTGTGAATGGTGCCTGGTATAATCTGTTTGATTATTCAAGTACCTATGCCAATATCGGTTATCGGGCACTTCAGTGTCTGGATGACATGATGGCAAGTGATGTTGTTTCCCGTCCGAAATACGGTTTCAACTCTTCGTATCAGTTTAACGATATAGCGTTGCCTTCGAACAATAGAACAGAATTTGCTTGGTATCTGATATATAAAACGATCGATAACTGTAATACTGCCATTTCCATTCAGGGAGATTCGGAGGAACTCCGGCAGGCGCAGGGACAGGCATTGGCGCTGCGTGCTTTCTGTTATTTACACTTGGTGCAGCATTATCAATTCACTTATCTGAAAGATAAAGATGCTCCATGTGTTCCTATATATACCGAACCGAGTAATAGTTCGACAGTTCCGAAAGGAAAATCAACGGTGGCACAGGTTTATCAGCGTATTTTTGATGATCTAAACCTGGCACAGGATTATTTGAAGAACTATGTCAGGAGTGGTGATAACCAGAAATTCAAACCGAATGTTGCCGTGGTGGATGGCCTCTTGGCTCGTGCTTATCTGTTGACAGGGCAGTGGGAAGAAGCAGCGAAAGCAGCTGAAGCCGCACGTACAGGATATGCGTTGATGACAACGACAGCCGAATACGAAGGCTTCAATAATATTTCCAATAAAGAATGGATATGGGGATTTCCTCAAATACCTTCTCAATCGGATGCCAGCTACAACTTCTATTATCTGGATGCAACATACGTCGGAGCTTATAGTAGCTTTATGGCCGATCCTCATCTAAAAGATACCTTTATTGAGGGTGACATTCGTCTGCCTTTGTTTCAGTGGATGCGTGAAGGGTATCTGGGATATAAGAAATTCCACATGCGTGCAGATGATACAGCTGATCTGGTCTTGATGCGTGCTTCTGAAATGTATTTGATAGAAGCGGAGGCGAAAGTTCGTGATGGAGTAGCTTTGAATCAGGCTGTCATTCCATTGAATACGTTGCGCAATGCCCGTGGAGTGGGAGATTATGACGTGACAGGGAAATCGCAGGAAGATGTTCTTAATGAGATTCTGATGGAACGTCGCCGCGAACTTTGGGGAGAGGGATTCGGTATTACAGATGTACTTCGTACACAGGGTTCCGTAGTACGTACTGCTTTATCTGATGAAATGCAGAAGACAGAAGTCGATTGTTGGCAGGAGGGTGGTAGCTTTGAAAAACGAAATCCTCTGGGACATTGGTTCCTTAACTTCCCGAACGGTAAACCGTTTACAGTAAATAGCACCTATTATTTGTATGCTATTCCCCAGAAAGAAATAAACGCTAACCCTAACATATAAATAGCTCTCTTAATTTTTTGACTTTGACCTTAACTTGTAGACCGGTATACGTCGTGACGATGCATACCGGTCGTTTTCTTTCTTCTGTTAAGTATGTTAATAGAATAGAGTTTCGTAGGTTATGTAACTGTTTTATTGTAACTTTGTATTATAAAGAAAGGAGATAATTAATATGTCTACAATGGAACTTAGGGCTTCACTTCTTAAAGAGGTGGCTGCTATTATTGCTGATGATGATCTGACGGCTGAAGCTTTAAAAGCCTTAAAAGCTTTGCGTCGCAAATCGCGTGTTGCGCGTAAAGAGCAGGAAGCGGAATCTCCCTGCAAAGATGAAATAGAATGTATAAAGAAACGTGCAGAAAGTGCTTTAGTACGCTATAAACAAGGAGAATATGCTTCGCAGGATGAGATGTTGAAGCGTACGGAACGATGGAAATAGTATGGGATTACGAGGCATTGGATGACTTAGAGGTCATCCTTTGTTATATTGAAACCCAGTTTTCGATGAAAGAGGCTCGCCTTTTCAGACAACAAGTTGTACATGTTACTCGGAATTTATGTGAGTTTCCATTTCTTGGAAAAGTAGAGCCTTTGCTGGAGGATTTTGAAGAGATGGAATTACACTCTATTCCTGTTGATAGACTATGCAAACTTGTGTATGCAGTTATGAATGATCGTGTTTTTATTATCGCCCTTTGGGACACTCGTCGTAATCCCAAAACTTTAGAACATGAGGCTAAAGGAAGACTTCGTTAATAATTAGAATAAATAATATAGTGACTTATTGGAATACCGTATGGTGAATATTAGTATTTTTGTAGGATAATTATTACTCACACTCACAAATTAACAAATTAAAGTATGAAAACTAGACTTTTATTTTTATTGTTGTTCATTGGCTTAGGATTAGTATCCTGTGATAACGATGATGAACGTTTCTTTCTTTATGAAATAGATGATATTTATTTCCCAGATCAACCTATTAGTGATATAGTAATGGAGATAACTGATGGTGCTGCTGTAGGAATGACAGGTGGGGTAGCTCCTTATACTGTAGAAACTGGTGATGAAGAGATAGCAAAAGCTAAGATTCAGGAAGAATATGGTTATGTGATGATAGCTCCCGTTCAATTGGGAACAACATTTCTTGTAGTGAAAGATGCGAATGGACTGACTGCTAAAATTGATATAAAGATAATCAAAGGTACGAAATCGTTTACTACAAAGAAAGTAAGTGTAAAAGTCGAAGGACTTGAGGGTGATGAGAAAGTAGATTTAGAAAATCAAGTTATCGCAAGCTCGGATATGCATGTAACTGGCGGAATTAAATTTATTTATGATACAAAAGATAGTGGTACGCTTACTGTAATTCCTTCAAAGGATGATATATCTAACGTTATTACTGCTTCTTTTACCAGAGAGATAAGGCAAACGGATGAAAAGACATTTACTTCTTTTATTTATGTGAATTATAATGATATAGACCATGTGCTTTATTTCACCTCTCCGGAAAAAACTCCATCAGAAGATGATGCTACTCGCGCTCTTGGCCCACTGTATTGTTGGTTAGTAGAAGATGTAACGAAAATATATAATAAAACATATCCCAATGTCACTTCTGTGAAACGTATCTATGAAGGGCAATTAAGTAGATATTGAAGCTAAAAATGTGAAGACGAGTTCAGATTATAAATAATATAAATCGCCCCACTAGAATCATTATAGCAGGGCGGTTTTATTTATATAGATTTCTATCCAATCTTTTTCTTCTTCAAATTAGGCAAGAAGAACGTGACTAATCCCAGTAGTGGCATATAAGCACAGATATTATATACATATTCAATGCTCGTTTTATCCGCTAAATTGCCAAGTACGGCAGATGCTACACCGGCCACTCCGAAAGCAAATCCAAAGAACAAACCGGATATCAATCCAAGTTTGGTAGGAAGCAGCTCCTGTGCATAAAGCAATATGGCAGGAAAAGCGGAAGAAAGCATCAATCCCACACAGAAGCTAAGTATAATAGTCCACAGCAGATTGGCATGTGGCATTAGTAAGCTAAATGGGGCCGCTCCTAAAATAGAAGCCCAAATCACATATTTCCGACCGATACGGTCACCGACAGGTCCGCCAATTAATGTTCCGATAGCAGTAGCTACCAGGAAAATAAATAAATATAGCTGCGAATCTTGTACACTTACATTGAATTTATGAATCAGGTAGAAAGTATAATAACTGGTGAGACTTGCCATATAAATATATTTGGAGAAAATCAGAATCAGCAATATCGCGATTGAAAGGGCTGTCTTATCCATAGGCAAAGGAAGATGAACTGGTTTTCTGACACTGACAGTCTGTGCTTTCATCCGGTTTAGATATGATTTATACCATTTGCAAATTGGGTACATCACTCCGATAGCAGCTAAAGCCACAAATGCAAATACGATGAGATGTTGCCTGCCATAAGGAGCCACCAACAGAGCAACCAGCAAAGGGCCTAATGAACCTCCGAAGTTACCACCTACCTGAAAGAGTGATTGTGCCAGTCCACGTTTTCCACCGGAGGCAAGGAACGTGATACGGGAGGCTTCCGGATGCAGTACGGAAGAGCCAATTCCGATTAAGAATACGGAGGCTAATATCCAGTATAGATTATCAGAGAATGCTAAGTTTATCAAACCAATCAGTGTAAAGCTCATTCCGATAGGCAATGACCATGCGACGGGATGCTTATCAAAGAAAATTCCGGTAATCGGTTGAAAAACTGAAGCGGAAAGTTGATAAACTAGTGTGATAAGTCCGATTTGCGCGAAACTAAGTCCTAAATCATCTTTAAATAAAGGATAAGATGCTGATAGCACCGACTGTAAAAGATCGTTGAGGCAATGCGAAAGACTCAATGCAATCAAAATGGAAAATGTAATTTTTCCTACGGGTTGTTCCTGATTCTGTACCATAATACCTATTTACTATTGAAGTGTTCCTGAAAAATCGGCTGCAAAGGTACGGAAACTTCCCGTTTCTCAATATATATTTGCTGTGATTAATTCAATATGATAGGAATAAAGCTCTAAGACTAAGGATTGTAAATTGTCGTTAATTCAGTTTTGAGTGACTGAACTATTCTTCATACCTACTGTTGTTAAATAAAAAAGGAGGATTATATGGGCTTTATATGGTATATCATTATTGGTATTGTGGCTGGATTCCTCGCAGGTAAAATAATGCGCGGCGGAGGTTTTGGTCTTGTTATAAATTTATTACTTGGTATTCTTGGAGGTGTACTGGGCGGTTGGGTGTTTGCCCTTTTCGGACTGGCAGCTTCAGGACTGATCGGAAGTTTGATAACTTCCACCGTAGGAGCTATCCTTGTATTGTGGATTGCTTCCTTATTCTCGAAATCTAAATAGATATTTATATAATTTATTTTTAATCCTAAAAACAGAACTTGATTATGGAATGTAGACATGGAAATTTCTGGATTGGACTCGGAATTGGGTCAATCCTTGGCGCAGTAGCTTATCGTCTTTCACGTACAGCAAAAGCAAAACAATTAGAAAGTGAAATTTATAATGCTATCCATCGCATAGGTCGTGATGCTGAAATAGCTGCTGCTCATGCTGAAAGAAAAGCAGTGGATCTTGGACTTAAAGCAGTAGAAGCCGGTGCGGAAATTGCTGATAAAGTAGCAGATGAAGCCGATAAAGTGGCCGGAAAAGCAAAAGATAAGTGGGGGAAATAAGAACTCCAAAACGGGTAATCGATTTAAATAGAATCGGTTACCTGTTTTATTTTATATGTGTTTAATCTTTTATTTCTAGCCTTATCAGTCACTATCTGAATGATGTGTGCACGAACACATATTGGTGTATCTTCCCCATTATTTTCACTTCCTTCAAGAATCAAAAGCTATTTTCCCTCTGGTTTCTCATCTGATAAGTGCTTTTTTATCTATACTATCTTTACTTTTTCTTATGTTTAACAACATGTATACTTCTTTACTGTTGTGGTTAACTTGCTGATTATTAGTGGTATGTTCTTTATAGTGTGTTATGTGTGTGCGCACACATTATTGCTTAATTCAATAATTCATTTTACTTTTGCCAATGAAAAACAAGATACTTATCAATAGATGGATAAAGAGTTTTCAAATATTCGGATTGTAGACATTGCCAAGATGGCAGGTGTCTCTGTTGGCACAGTAGATCGTGTAATCCATAATCGTGGCAGGGTATCTGAAGAAAACAGGAAAAAGGTACAGGCGATTCTGGAGATGGTACATTACCAGCCCAATCTGATGGCACGTTCATTGGCGGCCTCCAAAAAGCAATATCATCTTCTTGCGATTACTCCTTCTTTTGTTCAGGGAGAGTATTGGGAAGCTATTTCGGAAGGCATAGATAAAGCAGCGTCGGAAATGGAATCGTATAACATCACCATTACCAAACTCTTTTTCGATCAATATAATAACAAGACTTTTGATGATATCATCCGTAATCTGCTGAATGAGAAAGTGGATGGTGTATTGATTGCGACTTTGTTTACGGATTCTGTTATCCGGCTTTCGCAGGAACTTGACAGGAATGAAATACCTTATGTGTATGTTGACTCCAACATTGGAGGGCAACATCAACTGGCTTATTTCGGAACGGAGTCTTATGATGCCGGAGTGATTGCTGCCAGATTGTTGATGGACCGGCTTTCTTCGTCTTCCGATATATTGATGGCGCGAATTATTCATAGTGGGAAGAATGACTCTAATCAGGGAAAGAACAGGCGGGAAGGTTTCTGCCATTATCTTACGCAAACAGGATTCAATGGAAATCTGCATGAAGTGGAGCTGAAAATAAATGATTCAGTGTATAACTTCATGAAACTGGATGAAATATTTGAAGCTAATCCAAATATAAATGGGGCTGTTATCTTCAATTCAACTTGTTATATTTTAGGGAATTACCTGAAAGCGAGAGGAATGCAGTCTGTTAAACTGGTTGGTTATGACCTTATCGGGAGAAATACACAGTTGCTTTCCGAAGGTGTCATAACCGCATTGATTGCGCAGCGTCCGGAGCGTCAGGGATATGATGGTATTAAATCATTGTGTAATCATCTGTTGTTCAAACAGAGCAGTGAAAAGGTTAATTTGATGCCTATCGATATTCTTCTCAAAGAGAATCTGAAATATTATCTGAACAATAAATTATAAACATATAAATTTGTAAGAACCATGAATGAATTATTTAACGTAAAAGGCAAAGTAGTTGTTATCACCGGTGGAGCTGGTATTTTAGGTAAAGGTATTGCTGCGTATCTCGCAAAGGAAGGTGCAAAAGTAGTTGTGCTCGACAGAAGTGAAGAAGCAGGAAAAGCATTGGTAGATAGTATCAAAGCCGAAGGAAATGAAGCTATGTTCCTTTACACGGATGTAATGGATAAGGAAGTGCTGGAAGGTAACAAAGTAGAAATCATGAAGGCTTATGGCCGTATTGATGTATTGTTGAACGCTGCCGGAGGTAACATGGCAGGTGCAACTATCGCTCCGGATAAGACTTTCTTCGATTTGCAGATTGATGCATTCAAGAAAGTGGTGGATCTGAACCTTTTCGGTACAGTATTGCCTACAATGGTATTTGCTGAAATTATGGTAGAACAGAAGAAAGGTTCTATTGTAAACTTCTGCTCTGAATCGGCTCTTCGTCCATTGACCCGTGTGGTAGGTTATGGTGCGGCAAAAGCAGCTATTGCCAACTTTACTAAATATATGGCTGGCGAACTGGCTTTGAAATTCGGTAACGGTCTGCGTGTAAATGCCATTGCTCCGGGATTCTTCCTGACCGATCAGAATCGTGCGTTATTGACTAATCCGGATGGTTCTCTGACTGACCGTTCAAAGACCATTCTCGCTCATACTCCATTCAACCGTTTCGGTGAACCGGAAGACCTTTATGGAACAATCCATTATTTGATTAGCGATGCTTCTAACTTCGTAACAGGTACAGTAGCTGTTATCGACGGTGGATTTGATGCATTCTCTATCTAATATTGGGATGGTATCATTCTGTTTTTAATCATAATTAGTAACTTGTAATCAGGAAAGAATAATATGTATTTATGTGAACAAACTTGGCGCTGGTATGGTCCTAATGACCCGGTTAGCTTGTGGGATATTAAGCAGGCAGGCGCCACTGGTATAGTAAATGCTCTTCATCACATTCCAAATGGTGAAGTGTGGACAGTAGAAGAGATCATGAAGCGTAAGCAAATGATTGAAGAAGTGGGTCTGACATGGTCTGTGGTAGAAAGTGTACCTGTACACGAGCATATCAAAACACAGACGGGCGACTTTATGAAATACATCGAAAACTATAAGGAAAGTATCCGTAATCTGGCGAAGTGTGGCGTGATGGTAGTTACTTATAACTTCATGCCTGTATTGGACTGGACCCGCACAGATCTTGCCTATACAATGCCGGACGGCTCTAAAGCACTCCGCTTTGAAAAAGCAGCTTTTGTAGCTTTCGATCTTTTCATCTTGAAACGTCCGAATGCTGAAAAAGACTATACTCCGGAAGAAATAGCTAAAGCGAAAGCTCGTTTTGAACAGATGAGCGAAGACGACAAGAAATTGTTGGTTCGTAATATGATTGCCGGACTTCCGGGTTCGGAAGAAAGTTTCACGGTAGAACAATTTCAGCAAGCATTAGATCGTTATGACGATATTGATGCAGAGAAGCTTCGTTCCAACCTGATTTTCTTCTTAAAAGAAATTGCTCCTGTTGCCGATGAAGTAGGAGTGAAACTGGTAATTCATCCGGATGATCCTCCTTACACCATCTTAGGTTTGCCTCGTATTTTGAGTACGGAAGAGGATTTCAAGAAATTGATTGAAGCCGTACCTAACGAATCTAATGGCCTCTGCTTGTGTACAGGCTCTTTCGGTGTGCGTGCCGATAATGACCTTGCAGGTATGATGGAACGTTTTGGCGACCGTGTGAACTTCGTACACTTGCGCAGTACACAACGTGACGAGGAAGGAAACTTCTACGAAGCTAATCACTTGGAAGGAAATGTAGACATGTATAACGTAATGAAGAGCCTTATTCTTCTACAACAGCGTCGTAAATGCTCTATCGCTATGCGTCCCGACCACGGACATCAAATGATTGATGACTTGAAAAAGAAAACGAATCCGGGATATTCTTGCCTGGGCCGTCTTCGCGGATTGGCAGAACTTCGCGGCTTGGAAATGGGTATTGCAAAATCTATTCTGTAAGCAGAATACTTTTTATATTTGAGTAACCCTCATCACAGCAACTTATTATGCTGGATGAGGGTTATTTTTCTATTTATGTAAATTGCACATGTTTCTTTTTTAGTTATATTTGTCCCTTGTACCACACTAACAAAAGAAACAGATGATAAAACACTTAATACTAACTCTATTATTATTCATTTCAGGAAGCATGACTGCTTATGCTATGAAATACCCATCAGAGTTAGAGCTTCTTTATCAATTATCCGGTAAGAATTTTATCTTAAGTAGCATAATTCCGGAAGACAGTATAATCCGTTTATCCACTCGACTTGAGTCAGAAGCTTCCAAAGCAGGAGATTTTGAGAACTATTTCAGAATAGGCCAGATCAAGGTAAATTCTTACTGTCTGAAAGGGGATATAGGAGTTGCCACTAATGAAGCGGAACTTATGTACGAGCATGCGCAGAAAATGAATTCAACTATAGGAATAGCATTATCACTTCAGGCAATAGGTAGCACGTATATGAGTTTGGATCAGCTGAAACAGGCTTTTGATGCGTTTGTTGAGGCAGAGAAGCGGCTGAAGCTTTATGAATCGGACCCGGTCCTTGTGCGGCTATATTTACAGATAGTTCATGTCTCTTACCTGTTGGGGGAACCGGCCGTTATGCATATTTACTTAGACAAGCTTTCAAAATTGCAGCATACTTCGATTGTGGCAAATGAGTACTATGATTATTATGCACTATGTTATGAGACCCTCTATCAGATTGAGGTGAAGGATAAGATAAAGGCTTTGGCTCTTTTGGATCGTTTAGATTTGATAAAAGATACCAATCCATTCTATAAGCGTTGGTATTATTGGGTGAAGTTTAAATATAATGAGCTGGAGCAGGATTATAAAAGCGCGTTGGCTTTTGTTGATTCTAATTTGGTTGAGATAAGGAAGAGCGGTAATTTAAATGAATATCGGAATGTAATGATTGATAAAGCCATGTTCCTTGAGAAAATGAACGATATAACCGAGGCTTGTAATATGTATACCGAAGTCAGGAAATTGACAGACTCCTTGGATATGCAACGCTATACACGTCAGATTGAACATCTTCATACCACTTATTTGGTCGATCAGCTAAAAAGTGAAAATGAATCGGTATACAGTTCATTATATAAATGGACTATCATCTGTTGCACCATCATTCTGTTGGGTGGTATTGCTATCTTTTATATGGTTTGGCGGAAGAATAAGATGTTGGTCGTTTCCCGTAATAAGTTACAAGTCGTGCGTGAAGAAACCACTCGCTCCATTCAATCAAAGAGCATGTTTCTTTCTAATATGAGCCATGAGTTGCGAACTCCTTTGAATGCTATTGTTGGCTTTTCGGGGATTCTGGTGAACTGTGGAGAGATAGATGCAGAAACGAAACAGCAGTGTGGTGAAAGCATTCAGCAGAATGCAGATCTTTTGCTGAAGTTGATTAAGGATGTGATGGATATGTCGGAGTTGAATATTAACGAAATAAGATACACTTGCAATACTTATAATGTTGTAAACATTTGCCGTATGGTTGTTGATACGGTAGATAAAGTCAAGCAGACATCTGCTGCTATCCAGTTTTCCTCTTCTGTGGATGAGTTGTCATTATATACGGACAGTGGGCGTTTGCAACAAGTACTGATTAATTTATTGATTAATGCTACCAAGTTTACCAAACAAGGCAATATTATATTAAGACTGGATGTGGATACAGAAAGGCAAGAAGCTGTTTTTGCAGTTGAAGATACAGGTTGTGGCATACCACTGGAAAAACAGCCTCATATATTCGGGCGTTTTGAAAAATTGCATGAAGGAGTGCAAGGTGCCGGTCTGGGATTATCTATCTGTCAGTTGATTGTCGAACATTTTGGTGGAAAAATATGGATTGATTCTACATATACGGTAGGAGCAAGATTTATTTTCACTCATCCATTATCACTATCTAATAACCAGACTTTATGAAGCATTTATTCTATATATTAGTTGGCGTGTTTTTATTGCTTTCTTTAGGTGTCAGGGCACAGGAAACGAGGAAGAAAGAGTTATTGCGTGAATTAGTAAAATCCCCCCAAGATACTACCCGCCTTACTATTTTGTATGAGTTGTCGGTGGCTACAAAGTATCAGCCATTGGTTCGGATTTATTATCTCGACCAGTTGATGAAGGAGGCGGATAAACAAAAAAACGATTTTTTTAAATGTCAGGCTTATCTGAATCGGATATTTATGGCATATAACTCTCTGGATACCCTGGCATTGCATTATTGGTTCTCCCTTCTTGAACCTTTAACGAGGAAAAATAACTTTTACGATTTACAGTTTCAGGGTAAAAGGTGTGTGATCGATTTCTTTCAGTTGAGTGGTGACTATGAGAAAGAAGAAAGTGAATCTAAATTGTTATTGCAAGAAGCAGAAAAGGCTGGTAGCATGATAGGAATGGTTGTTGCTCTTCAGTCTTTGGGAAATGCATATATTGTCACATACCGGGATGAAGAAGCATTGGCTGCATACGAAAAAGCGTATGTCCTTTCTTGCAAAATTGATAATCCTGCATTAACACTTGAAATAATCCATTCGGTGACAGAGGTCATTCAAAAGATAAAAGATTATCCTAAATGGCTTAAGTATGTCAAGCTCGAAGAAGACTGTATAAATGAGAGTATACGTCATTCAAAAGTGAATTTCTCGTTGCAAAGTTGCATCCTTATGATGTATATCCACTATGTGGCGTATTATACAAAGGTGGGAGACATGGATATGGCGAAATATTACTATCATTTGGCTGATAGTACTTATCGTACGTTACCGGAAGCAGGATTATATCAGGAGTATCATGCACGGGTGAGCAGTGATTATTTGCGAAAATCCGGACAGTATGAGAAAGCCTTGCCGCAGGTTGATACGTTGATGATGCTATTCCGTCCGGTATCGCCTTTGAGTTATAATGCGGCATTTGAAGAACGTGGGGAAATCTTGCATTTGATGGGGCGTGATGCGGAAGCGCTTGATTTATTAAAAGTGGCAAAGAAAAGACGTGATTCTTTGCAAATAGAACTTTTGAATACACAAACGGAGCAAGTAAAGAGTATACATGACGTTTATGTGTTGCAACAGGAAAAAGATCGCAACTATCGTTATCTACAGATCATTATCATATCTTTTTTAGTTGTCTCTATTATCACAATTACCGTTTTTATAATTTATACTTATCGTGCTCGTAGAAAATTAGAACGGGATGAAGCTGAAATGCGTAAAATGGCCTACGAAGTTGAACTTGCCAACTCTGCAAAAGAACGTTTTTTGTCCAATATCAGCACTTCTATCAGCCAACCTTTGGATATGGTGGTTGAGAGTTCTTTACTTTTAGCTTCAGAGCAGCAGATTGAGGATAAACAGCGTGTCGAGATCTCCGAAGTTATCAATAAAACCTCGGCGGATTTGATGCAGTTGATTAATAACATTCTGGACCTCTCACGTTTAGAAGCAGGTATGATGCGTTTTGTATTGAGTGATGTCGAAGTGTTTTCTCTGATTCAGGATGCCGTAGCAGGAAATTCAATTGAGTCTGGAAGGAAAATAAATGTAGTGTGTCCGCAGTCAGTTTTGTTTTGGTCGCACATTGATGGTCCGCGATTGCTGAATGTTTTCAATAATTTGTTTGCTGTTGCTATTCCGGGGAAAGAACTACAAGTTTCTATAGAGGTAAACGAAGAGGAAACAGAATTGATGATTAAAGTATATGGCACATTACTGGCTAGTCAGGGGCTGTCGCAGGATATGATTATTTGCAATGAGATAAATCGCATGATTATTAATCATTTCGAAGGAGTATATGAAAGCAAAACAGAGGCGCAGACTCCTTATATCTATTTTACAGTTAGAGGGCGTCTTACTTCGTTTGACCAAAGCTAAGCATGGATGCCGATAGGGTATTATCCGGTTCGGGAATAATATGCATGGCTATCTGTGCACAGGCTTCCGCATCAGCAAGTGCGTGATGATGGTTCGTTAAGTCATATCCACACCGGGCAGCTACCGTATGTAATTGATGATTGGGTAACTCTTTTCCAAATACCTTTCTCGACGCGCGGCATGTGCAGTGAAACTTGTAATTAGGGTAAGTCATTTCCCATAGTTCGTGAACTGCCCGAAGACACCCTTCATCAAAAGGACTGTTGTGCGCTACAAGTGGCAGACCGTCTATCAATGGTTTGATTTCCGCCCATACTTCCGGAAATTCATCGGCTTCCATCGTGTCGTCGTAAGTTAAGCCATGAACAGCTGTGGTCCATTGCATATAATAATTGGGGCGGGGGCGGATCAGACGATAGATTTTATTCGTTATTTTTCCTTCCCTTACGATGACAACACCAACACTGCATACGCTGGTACGTTTGCCGTTGGCTGTTTCAAAATCGATAGCTGCAAAGTTTATCATCGTTTCTATTATTTTTTCGGATACAAATATAGCATAAAAAATGAGGTTGGAGAAAATATAGTAACAGGATTGGCAAATAGAAAGCTTTTACTAAAAATTGAATTAAAACGGACTTTTGGGAAACATTTCCAATAAAAAACTCTTCTTTTAAAGAATTTACACTATTTTTGTTCGATATAAACCAAAGGCATGGACAAAACATACTTTAAGTCTAAATACGTTTTAATATTCATTCTTTCTTTGTTTGTTTTTATAGGCGGACTAAATTACAAACATTGGCTTGTCACTAACAAACTGACGCCCAAACGTATTTCTCTTATCTATTCCATGACTAAAAATGATATCGGCAATAAAAAACTGGAAAAACTGTTGTATGAAGAATTCCATCGGCAAGGAATAGAAGCCATATTTGATAAATTCTATATCGATTGCACTAAACTGAATGAGAAAGAAGAAATAGAGTATGCGCGGAGGTATCTTGAATTGCTTGAAAGTAAATCCACTGACCTTATTCTGACCATTGGCGACCAGGCAACCTATTCCTTTCTATCTACTCGCCACCGTCTGTTGTCTTCCATTCCCGTGTTAGCTTGCAATGTGCGTTTTCCCAACGAAGAACTGATAGAAGAATACGATTTGCAGAAAGTGTATGTATTGCGTGACAGCCCCGACCTGAAACGTAACATTGACTTTATAAAAACATTGTATCCCCATAATATGGAGATCATTTACAATATAGATCTTACTTACCTCGGACATCAATCGTTCGATAAACTTTCCAAAGTCGTTGACAGGCAAAGTGTAAGAGTGCTGGGCTATCAGAAAGCATTTGTGCAAGAGTCCGATTATGAGCACTTAACGGAAATGATTGAATACTTCAATCTGACGCCCGGTTTGGTCAATGATCGTGTGAAAAGGAGTGGTTTAACCATCAGTCTCTGTCCTTTCCGCTATATAAGGGGAGCTTCCCTGCTGGTCATGCTGGAACAATCAAAAAGAGAACAGAAAAATCAAGCATTCTTGTTGGATAAATTAGATATGATGGCTATTCCGATAGTAACTGCCTTGAATATTCCTTCTTTTAGTTGTATCTGTGAGGGATTTGGCGAAAACGCCAAGATTGTAGGCGGTTATATGGCAACAGAAAGTATCTCGGCAAAGGCTATCGCTGATCTTGCTACACGCCTTTTGAAGAAAGAAAAGGTAGGAATGCCTAAAATAAGGGATTTGGAAAAAGAGTATGTACTGGATTGGATCTATTTTTCCGAATTTGCAGGTGACATCAGCAACGTTCCGAAAGATGTCAGTATTATCAACTATCCATTTTATGACCGCTACCGGAAAGAGCTTTATATACTGGGCGGACTCTTTGTTATTTCTTTTATCCTCGTAACCATCAGCTTGTTACGTACCCATCGACGTTCATTGATAGAACGCAGGAATCTTCAAATGCTGCAAGAGGTTCACAAGCGATTGAGCCTTTCTGTGGATGGAGGAAAAATCTCTCTTTGGAATATTCAGGAAGGTATTCTGGAGTTTGACGACAATTATACACAGTTGGTCGGACTGGAACAACGGAGGTTCACCAAAGAGGATATGATACAATATACTCATCCTGATGATGTACAGTTACTTAGTTCATTCTACGAAACCTTGCATCAATCTCCCGGCATGCAAATACAGCGGATACGTTTCTGTTTTGGAAAAGAGGGCGCAGATTATGAATGGTACGAACTACGATGTAGCAGTTTGAAAGATGCCAGGGGAGAGATAATGCTGGCCGGTACCATGCAGAATATTCAGAAACTGGTGGAGCATGAACACCAGTTGATTCTTGCGAAACAGATAGCGGAAAAGGCCGAACTGAAACAATCGTTCCTAAATAACATGAGCCATGAAATTCGTACGCCGCTCAATGCTATTGTAGGCTTCACCAATCTGCTGATAGCCGAAGGAGCTGATGAAATAGAGCCGGAAGAAAAGGCAACCATGCTCGAAATCATCAATACCAATAATGAACTGCTTTTAAAACTGGTGAATGATGTGTTGGAAATATCCCGTTTGGATTCGGGCAACTTATCCTTTGATATAAAGGAGTGCGACATCACGAAAATAGTGAAGGAGATTTATATGACCTATCAAACATTGATTCAACCCTCATTGAACTTTCTTCTCGAATTGGACGAAACTGTTTCCTTACCGGCCAATATTGACAGTTTGCGTTTTACGCAGGTCATCTCCAATTTCCTGAACAATGCAAACAAGTTTACCAAAGAAGGAACAATTACTTTGGGAGGTAAAATAGACAAGGAACACCGGGAAGTTTGTGTCTACGTGAAAGATACTGGCAAAGGAATTGACGATAAAGAACTCATGATGATTTTTGACCGCTTCTATAAAACGGATGAATTTGAACAGGGGAGTGGTTTGGGACTTTCCATTTCTAAGGTGATTATCGAACGGTTGGCGGGTCGTATAGAAGTAGATTCCGAAGTGGGAAAAGGCAGTTGCTTTTCCGTTGTCTTATCTTTGGCAAGTACAATTTAATACAAAAAACAGAAAGCATCTAAAAAAAAGAAGGAATGAAAGAGATACTGAAACCTTGGCAGGGATGGTTACTGTTTGGTTTTGCAATGGCTATTGTCTTTGCGTTGGGGGTCGTTATTTCATTCCTGACGGAACGCAGGCCGGAAGTCGTAAATGCAGTTTATCGCAAAAAGACAGAGATAACCGGGATAGAAGCACGCAGTTCTCTGTTCTCCGATAATTATCAGCGTGAATATAAGACATGGGTAGATACCACATCGATCGATTCGCGTAGTGATATGAATGGAAGAATATCCATTGATGTGTTGGCGCAACGCCCCGAAATGGTCATTTTATGGGCTGGGTATGCATTTTCTAAAGATTATTCTTCACCACGCGGACATATGTATGCTTTGGATGATTTAAGACATTCACTTCGTACCGGTGCTCCCATGCATGCTGGTGACGGGCCTCAACCTGCCAGTTGCTGGATGTGTAAAAGTCCCGATGTTCCCCGTATGGTAGCAGCTATCGGGGTGGATTCCTTTTATAATAATAAGTGGGCTACATGGGGAACTGAAATTGTAAATCCCGTCGGGTGCGCCGATTGCCATGAACCTAAGAATATGGATTTGCATATTAGTCGCCCGTCGCTTGTCGAAGCTTTCCAACGTCAGGGCAGAGACATCACACAGGCTAGCCCACAAGAGATGCGCTCATTGGTGTGCGCCCAGTGTCATTCGGAATATTACTTCAAAGGCGATATAAAATATCCCACTTTTCCCTGGGATAAAGGTTTCACGGTTGAAGACTTGGAAAAGTACTATGATGAAATCGGATTTACTGATTATGTTCATAAATTGAGTCGTGCCCCTATATTGAAAGCGCAGCATCCTGATTATGAAATTTTCCAAATAGGTATTCATGGTCAACGTGGTGTGTCATGTGCCGATTGTCATATGCCTTATAATGATGAAGGCGGAATAAAATACAGCGATCACCATATCCAGAATCCGTTGGCTGTGACTGAACGCACTTGTCAGACTTGTCATCGTGATAACAAGGAGACACTTTGTAATAATGTATACGAACGTCAGCGAAAGGCAAATGAACTGCGTGCCCTTTTAGAAAAAGATTTGGCGAAAGCACACATCGAGGCTAAATTTGCCTGGGATAAAGGAGCTACTGAAAACGAGATGAAAGAAGTTTTACAGTTGATCCGCCAGGCGCAATGGAGATGGGATTTCGGCGTGGCATCGCATGGTGGTTCTTTTCATGCTCCGCAGGAAATAATGCGTATTTTGGGACATGGGTTAAACAAAACATTCCAGGCCCGTATGGCTATCAACAAAATCCTGGTATCGCACGGATATACAGATGATGTTCCACTTCCGGATATCACAACGAAAGAAAAGGCGCAGCAATATATCGGTTTGGATATGGCTGCCGAAAAGGCGGGCAAAGATAAATTTCTCGAAGAGATTGTCCCTGACTGGCTTCAAAAGGCAAAGGCAAACGGACGCATCGTTGATTAGAATTTATTTTCGCTATATTTGCGTATAAAATAGATCCATGTATACAGAATATCAGCCTTCTCATTTACTTGTTCCCTACATTGATAACTATTGGGAGTTTAAGGGCAATCCGGATTATGGTATGCGCATCCATATTCTGCCGGATGGTTGTACCGATTTTATTTTTACGCTGGGAGAGGTGGCTAATGCTGTTGAAGAAGGAAGTCTGATGATGCAACCCTATCGTTCCTATTTTGTAGGACCTATGACAAAATATTCGGAACTCGTCACTTATACAGAATCGATTCACATGTTTGGCGTTCGTTTTTTACCTTGTGGGCTGTCTTGCTTTACAAACCTGCCTCTACACGAATTTGTGAATAGCAGAGTCAGTACTAATGAGATGAAGGCTGTTTTTGATGACACTTTTATTGAAAGATTGGGTGAGCAGAAGCATGTTGCAGATCGAATACGGGTAGTGGAGGAGTATTTGCTGGCATATTTGGCGCGCCATTATCAGCCTGCCGATTCTCACGTCGCTATGGCAGTGAACATGATTAATCATTCCGAAGGAAAACGCTCAGTTCGCAGTTTGATGGATGACGTCTGTTTATGTCAGCGTCATTTTGAGAGAAAGTTCAAGCATTATACCGGATTTACTCCTAAAGAATACAGCCGTATTGTCAAATTTAAGAATGCTGTAGAATTGTTGAGAACCACGACATCAGCCAATCTGTTGACTACGGCAGTTGATGCAGGATACTATGATTTAGCGCATTTCTCAAAAGAGATTAAGTCAATGTCCGGCAACACTCCTGCGTCTTTTCTTTCCCTTACCGTTCCGGAAGAAACTACACTTACTTATATCGAACCACAAAGATAGATAGGTAAAAGTCGCTTTTTTACAATAGAGTGGGAGGATATGCCGTTACCTTTGCAAGGTTAATAAAAACCAATCAGCTTATGACCACAAAAACAATGAAAGAGAAAGCAACAGAATTGTTGCAGAGATGTGAAGTAGTTACCCTTGCTTCTGTGAATAAAGAAGGTTATCCCCGTCCTGTGCCGATGAGCAAAATCCTGGCAGAAGGAATTTCCACTATCTGGATGTCTACTGGAGCAGATTCACTAAAAACAATTGATTTCTTATTGAATTCGAAAGCTGGATTATGCTTTCAGGATAAAGGAGACAGCGTGGCGTTAACGGGGAAAGTGGAAGTTGTAACTGACGAAAAGATGAAGCAGGAACTTTGGCAGGACTGGTTTATCGATCATTTTCCCGGTGGCCCCACTGATCCCGGCTATGTCTTGTTGAAATTTGAATCGAATCACGCAACTTATTGGATTGAAGGAACATTTATCCATAAGAAACTTGACTAATTTTACTCGGAAAAATAAGGAATAGCGGATTTAGCGAGGCTGTTCTCGAACAGCCTCGTAATTCATTTAGAATTCAAATTTTTCCAATTTCATTTCAGCCAATTTCTGAATGATACCTACATATTGAGCGAAATGAGGAGATTTTTCGTGTGCTGCCAATACTTCGGCATTCTGCCAAGTTTCGCAAATCATGAAAACGTCAGGACGCGTGCTGCTTTCGAAAGTATCATAAGCAATGCATCCTTCTTCTTTTAAAGAACAGGCAGTCAGTTCTTTTGCCGCTTTTATCGCTTCTTCACGGTTGGATTCGTTTACACGAACAAAAACATTTAATCTGATCATAGTCTTTTTTATTTATATAATTAAAAGAATTACTTTCTCACAGTATCTGTGAAAAGTCGGAGGCAAAGATACTATTTTTCTATACTTCTGGTGAGCTTATTTCAAAATTTCATATAAACTTCATGTCATCCTAAAAAAACAATTATATTTGCATCTGAATTCTAAAAGCAATGATTTTGGGCACAATTCTTAAATTTGTTATAGCTTAATATTAGCCTCATAAACCACAGGCTAATTTCTTTCGTTTGAGTAGTTCTATACTTGAACAGGTTTTTCATTTTATCATTTTTATTATTCACTGCATCGTTTTTCAAAACTGATGCAATTAAGGTATTCAGGCTTTTAGTCCGGTTCATGGTAATCAGATGGGAGTGGTGGGTGCGTTGGGAATGAATGGAAAATTTCGTAAGAAATAGTAAGCTGAACATAGAAGAAGAAATAAAAAGGATTGAGCTGCAGCCGGTTGATCCTTTGGATAGAATCAGGCAGATCATTGGTGTCGTACAGGTTTCGCTGACTTCGCTGAAAACAACTGTTGTCGGATATCAGTTTCGAAGTGCTGAAGAAGAGATTCTTTTCTTTAAAGTATCGAAACCGCAGATTTCCGGTCTGTTGATGTTTTATGTCCGTTTGTATCAGATTGAAAAGAATCGTATCGACAAATCTCTGTCATCCCAATGCAGATATCTGAAGATTGAATTGGAGAACCTGCAAAAATCATTTTTGAATAATGACTTTTATGAATATTACCGTGCCGGTCGAACAGAGCTTGATAACCGCTATTTTATTCGGGAGAATTATGATATTCTTTCTGATATACATTGTCATCTACTGGATAGAGATATTTCTTTTACCACCTTGCATGATTCGAGTGTTGCGGAAATTCTGGCGAATAATCGCTTGATAGAATATGTGTCGGAGGAAATAGAGCAGCTGACAGAGAAACTTCATCTTAAATTCACTTCCATTGTAGACAGTAAACTGTTGCAATGGACGGACAGTAAAGTTGCTTTGGTTGAGTTTATCTACGCCTTGTATGCAGGTAAATGCTTTAATAATGGAAATACGAGTTTGAAAGACATTGCTTTTTGTTGCGAAACACTGTTTAATATCGAGATAGGTGATTTTTATCGTATATTCTTGGAAATCAGGAATAGAAAGAAAAGCAGAACCCAATTTCTGGATAAGTTGAAAGAACAGATTATAAAGATGATGGATGAGCTTGACAGATAAATTTCAGGGCGTCTTGTGACATCTTGTGAATTATACAAATGGCTATTATCCAACTTTGCGGAGAAATATAATTGATTCACAAAGAAAGATAATTGCTTTTGTATAGTTATGGAAACAACATTTACATGGGAGATAAGGGTGAAGAATTGCCCCTTATTAATTAAGAAATGCAGTCACTGTGATAGTGACCGCTTTTATTGCAGTGATAAGTTCAGGATGAATGCACAGAAGAAAAACATTGATGTCTGGCTGATTTATAGATGTGTGAAATGTGATAACACTTGTAATATGACTCTGTTGTCACGAACTAAACCCGACTTGATTGATAAAAAGCTCTTTCACAGCTTTTCTATGAATGACAGGGAAGTTACCTGGCAATATGCCTTTTCTGCCGGAGTGGCAAGTAGGAATAATCTTCAATTAGATTATGACAGTGTTGAATATGAGGTGATAAATACCGTCTCTTTAGAAGATATCCTGAATATGAGTAGTGAGATCATAAGTATCCAAGTCAAGTGTGATTTCGACTTGAGCCTTAAATTATCCTCATTGATAAAAAGATGTCTGCCTCTTTCCAGTACCCGCTTGAAGCTGCTGTTTGAAAAAGGGTATATTTCTTTACTTTCCGGCAAAACATCTTCCAAGTGTAAGGTAAAGAATGGCGATACTATTTTGATGGATCGAAAAAGCCTGATTGATTTCTTGGGATAAAATCGGTTTTACAGTTTTTTTTAATAGCTTTGTGAAATGATAATTCGCATTCTGTAAAAGAGGTTGTACTATTAAGATGGAAGATATGAAAAAGGTATGTTTATTAGCTTTTGTTTTGTTTACTTGGAGTATCGTTGTGAATGCACAGGAAAGTGATGGACGATACGTTGAAGTGACCGGTTCTTCTGAAATAGAAGTCGTTCCGGATGAGATTCATTTTCTGGTTCAGATTAAGGAGTATTGGCAAGAAGAATACACCGGTAAATCAAAAAAAGAAGAAGATTTCCGGACGAAAGTGCCATTGGCAATGATAGAGAAAGATTTGCGTAAAAGTTTGCGCAAAATAGGAATAACGGATGATGCTATCCGCACACAGGAAATAGGAGATTATTGGCGTCAGAGAGGAAAAGAGTTTCTGATAGGTAAGCAATTGGATATCCGGCTTACGGATTTTGAGCAGATTAACTCTATTATTCGTTCGGTCAATACGTGGGGAATTGAGTCCATGCGCATCGGAGAACTCAAACATAAGGATTTGCCAATGTATCGGAAACAAGGTAAGATTGAAGCACTGAAGGCTGCCCGTGAGAAAGCATCTTATCTGGTGGAAGCGATGGGGCAGCAGTTGGGTGAAGTGATTCGTATCATCGAACCTGCCGATAATAACATAAGCCGTTATCTTCCTTTCGAGGCGCAGAGCAATGTAAGCATGGGTACGGCAGCTACCGAGCAGTACCGGGTTATCAAGCTACGGTATGAAATGACGGCTCGTTTTGCCATTAAATAAAAATAGTCTATCTTTGTCGCATGACAAGAAATAATAAATCGGATTTGGTTTAGTAAACAATCTGTGTTTCTGATACAGATTGTCCTTTCGTTTGTTCTCGGATGATTCCTTCCGGGAGTACTCTTTATGTCTTTATAAATTCAATTTTTAACTTGCGTACAAGGGTGCTAAAAGCATCGTGGTGCTTTGTAACGTGTACGCTGTATACATTAAGATCATGAATAACGAAAATCAAACAATTCACAAATTTGACGTTAATTTAAACTGGTATGGCTGGAATGATAAACTAAGCCAACTAAAACAAGAATCACTCTACAGCACTCTTCCTCATGGACGTATATCCATAGTACATCGTACCTGCTACGAGGTCGTTTCCGAAAACGGATTGTTTCAGTGTGAACTCACGGGAAACATGATGTATGGGAAATCTGATACTGAATTACCCTGTACGGGTGATTGGGGGCTTTTTCAACCATTTGATGAGAATAAAGGGATTATTGTCGATATGCTACCTCGTGAGCGGACATTGTATCGCAAGAAAAGCGGTACAGTTGCCGATAGGCAGGCCATTGCTTCTTACGTCGATAAAGCATTTATTGTGCAGAGCCTTGACGATAATTTCAATGTCCGCAGAGTAGAACGTTTTATGGTTCAGGTATTAGAAGAAAACATCAAGCCTGTATTGGTACTTAATAAATCCGATTTAGATTTTGACAGGCAGAGTGTTGAAGAACAAATAAATCATATCTCCAATCAGATACCCGTATTTTTTACGAGCATTCATCAACCCCAAACGATTCTCCGGCTGCGGGAATCCATATCAGAAGGAGAAACTGTTGTGTTTGTCGGTTCTTCGGGTGTCGGGAAAAGTTCTCTGGTAAATGCACTCTGTGAAAAATCTGTGTTGCTTACCTCCGATATAAGCCTGTCCACAGGAAAAGGCCGGCATACATCGACCCGTCGGGAAATGGTATTGATGAATGATTCGGGTGTTTTAATCGATACTCCGGGTGTGCGTGAATTTGGCTTGGTTATCGACAATCCAGACTCACTGGCTGAAGTACTTGAAATCTCTGACTATGCAGAATCATGCCGTTTCAAAGATTGCAAGCATATCAACGAACCGGGTTGTGCTGTTTTAGAAGCAGTCAATAGCGGTGTGTTAGATTATAAAGTTTATGCAAGCTATCTGAAACTTCGCCGGGAAGCGTGGCACTTTTCTGCTTCCGAACATGAGAAACGTAAAAAGGAGAAGTCTTTTACAAAACTTGTAGAAGAAGTAAAGAATCGTAAGGCAAATCGCTGATTTTTATTTAAACGATGCAGGTATTGGAATTTATTTTTTTCTTCAAAAGAGCAAAAAAGTTTTAGCTGCGCAAAAAGGCTGCGCACCACTGCATCTATCTTTGTCGAAGAAACAAGAAAACAGGTCAAGTACGGGTTACTTCCATACATCCTGTTAAGATATTGACTCATATGATTATCTGTTTTCCTGTTTCGTAAAGGGGCAGTAGCTCAGTGGGTAGAGCATCATACATAATCTTGAGATTATCCTGATGAAAAAGGTCAATTAAGATTTACTTCTATCCTGTGACGGTCGTCGGTTCGACTCCGGCCTGCTCCACAAAAAATAAATATAGAGGTAGGACAGTAGCTTCGGGATTATCTGAAATGAGGTCAACCGGGGCTTACTTCTTAACGGTGGATAACGCTGGTTCGAATCCGGCCTGTTCTACCTCTTTTTATCAACTAAGGTCAAGGAAGACTTACTTCAAAACCGCAGGAATGCTCCATTGATTCACAGTCTTCCGATTACCTTACTTAAAAAAACAAAGTTATGAATAAAGATTTGTTGAAAGTGTCTATCAGGCAGAATGCAATCTATTTGCCTTTGATAGAAGAAGAGAAAAAACAGGAAGAGTTGACTTCGACTACCATTGCATTGGTAGCCCAACTCCGTAAAGTAGGATATAGCTTGTCCGAAGAACTGCTGCATGCCGTTAATCAGTTATATCCGGCTCAACAGATGATGATTCTTCAGGTGATGAAAGAAGCATTGGACGTGACGCTAAACTGGGCTCCATTGGTGAAAGGGTGGGATGTACCTACCGGAGAAACGCGTTTGGATCATCTGGTTACATGGATCGCTAACCTGTTTAATAGCCAGAAAGGCGTTAAACTACCTTGCGGGCACGTGATCCCTGATAATACATTCCCTATGGAGCGGTACAATGGTTGTCCGTTCTGCGGAACTCCATTCCAAACGGCTACTACGGAATACTTCGGACAGGGAAGTAAGCTGAAAGTGCTGGAACTTTGGCAGGACAAGGAGCTGAATGCTTTTTTCTGTGACTTGCTTGAATCGCGTACGGCTCTTGATGCCACACAAGCGGATAGCTTGAAAATAATGCTTGGCGAACTTCCGTTACCGGCAGTCGGAATCAAAATGAAGGAGACATTGATGTTGGTGATAGATACATTGGTGGAACAGGATAGAGCGCAGGAAGCACAAATCTATTTCTCTACTCCGAATGATATATTGCGTTATCTGCGGTATAAGAAAACCGGATTCCTCCAAATCATAGAGCCTAAGACTGTTATCCGTAAAACAGGTAGAAACAACACACATATATGTGGAGTTTTGGATAAAAGTCGTTCGGCAGCTCAAGCGAAGCGTGAGGAGTTGAAGTTGAAATATACGCGTCGTGAATGTAAAATGGTAGCTCTTTGGTTGAACAACCTGACAATGGCTCCGGAGAAGGCTTGCGAAATCATGCATCCGAAAAGAGAGATGTGGGTACGTATGATACGTGCGTTGCGTCTGGCGGAATATGCCCGTAAGCCGGAATTCGGAAATTTGAAGGAATTGATGGATGTATTCTACCGCCAGGCATATACCGTTTGGCAGGGAGAAGTGGAGCGCAACCGTTTGAAGGCGGATGCGGAACAGACATTTGCTTTGTTAAAGCAGCGACCGGGTATGTTTGCACGTTCTTTATTTGCGAATATGCTTTGGTTCGGAGCGGAAGAGACGTTGGCTGCATTTAAAGAAGTGGTTCATTTGTTGCCGGCACGTTTGGTCGTTACTTTGGGTATGTATGCAGAGAGCTATTTTGAACCGGGACGTAAGAGAATGGTGAAACCTTTAGGGGGGAATGCTCTTTTGATAGAACCACATTATTTGGTGGGTCTGTATATGGAGGATCAGCTAAAAGCGATGGTGAAGAATGTACAGGATTTGTGTAAGGAAGTCGTAGCTGCCCGTTTCGCCAGTGCAGCTGTCGAAAGTGAAAACAAAAGTATGTATATTGACCCTATGTTGTTCCATATTCCGTTGGCTATCGGCGATCGTAGCGAAACAATTCAGGATACTTCCTGTGCTTTGCAGGGAACACGTTTCCCGGTAGAGGGGGATAAAGTGCGATTGTTTATGCAGTGGGGAAAAGGGCTTCCGGCACAGCATCTTGATATGGACTTGAGTTGTCATATCACTTTGCCTTCCACAACAGAAGTTTGCTCCTTCTTCAACTTGCAAGCTATTGGCGCTAAACATAGCGGGGATATCCGAAGTATTCCTAATAAGAAAGGTACTGCCGAATATATCGAGCTGGATTTGAATGAACTGAACCGTGTAGGTGCGGAATATGTCGCTTTCACTTGCAATGCATATAGCAATGGGACTATCTCTCCTAATCTGGTGGTAGGTTGGATGAACTCTGCCTATCCAATGAAGATATCGGAAAGAACAGGAGTAGCTTACGATCCTTCTTGCGTGCAACATCAGGTACGTGTTTCCCAAAGTTTGCAGAAAGGGCTTGTTTTCGGAGTTCTGAAAGTGAAAGAACGGGAAATCGTTTGGCTGGAAATTCCTTTTGGTGGACAGACGATTCTTTCTTTGGATACACAGACCATCGAAAAGTATCTGGATAAGCTGGAAGCGAAAACAACTGTTGGTGAACTGTTAGCTGTCAAAGCACAGGCGCAGGGATTGAAGTTAGTTGATATTCCGGAGGCGGACGAGATATATACTCGTGAATGGGCATTGAATACTGCCGCTGTGACTAAATTACTGTTGGGTGATTAAATTCTTGGGAGGAATTGTCTTTTTTCTCCTAAGATTTAAAGGTCGCATCGCATAAAGTTATACCTTTGTATGCGATAGATTAATCGTCTGACAGCTGTTGAACTTTCGTCTGACAACTGTTATCTTTCCGTCTGACAACTGTCAGACGAAAAAGATACAGCTGTCAGACGATTATTTTTATATGAACTGAAGATTAAAGTTCAATGAACAGGCGATTAAATATACGTAGTGAAAGTAATAAATGTATGAACTAATAAAAAGATATACTTATGAGTGCTCAATATGATTTGTATGAAACACCGGATCCTGATTGTACCGGAGAACAAAAGCCTTTGCATGCCCGTATCGTTCCAAATGGAACTTACTCGAAAAAAGAATTCCTGGAACGTGTATCTCGTTCTTCCCAGACTTTTAACTATAACGTGATAGATGCGGTGGTAGGAGTTGTATTGGATGAACTAGCCGAAACGTTAGCA
Source organism: Bacteroides sp. OM05-10AA (assembly GCF_003439055.1). Classification (NCBI taxonomy): domain Bacteria; kingdom Pseudomonadati; phylum Bacteroidota; class Bacteroidia; order Bacteroidales; family Bacteroidaceae; genus Bacteroides; species Bacteroides sp. OM05-10AA. The sequence continues at coordinate 186,254 of NZ_QSUR01000003.1, forward strand.
GAGGGATATATCGTAGAACTTGGCGAACTCGGGCATTTTAGCATCTCTTTGAAATGTACGCATAAAGTAATGACTAAACGGGAGATTCGTGCCGAATCAATCTGTTTTGATAACGTGCATTTGCGTACTTCCAAAGAGTTCAAAAGGAAGATTAAGCGTGAGATAGAGTTGGAACGTGTGGACAAATCCAAACACTCTTCTCAAAAAGTGGAATTTTCTATGGAGCAACGCCAGCAGCTTTTACAGGAATTTCTAAAGAAAAATGGTGGTATTACCCGATTGGAATATAGTAGCCTGACCGGACTTTCCCGACTGAAAGCAATAGATGATTTGAATACTTTCATTGAGAAAGGGATTCTTCGTAAACGTGGGGCTGGAAGAACCGTGTTTTATGTCTGGCAACAAGAGTAATGACAATCAATTCAAAGATTTCTTCTTGTTATTGCTAACAATTTTGTACCTTTGTTTGTCTATAGAAAAAACAGTAGGATTATGGCAAGTATAACAATTCCTTATGCAGTAGCAGATTTCATAGAAATGCGTGAACGTGGTTTCTATTACGTAGATAAGACCCAATATATAGCTAAGCTTGAAGATTATAAGGCTCCTGTATTTCTGCGTCCCCGTCGCTTTGGGAAGAGTTTGTTAGTCTCTACTCTAGCTTGCTATTATGACCGTACGAAAGCGCATCGGTTTGAAGAACTGTTTGCTGACACGTGGATTGGTAATCATCCGACAAAAGAACATAACCGTTATATGATAATCCGTTATGACTTCTCCGCAATGGTAATGTCAGACCATATTCAAGGGCTGGCACAGAATTTTAATGACCTGAATTGCGGTCCGGTAGAAGTAATGGTAGCACATAATCGTGATTTGTTTGGTGATTTTGAATTTAGCAATCGTGGCGATGCATCTAAAATGCTGGAAGAAGTGCTTACTTACGCCCGCTCTCACGAATTGCCTAAAGTTTATATTTTGATTGATGAATATGATAATTTCACCAATCAATTACTTACTGCCTATAATGATCCACTCTATGAAGAAGTTACTACTAATGACAGCTTTCTGCGTACTTTTTTTAAAGTAATTAAAAAAGGTATTGGTGAAGGGAGTATCCGTACTTGTTTTTGTACAGGTGTGCTGCCTGTCACTATGGATGATTTGACTAGTGGATATAATATTGCAGAGATATTGACTCTTGAGCCTAATTTCCTGAATATGCTTGGGTTTACATACGAAGAAACTGAAACATATCTACGTTATGTGCTTGATAAGTATTCTACAGGACAGGATCGCTTTGACGAAATATGGCAACTAATAGTGAGTAACTATGATGGTTATCGTTTCCGTCCGAATGGAGATCGGTTATTCAATGCCACCATCCTTACTTACTTCTTCAAGAAATTTGCAGCCAATGCCGGTAGTATTCCGGACGAATTGGTAGATGAAAATCTACGTACTGACATTCATTGGATTCGTCGGTTGACTCTTTCGCTGGATAATGCGAAAGCGATGTTGGATGCATTGGTAATTGACGATGAATTGCCTTATAATGTGGCTGATCTTGCTAGTAAGTTTAATAAGAAAAAGTTTTTTGATAAAGAGTTTTATCCCATTAGTTTGTTTTATTTGGGAATGACGACGTTGAAGGATAAATTTGTGACCACATTGCCTAATATGACGATGCGTAGTGTATACATGGACTACTATAATCAACTGAACAAAATAGAAGGCAATGCACAACGTTATGTTCCTGTGTATCGGCACTATGATTCCAATCGAAGCTTAGAACCACTCGTTCAGAATTATTTCGAACAATATTTGGGACAATTTCCAGCACAAGTTTTTGATAAGATCAATGAAAACTTTATCCGGTGTTCTTTCTACGAACTGGTATCGCGTTATTTAAGTAGTTGTTATACCTTTGCCATCGAACAGAATAATTCAGTAGGCCGATCAGACTTTGAAATGACCGGTATTCCCGGTACAGATTACTATACGGATGATCGTGTGGTCGAATTTAAATATTATCGTATGAAAGAAGCTGAAAAGATGCTTGCACTTTCCGAGCCTCTTCCCGAGCACGTGGAACAGGTGAAAAGATACGGTGAAGACACTAAGGAAAAGTTTCCTAATTATAATGTACGGACATATGTGGTGTACATTTGTGCTAATAAGGGATGGAAATGTTGGGAAGTATGAGACAATAAAATCTGCAATATTGCACTAACTGTTTATGAAAAATGAGAGTCATATTATCTCTCGAATGATTTCCGGAGATATAAATGCTTTTAAACTTCTTTTCGATCGTTACTATTCTCAAGTGCGTTTCTTCACATTGGGGATAGTGAAAGATTCTTTTGTTGCCGACGATATAGCCCAAAATGTATTTATCAAGGTCTGGACAAAAAGAGAATTGATTGATTGCGAACGGAAGTTTAATAACTATTTGTATTCCATCACAAAGAATGAGATAACAGATTATTTCCGTTCCTTAGTCATTTCAGAACCCTTGGAAAGCATTTCATATCTGAAGGATAGCGATCATACAGATGAAATGATAGAAAGTGTTTATGATCTATCGCATATTAAAGAACTGGTGATGAAAGAGGTGGATAATATGCCGCCGCAACGTCGTGCAGTGTTTGTCATGAGTCGTTTGCAAGGATTGTCTAATGATGAGATAGCCTCTAAACTAGGAATATCCAAACGCACGGTAGAACGCCATCTGAATATAGCGTTGCATATACTTCGTGAAAAACTGGGAGGGTTTCTTTATTGGATTGCTGCTTTGTTCATTCTTTCTCTCTGATTTTAATTTTTCCGCTCTGCCATACTACTTTTTGTTACACCTCTATCCCCAATTAATGGTTTATAAATGTTAAAGTCAAAAAAGCATTGGGTGTACTTTTTCTAGCTTCCGTATATCAGATATAACCAGATAATACGAAGAAAAATGAAACTTTTACCTCCCGGAATATTGAAAGACTATTTCTATAACTTGAAGAAGGATATCACTTCAAGTGCGTTTGGACGATGGTTCATAGAGAATGAGTCTAAACCGGAATTCGATCAGGAATTGCAAGAAATTTGGAAAGAATCGTCTCAAGTAGCCTGTGACCGCGAAATGACTTCTTCTGCATTTGTGAAGGTCTGTGAAGCTATTGGCGGAGTAGCTCCGTCTCCTCAAAAGAGTACATTCACGAGAACAATACATTATCTGATACGTGTTGCAGCTATTCTGTTTATTCCTTTATTGGGAGCTACTCTTTATCTATATCTGGATAACAAGGAATCACAAGTCAACTGGATAGAAGTCTATGCCGAATATGGGCAAAAGAAAGAAGTTGTTTTGCCCGATCAGAGTAAAGTCTGGCTGAACTCCGGTACACATATTATCTATCCCGAACGGTTTACCCAGGTTCGTCAGATATTTGTTAGCGGAGAAACCTTTCTGGAAGTGACAAAAGATCCGGAACGTCCTTTTATTGTAGATACAAAAGATTTAAGCATCAAAGTGCATGGAACAAGATTTAATGTACGTTCTTATACGGAAGATAAAGGCACGGAAGCCACACTGCTTGAAGGAAGTATTTCTTTGTTGGTGAAGGGAGATTTAAATCAGCAGGATATTTTCCTTGTTCCGGGTGAGAAAGCCATATTGGATAAAAAACAACTTAAACTTGAAAAGTTTGACGTAGATGGGTATCAATCCTGGCGGAACGGGCAGTATACATTCAGAGACAAGACACTGCAAGAGATTATAACGGAACTTCAACGTCTGTTCAATGTTCAGATTGTGATAAGGGATAAAGCGTTACTCAAAGAAAATTTCTTTGTCACATTTGCCCAGGGACTTTCTTTGGATGAGATGCTTGAAGCATTGAATATAGACAATGAATTATGTATCAAGCGAGATCAGGATATTATTGAAATTTCAAGAAAGACGAGATAAACAACCCAGTTATTAACCTTAAAATACATGTGTGGAATGGATGGATAAACAAATAAAAAAATAAACGAGAAAGTGGTTGCGACACTTTCCCGTTTTGGAAATCAGTTAACAAAATTAATTATTAACTTAGATCATTGCCAAAGGTATGAAATATCATGAAAAACCGGCTCATTTTAGAGAGCTATTTAGCAATCTTTTACCAATTCTATTGGCGCTATTTATCTGGACGAATCCGGTATTGGCGCAGAATAATGGAGAACTTATCACGCTTAGTCTCAAAAATAAGACAATTGGTGAGGCGTTGGAAACAATCAATAAGCGATACAACTACACGTTTGTTCTTCGAACACCGGATATTGATACAAAAAGAAAAGTTTCAATAGACGCCAAACAACAAAAGATCGAAGATGTACTGAATAATCTGTTTCGGGGACAGGATGTCTCTTTCGATATCAATAACAAAACTGTCCGTATCTCCAAGAATGTCAGGCAGAAAGACGCAGAATCTACACAGGGGGCTACTGCCAGAAACGTGACAGGACAAGTTACGGATAGTTCCGGCGAACCGATGATAGGTGTCAGTGTGATGGTGAAAGGAAGTAATAATGGAGTGGTGACCAATATGGATGGTAAGTACGAAATCAAAATCGATCATCCTAATCAAGTACTTCAATACTCTTTTCTCGGTTATCTGTCCCAGGAAAAAAGAATCGGAGACAACCGGATGCTGAATGTAACTTTAGAGGAAGATGTGAAGAAACTGGATGAGGTGGTTGTAGTAGGCTATAGCGTACAGAAGAAGAAAGATATAACGGGAGCTGTATCCACTGTTCTGGCAAAAGATATAGAAAATATTCCCGTGAATGATTTTGGGTCAGCACTTGCCGGACGTTCTGCGGGAGTACAAGTTATCACCCCTTCGGGAAAGCCGAATGAGGGTTTCTCTATCCGTGTCCGGGGAGCTACGTCTATCAATGCAGGAAACGAACCTTTGTATGTGGTGGATGGAGTGCCGACCAGTGACACAAAAACGATCAACCCTTCCGAAATAGAAAGTATTACGGTATTGAAAGACGCTTCTTCTGCTGCAATCTACGGAAATGCAGGTGCGAATGGGGTAGTACTGATTACCACCAAAAGAGGCCGGAAAGGTGAAGCGCAAATTGAGTTGAATGCCTACTATGGTTTTTCGGAACGTGCCAAGAGAATAGATGTCTTGAATAAAGATGAATATCAGGATTTACTTTCCGATTTGGGGTATCCGGCCATGGATACCTCCGTGTATAATGCCAATATCGACTGGCAGGATGAAATGTTTCGCAATGCGGCCATGCAGAATTATCAGTTATCCATTTCCGGTGGAAACGAAAAATCCCTTTATTACATTTCAGCCGGATTTATCAAACAGGATGGTATTGTAAAGCCATCTTCATTTGAACGTATGAATTTTAAGATCAATCTGGAACAGGAATTGAAAAAATGGGTAAAGATCGGAACGAACCTAAGTTACAGTAAGATCAATGATGTCGACGTTTCGGATGGAAATTCCGAGACCGTTATTCTGCAAGCCATCACCACTCCATCTGTGGTAGGTAAATATAATGCGGACGGAACATTTCCTACGCTACCGTTTTTGTCTTCTTTGGAGAATCCTTTAAGTGCGGTAGAGTCATATACTCGTGATTATGTATATCATAAATTGTTGGGTAACCTCTATGCGGAGATTTCTTTTACTCCGGATCTGAAGTTAAAAACAAGCATGGGTATCGAAATGGGTGCTTCCCGGTATAAAGAATTTCTGGACCCGTTCAGTTCAGCTTGGGGACGTAACCAGCAGGGACAAGCGAGTTATAATACTTCGTTAAATTACAAATGGATCAACGAAGAAATTCTGACTTATACTAAGAAGATAGGAGATCACAGTTTCTCGGCTTTGGCGGGGTTTGTGGCTTCCCGCTATGTGGGAGAATCGGCAAACAGTTCTATACGTGGATTCTCTGATAATAAAATACATTCTATGAACGCCGGAACTGTATTAAACAAGCCAAGTGAAGATTATGGTGCATCTACCAATGCTTCTGTATTGGGGAGAGTGACCTATGACTACCAGAATAAGTACCTCGCCACTGTCAATTTCCGTGCTGACGGTTCTTCCAAGTTTGGCGTGAACAACCGTTGGGGGTATTTTCCTTCTTTCTCTTTGGGATGGAGACTGACTGGGGAGGAATTTATGAAACCATTGGATTGGTTGAGTGATTTGAAACTGCGTGTCGGCTGGGGACAGGTTGGTAATGACCAGGTGGGTTATTATAGTTCTTATGGAATTTATGGAATCGGAGCCAATTATAATATGGATGGCGTTATTTTACCAGGATATTATCAGAGCCAGATAGGGAATGATAAGTTGCGTTGGGAGAGAACTACCCAGACCAATGTGGGACTCGACTTCTCTTTCCTTAATGGAAGAATGACGTTGACTGCCGATGCATACTATAAGAAAACAACCGATTTGCTGTTAATGGTAAAACTGCCTCAAACTTCCGGATTCGATTCGGGTATGCAAAATGTAGGGAGCGTGGTAAATAAAGGATTGGAGTTCCAACTGACCACGCGTAATCTGACCGGAGAACTAAAATGGACAACAGATTTTAATATCTCCACTAATAAGAATGAGGTGACAGATATGGCAGGAAGTCCTGCTATCTTTACTGGGTCACTTGATAAGAAAATCTCCGGAAATGTGTCTATCATTCAGAAAGGACAGGCTTTAGGTTCTTTTTATGGTTTTCAGGCAGCAGGAGTAAACCCGCAAAACGGACGTATGATGTACGAAAAGGCTAACGGAATGTTAGTGTATGAAGAAGATTTGAGTGCAGATGAAGACCGCCGGATCTTGGGTTGTGCACAGCCGAAATTTTTGTATGGCATCAACAATGTCTTTTCATATAAGAATTTTGACCTGTCTTTCTTCTTTCAGGGTTCATACGGGAATGATATTTATAATGCTACCCGTATGTTTACCGAAGGAATGTTTGACTCCCGTAACCAGTCCGACCGTGTCCTGATGCGTTGGCGTAATCCGGGAGACTACACTACTGTGCCCCGTGCGGAGAAAGATAAATACCCGGCTATTTCTTCCCGTTTTGTAGAAGACGGATCTTACTTTAAACTGAAAAATGTGAAACTGTCATATACTTTGCCGCGTCCGCTGACCCGGAAGGCTTTGATGGACAGAGTGACGGTCTATATATCAGGGGATAACCTGGTGACTTTTACCAATTACAGAGGTTATGACCCGGAAGTGAATATCGGTGGAGGCAGTTCTTCGGCTATGGGAATCGACCAGGGTGTCTTCCCCCATGCGAGAACTTATATTCTGGGAGCTACTATTGTATTTTGAGCATTGTTCAACTCATTAAATCTAAAAAAGACATGAAACAGATATATTCTATATTTATATCCGCAGCTTTGCTGCTCAATGTAGGGCTGACCTCCTGTGATAGTTTCCTGACAGAAACACCGCAGGGAGAACTGACCGAAGCCAATGCTTTTACTTCCATAAAAGATGCGGAAGCACTGATTATCAGTTGCTATGACGGAATACAGAAGGGGCATGAAGAATATTATATGTGGTATTATATGATTCTTGCAGACTGTTTTGCGGATAATGCATACAGTGGTGGTGATGATGTGGATATCAATAATGTGTTCTTACGCGACCTGACTCCCCGTAATGCGGTTGTTATGAAATCATGGAAGTCGCTTTACGGAAGTATTATGCGTTGTAACGTAGCTTTGAAATATATACCTCAAATTAATGATCCGTTGTTGGACGCAGAAGCTTTTACCGGAGTGAGTAAACGTGAAGAAATGCTTGGAGAAGCTTCTTTCTTGCGGGCGTTGCATTATTTTAACTTAGTAAAGACTTGGGGATGTGTGCCTGTTGTGACTACTACCGGAAGCACTGCTCCGGCTGATGTGCAAGTGCCTCGTGCCGATTCGGAAGAGGAAGTTTATGCACGTATCATTGAAGATTTGGAATTTGCGTTGACCCGTTTACCGGACAAGCGTGCTACGGAAGCTGAAACCAGGGGATTTGCCAGTAAAGGGGCGGTTAACGCTTTGTTTGCAAAAGTGTATGCAACGAAAGGTGCACCCGGCAATGTGGAATGGGATAAGGTGAAGACCTATTCGGAAGCAGTGATGAATTCGCCGGTATACCGATTGGTGGATACGTATGACCATCTGTTTGATGATGAACATCGTAATAATAGTGAGACAATTCTGGCTGTACAGTATATCGCCAACAGTACGGAAAATAATTACGTACCTGTTCTTCTATTGCCTCCTTCCATGACAGAGCAGAATTGGCGTAAATATCTGACACCTTCCCAAAGTTTGCTGAAAGCTTTTGATGATGAAGGAGATCAGGTTCGTAAAAACTCTACGGTCATCTTTGAGGACATTAACAATATTTGGTTCGACCAGTATTATGCGCAACTGAAGAATGGACAATGGGAAACCCGTACATTGCCTTTCCCTTACAAGTGCAGGGCAAAGAACCGGGTAGGATGGGATTGCGGAGACTTGATCTATATTTTCCGTCTGGCTGATATTGTTTTGTTGCATGCAGAAGCAGTCAATGCTTTGTCCGGTCCGGCAACTGCAATAGCGGAACCCAATCTGCAAAAGATTCGTACCCGTGTCGGACTTCAAGAATTGAATGCCAGTTCAAGAGAAGAACTGACCCGGCTTCTTTTGAAAGAAAGACGCTTGGAACTGGCTTACGAAGGAGAGCGATTCTTTGATTTGAAACGTTATGGAATTGCTCAAAGCACCCTGTCAAGTCTGACGTGGTCGGAAATTGTGGATGGAGAGCAAACGACTGTTACGGGTAAATTTCCCGCACACATGTTGCTGATGCCTATTCCGCAGGAAGAAAGGGATCGTAATCCGAACCTAACTCAAAATCCGGGATATAATTAATCCTCTTCCTTTATTAATCTTTAAATGAAGAAATATGAAAACGAATTTATATAAGCTTGTTTCATTCTATATATTTATCGGGCTACTGGCTGTTTCTTGCCAGAATCAGGATGAAATGTTTTTCGATCCGTCTGCCGAAGCACCTGTTATTGGAAAATTGTCCTTGAATCAGGAACAGTTGCAATATGGTGGGTCGGTAAAATTGAACGTGGAGGTGACGGATGCAGATGCTTTGTCGCACGTAGAAATACGCTTGGTTGCCAATCAGGCGGTGCTTTATTCCAAAACTCTTCCGGGAAATAATCAAAAGACGTTGAAAGTGGAAGAGGAAATCGAAGTGCCGTTCGGACGTTTGTGTGGCGAGCAACTTGCTTCTCTGGAGGTTGTGGCTACAAATAAAAATGTGAAAACAGCAGAACAATCTTACGAGATTCCATTGGAAAGGCCGGATTTTGCACAATTATATTTAGTGGTTGGTGAAACAGGGGAAGAAATTGTGCTGCAAAGGGATGAAAGTAATCCGTTAACTCCTTATTTATATAAGGCTACTGTAGACTTGCCGAATAATACAAATGTGTTTATATATAGCGAGCCGGAAAAGAAAGGAATGGTATGGGGATTTGATGCCAGTACGAATACTTGTGAGTTGGCTTCGTCGCGTCCGGTTTCCCTTTGTGATTCACAAAGTACGGAAGAGAAAGTGAGAGAGGTGGTATTCGATGCTTTTTCTTTTGAGATTTCACCTCTGAAAAAGGAAATGACAGTAAATGATGTTGTCTTCATGCTGTATAAGAAGAATGCGTCGGATAATGATTTTGTAAATAATACACTTCGTGCCCAGAATGTTTCTTTGACAAACGGTGAAGAAGTGAGGACAGAATTGATTGATCTCAATGTGTTGAAGTTTGATCCGGATTTCTTTAAACTGGAAGGAGATAAGTTGATGTATATCGGGCAGACAGGTAATGTGACGTTATATATGAATACGATGTTCAACTTTGTTTTTGTAGAGAGTGCGGAAAATCCGTTAACTACTAATGTTTCCTATCCGGAAGTTTTGTTTGTGAATGGTTGGGGAATCGGTCGCCCGGAATTGTGGAACTATAATCCGGATTGGGATTTTAATAATGCAGTTATTTTCCGTAAAGTATCGGAAGATGCTACCCAAACTGTCTATTCACAGACTGTCATTGTCAGTAAATGGGTTCAATTCAAATTCTATAATCAGAAAGACTGGGGAGGTGAGTTCTCTTGTCCGAATATAACGTTTGAAGATGACAACTTTAAAGCCGTAGAAGAAAGCGGTAAACCGGGAAATTATAATATATCACCTTCGTTGGGCGATGACACGAGTTATAAATCAGCAGTTGCCAAGATTACATTTATTGTCCCGAAATCGGGAAATGCAACTCGTTTTCAGAGTACTATTCTGGTAGAGAGTGACCGGGATTAAGCAATCACTTATCATTTAACTAATTTGTATTATGCATAAAAAGATTCAATATATATTGTTGCTTATGTTATTTACCTGTTTGATACCTGTTACGGCGAAAAACAAAAGCCGGATCAGTCTGAATGATGAATGGCAGTTCAAGCAATCTATATCTCAAAGTTGGCTCCCGGCACAAGTGCCCGGAGCCGTACATACCGATTTGATGAATAATCGTATGATAAAGGACCCGTTTTACGGAGTAAATGAGAAATCCCTGCAATGGATTGGAGAAAAGGATTGGGAATATAAAAAGACTTTCATAGTAGATGAGGCTCTGCTTCAAGCGCCCAATGTACAGCTAGTTTTTGCCGGACTTGATACGTATGCCGATATTTATATCAATGATTATCTGGTGATGAAGTGTGACAATATGTTTCGTACATGGACTTTGAATCCTCTTCCTTATTTGAAGAAAGGGGAGAATACTATCCGTATCTATTTCCATTCTATATTTAAGGTGGATATGCCTAAGTACCTGGCGTCTCCTTTCCAGTTGCAGGCATGGCCTAATAATGATCAGTCGGATATTATGTTAAGCCTTTATGCCCGCAAAGCCGGATATAATTATGGATGGGACTGGGGCCCTCGTTTGATTACTACCGGTATCTGGAGAGATGTTTATCTGGAATACTGGGATGATATCCATATCGATGGAACCCAAATTATTACCCGGAAACTGGAGTCGGGAAAAGCGAAGATGGAGGCTGTTTGCACGGTGATGAGTGATGAAGATACGAAGGTAACATTTACGGTGGGATATGATAAGAAAGAGGCTGTTCGTAAACAAGTAGCATTAACTAAAGGGATGAACACGGTACGGGTAGACTTCGAAGTGAAGAATCCTGAATTATGGTGGACTAACGGATTAGGCAATCCCCGGATGTATGATTTTGATATTGTATTGGATAAAGAAGGACGTAAGGTGACAGACCGTGTAAAGACGGGTATCCGTACATTGGAAATAGTTCGTGAAAAAGATGAACAGGGGCAGTCGATGTTTGTAAAGCTGAATGGAGAAGCGGTCTTTATGAAAGGAGCCAATTATATTCCTTTGGATAATTTTCCGAACAGGGTGCCTGAAAGTTGGTACGAATATATCATCAAGTCGGCAGCTGATGTGAATATGAATATGTTGCGTATTTGGGGCGGAGGTATTTATGAGATGGATGCGTTTTATGAGATGTGTGACAAATACGGTATTCTTGTTTGGCAGGATATGATGTTTGCTTGTGGTATGTTCCCCGCTGACGAGCATTATTTGAATAGTGTGGCCGAGGAAGTGAAGGACAATGTGAAACGTTTGCGTAATCATCCTTGTATTGCACTCTGGAATGGAAACAATGAAAATGAGATTTCATATTTCGGATGGGGATGGAAAGATCGTTATACGTCCGAAGAAGACAGAATTTATCAGAGTAATCTGCATAAACTCTTTTATGACGTAATTCCGGAAGCGATACAGGCTGTGGATGAAACGAGGTATTATCACCCGACATCTCCTGTGACCGGCTATAATAATATAGATTATAATATGGGAGATGTACACTTCTGGTCTGTCTGGAAAGGAGGATGGCTTGAAGAGTACACGGAAGCTAAAAACATAGGTCGCTTTATGAGTGAGTATGGTTTCCAGTCTTATCCGGAGATGCGCACCATCCGTCGTTTTGCAAGTGAACATGATTTGCGTTTGGATTCGGAAGTTATGTTGTCTCATCAGCGTGCCCGCAATGACCAGACTCGTGATCCGAATTTCGGGAATAATATGATGAAGATGTATATGGAGAAATATTTTAAAGTTCCCGATGATTTTAGTGAATTTGTTTATATGAGCCAGTATTTGCAGGCGGAGGCGGTGAAAATTGGAATTGAAGCCCATCGTCGTGCAAAATCCTACTGTATGGGAACACTTTATTGGCAGATTAATGATTGTTGGCCGGTAGCTTCGTGGTCAAGTATTGATTATTATGGCAGATGGAAGGCTTTACAGTATTATGCCCGCGATGCATATGACGAGGTATTGGTTTCTCCTTATGCTTCCGGAAAACAAGTCGTATTCAAGGTCATCTCCGATCGTTTGCAAAAGATGAAAGGAGAGTTGGAGATAACGACTCTGACTTTGGAGGGACAGACGGTGTTCTCAAAGAAAGTTTCATTTGATTTGGGTGCTAATGGGTGTGAAGATGTGGCTTCGATAACAGCTACGGAACTTTATGGAGGTAAGAAAGAGAACGAAGTTTTCACTTATGTGACGTTGAATGAAAATGGTAAAACGGTTTCTTCGAACATCTATTATCCGGTCTATTCCAATCAATATGCCTATTCAAAGGTTACTCCTATTATAACGGTGGAGAAAACCAATGAAGGAGTCAATTTACGGCTTCGTTCTTCTGCACTGATTAGAGGGCTTTATCTTTATGTAGATGACGATGAAAGTTTCTTTGAGCAGAATTACGTAACGCTGATACCGGGAAAAGAGGAAGTGGTTCAGGTGAAGACTCATCTTTCAGCGGCGGCTTTTGAGAAGCAATTGAAATATCTCTCGGTAAATCAAGTCAATTGATTGTGAAATGTATATCTCAATCGGACCTATTAATACATAATAAAAATGAAGAAGATAATGAATAATATATTGGCAGCTTGTCTGCTTTCCAGCCTGATAGCTTGCACTTTGGATGATCCCTATATGCCGGTTAATCCAGAAGAAAAACCGGCTCCTCCTGTGGTTACGGAGTATCAGCCTATCGCTTTAACGGTAGGGGCTAATGGTCGTTTTGATGTTTCCGGTTCCTCTGTAAAAATAGGGTTAAACGGGAAGAATTCTACTTATGGTGTTTGTCTGCCACAGATTGCGCAGGGACATTTTATTGCGGAGGTAACAGCTGATAAAACAACTAACTTTGGCTTGGCTATTGTCCGGGAGAAGAACGGGAAACCGGATTTCAATAATTATACTTCGGTGAGTGTGTGTACAGAATCCGGTGTGTCGACCGTACGGGTATTGGATCGTCAGGACGGAATAGATAACGTTTTGGATCATACGAAGAAGATAAATAAAAACGATTATTCTTTCCGTTATTCCATACCTCTCAATAATAGCTATTTTTCTGTTCCTTTTACAGCTTCTACAGGTAAGGCACGTATCATCAGGAATAAGATATCCGGTTTCTTTCATTTTTATGTGAGTGTTGGAAAAGAAATTGATGGGAAATTTCATGAGAACTGGATTGAACTTGCTCAATCGAAAGATTGGGGAGGACAGGGACAGAACTATTTTATTTGTCCGATAGTCAGGAATGGTAATGAAAACTCGACAGAAGTGAACTTTTCAGATATTCGTTTTGAAGAGTTTTCGGCTGAAGATGTTGTGGAGTCCTCTCCGGAATTTGATGTGAAACAGCGTGATTTTACGTGGGCCGGCTTTCCGGGGGATGCGACGGTAATCAGTTTCAATCCGAAACATTGCCCGGCTGCTGCACAAAACAGACAATTTGTTTTCTGGTCGGAAGCAAACTTTGTACCTGCTTGGCACATGAATAACGAATTGCTTTATTGTTATGAGTTTGCTGAAACATGGTCGGATTTGAGTAAAGGATGCTTCGAGCCAATGTCGGATCGTTTGTTGGCGCATGCGAAAGTGGATATCATAGAGAATAATAAAGTAAGGAAAGTGGTTAAGTACCATTATGCGTTGGTAAATCCGGATTATAAGGCTCCTTATCCTGACGGGATATATCCGGAAGTAGACGAGTATTATACTTTCTATGCTGACGGAGTAGGCGTGAGACGCATCGAGTATATTCAGAAACAGGCGGGACAGGCTTATTATCGCTATCATGAGTTGAGTGAGCCCATGGTTATTTCCGGCAGTTCATCCATTCCGTCAGATCATGTGAAACAACCGGCTTTTAGTATTTCTAATCTTTCAGGCAACCGGTATGATCTTTATCCGGCTAAACCATTTGATGAAGTCAACCAGAATGTGAAAAACTGGAAAGAGCAAATCTATACTGCTCATTTAAATAATGCTCCTGATGCTTTTTCTGTTTTCTCTTATACTCCCGAACGTCCGGAAGTCTCTCCGTTGCCGATTGAGAATGACTTGACCTGGCATGATATAAATTATCAGATGTCTCATTGGCCGGTAGATAAACAACCCTATTTAAATGCCCGTTATGGGGATTATGATAAGTCAACGGCTACCTGGCCGTCACAGGTCTCTCATTCTTCATTGATTGGCGTGGAGGCTAAAGGGGACGTTTCCTGGAATACTGCTTATCAGATTAATTCGGATGGAAATAAATATAGAGTATATTTGATGCTGTTGGGTATCAATCAACCTGATGCGGCTTCTGATATAGATGCGTATACAAGAGGGTGGTTGTATATGGGAAGCCCGACGAATCTGAACGGAGTTTCTTATAATCCGGATGTAACAGGGTATTCCAAACGGGAGATGGTTTTGATGAAAACGACAGGTACGGGAAGTTGTCAGTTTACTTGTAACCCTACCGGCGCAGTGAAGAATCCTGTATTTAGAATTGATAATTGGACCGGAAGCGGAAATGTAACGGTCAAGGTTGATGGAAAGACGTTGGTGTCTGATAGTGACTATTTGAGTGATAAAGTAGGAGGAAGCCTCGTAATCTGGCTTAATAAAACAATATCTTCTACATTCTCTGTCGAAATTATTCCGGTATAAAATGATCCTTTGGAGAGGACTTCTCAAATCCTCTCCAAAGGAATTAAAATAAATCAAGAGAGGCTGGCCTTTTATGAGATATATACTATTCATTCTTTTGTTTTTTCTCTGTTTATCCTGTTCACATTGTCCGGTTCAGGAGGTTGATACAGTTTCTTACAGAGGGTGGGAGAACTGCCTTAAGCTATCTAACAGGGTTGTTTCTGTAATTGTTAATCCGACGTATGGCGGACAAATTCTATATTTCGGCTTAGAGAGTCGTGGAGATAATATATTGTGGAGTGATTCTGTTATCAACGGCTGGACTGTAGAGAACTATATACGAACAAGACGAAGTCCTGATGCCGGTAGATTTGATATCGGTAATGAACGTAAAACGGAGAATATCCATGATTCAATTTGGGCAGGACCTTATCAAACCTTTATTGAGGAAGATAAATTGCGCTTGGTCAGCCATCCCTCACAGGCGATGGGTATTCAGGTGGAGCGGATTTACTTTTTGGAAGAGAAGCAGCCGGTTCTGCATATTAAACAGCGAATGTCTAATATTTCAAATGGGGAGGTTGAATATTGTTTCTGGACACGTACATTGCTGCCTGCCGGTGGGATTTACTATTGCGAAGCGATTCCAAGCTCACAATATCCATTGGGATTTAGTGAGATTTCATTATCAGCAGATACATTAATTCCCTCTTATCATTCGCAAGAACGTATTCATGTAGAGAATCATTATTTTACCGCATTTCCCGGAGGAGACGAACAAAAGAAATATGGGATAAATACTACAAACGGTATGTATTTCTATCAGTTCAGTGATTATTTGTATATCAAACAAAATAAGTATGTTCCACAGGGGAAATATGATAATAATTTGCAGGTGTGTTTTCCTAACATGATTTATTTTAATGATGAATTTTTGGAAATGGAACCGAACAGTCCTATGGTTAAGCTAAAGCCGGGAGAGGCTTATGAATATGAAGAGATTTGGACATTAAGGGAGGTGAACTCTATTACTGATAACACATATTAAGATGTATAACTTGCTGATTATTTTTCATACTGTTATATTTGTCCCGCTATTCTATTAATCAATAGAGGGAGAATGTATCAAAAGAAAAATATAAGGGTATATATAGCATGGATGTTATTCATGACATTCATTCCTTTCTTTGTGGTGAAGACCTTTCACTATCATGGAAGTGAGGATGAAAAGTCGTGTTCCCATGCAAAGCATTCTCACCAATCATCTGATGATTGTGCGATCTGCCAATACTCCCTTTCTTTCTTTACTGAACCTCAACCGATAGAATTTCATTGCACACTGACGCTCGTGCCTTACGAGCCGATTATTTACCAGGATAAGGTTGTTTGCAAACGAACTTATTCGCATCATTTACGCGGGCCTCCGTTCGCATGATTACATATTCATATTTTCAATGGAGATAGATTGGCTTTCAATCTATCCTCACATTCATTTTACACATTAAATAAAAGATTGTAATTGATGCGTATCGGAATTATTTCGGGCGTAATAGGGCTATTTGTAACCTTATCCGTCCATGCACAGAAATCCGATTCAATCAAGAGCATGCTTTTGCCTGATGTTGTGGTAACCGAAACGTACCAGCAACGTCAAGCGAAAAAGTCTGCTCTTACGGTTGATGTAGCCGATCAGGATTTTTTGCGCAAACATTTTACTGGAAACTTCATGCAGGCGATGGAGAATATTCCCGGAGTACAGGCAATGGATATTGGTTCGGGCTTCTCCAAACCGATGATTCGCGGAATGGGATTCAACCGGATTGCTGTATTGGAAAACGGAATCAAACAGGAAGGACAACAATGGGGAGCCGATCACGGACTAGAACTGGATGCTTTCAATATCGGAGCAGTCAATGTATTGAAAGGACCCTCTTCACTGCTCTATGGCAGTGATGCAATGGGAGGAGTGATTGATGTTGTTCCGTCGGCTGTTCCTGCTGATAATCGTGTATTCGGAGATGTCACACTGCTGGGTAAATCAGTCAATGGAACCATCGGAGGATCACTGATGCTGGGAATCAGGAAGAATGCCTGGTACTCCCATATCCGTTATTCGGAACAACATTTCGGTGACTATCGTATTCCGACGGATTCTATTGTCTACCTGACACAAAGAATTCCCATATATGGGCGTAAACTCAAGAATACAGCAGGCATTGAACGCAATATCGGACTTTTTACCCAATATCAACGAAGAGCCTATAAAGCGAATTATGCTGTGAGTAATGTATATCAAAAGACGGGATTCTTCCCGGGGGCACATGGCATACCCGATGCGTCACGTGTGGAAGATGATGGAGACAGCCGTAATATTGAATTGCCATTCAGTAAAGTGAATCACCTGAAAGTGACTACCCACCAGCAATATGCATGGGAGAAACTGATCTTGTCAGGCGATTTAGGTTTCCAGAACAATCACCGTGAAGAGTGGAGTGCTTTCCATACTCACTACGGTTCGCAACCCGTACCGGAGAAAGACCCCGACAAGGAACTTGCTTTTAATCTGAACACTTTTAGTGCTTCGGTGAAAGCTCGTTTTATTGGTTCTTCTTCGTGGGAACATACATTGGGGTGGGATGGACAACATCAACGGAACGATATTTCCGGCTATTCGTTTTTACTGCCTGAATATCGCCGTTTCACTACCGGAATGCTTTGGCTTACGACATACAGGCCCAACAATGTGTTTTCCGTCAGCGGAGGAGTGCGATATGACTACGGATATATGAATATCTCTTCGCATGAAGATACTTACCTTGCCGATTATCTTCGGAAACAGGGCTATGATCCGGAACAGATAGACTTCTACAAGTGGAACAGTCACTCTGTGAATAAGCACTACGGTGATTATTCTCTTTCTCTGGGATTGGTATGGACTCCCTCCGACAAACATCTGGTAAAGGTGAATATCGGGTGTAGTTTCCGCCTGCCCGGTGCGAATGAGTTGGCTGCCAACGGTGTACATCACGGCACTTTCCGCCATGAACAGGGAGATGCAAACCTAAAGTCCGAACAAGGCTGGCAACTGGACGCTTCTTATCATCTGAAGTACCGGGGAATTTCTTTCTCCGTCTCTCCATTTGTCAGTTGGTTCAGCAATTACATCTTTCTGCGTCCTACCGGAGAGTGGTCTGTATTGCCTCATGCCGGACAAATCTATCGCTATACCGGAGCAGAAGCGCTATTTGCAGGAACTGAAGCTACCGTAGATGTTGATTTTCTGCGTAACTTCAATTATCGGATTTCCGCTGAATACGTTTACACCTATAATTGTGATGAACATATTCCATTGAGTTTCTCGCCACCTCCTGTTATGCGCAATACATTAACCTGGCAAAAGAATCGGTATATGCTGTATGCAGAATGGCAGAGCATTGCCCGGCAAAATAGAGTGGACCGTAACGAAGACCGTACAGCCGGAGCAAATCTCTTTCATCTGGGTGGTTCATTGAATATTCCGATAGGTGGAAACAATGAGATTGAAATAACCCTGACCGCCCGGAATATATTCGATACCCGATATTACAATCATCTTAGTTTTTACAGGAAAGTTGAAATCCCCGAACCGGGACGTAACTTCCAGATATTAATCAAAGTTCCATTTAAAAAATTACTGAAATGAAAAATAAATTTTATCTCCCAATGATTAGCCTTTTGGCAACAGTTACTTTCATGTTTTCCTCTTGTGATAATGATGACTCCAGCGATACGACCAAACCTCTGATTGAACTTCACGAACCGGAAGAAGGTCAGGCTTTGGAGATAGGAAACGAACATGGGGTTCATTTTGAAATGGATTTGTCGGATGATGTCATGCTGAAATCCTATAAGATTGAAATTCATAGTAATTTCGACCACCATTCACACGGAGGTAATAGCAGGGCTGCACAGGAAACAGTAGATTTTAGTTTCAACAGATCCTACGATGTGTCCGGACAGAAAACCGCCCATATTCATCATCACGATATTGTAATACCGGCCAATGCTACTGCAGGAGATTATCATTTGATGGTTTATTGCACGGATGCCGCAGGTAACGAATCTTATATCGCACGCAATATCAAATTGAGTAATGAGGTGGAAGACGAAGACCATCACCATGATGAATAAGACAACTTGCTGAACACGGAGAAATCCCCTTTATTTTAGCCTGGCTTGTAAGTTGGAAAGGCTGAAATAAAGGGGAATTCTTTATATGGAAACCGTCGTATATCAAAAAGTCTTCCGCACTTCTCTTGGAGACATCCCGAAATGGGCTCTCACATACTTTCCGAAGAAAGAAATATTGGGGAAATTCAGTTCGTCAGAAATCTCTTTGATCGATTTCTCGGAGTGTTTCAACATATACCTGATATTTTCCGTCGTGTAGTCATGTATCCATTTCAAAGCCGTTTTCTGACTGGCAACTTTACAGGCATAAGATAAATATTTAGGAGTGACACACAGCTCTTTGGCATAGTATGCCACCGAACGTTCTTTTCCTTTAGTCTGCTCTAGTAATTTCATAAAGTTCTTGAACAGAATATCTCCCTGTCTCATCAAATTGTCTTCGTCAGATGATATGAGCTTATCCAAATCCACCAGTAATTCGTAAAGGGCAGCTTGCAGGAGAGAACGCATAATCTCTTTATGATAGATGTGTGGCGGTTGGTTGACTTTCAGTTTAATCAATTCATAGTAATGTTCAAAACTGCTCTGTTTTTCTTCATTCAGATGTATAATGGGGTTTTTGCTGATATATAAGGCTTTGTTCCAGATATTCCTGCTGTTGAAAAAGAAATGTTGGAGAATGCGTTCGGAGAATCCCACTATTTTTCCTTCAAAATCCGGACTAAGCATGTAATTGTTGCATAAAATATTGGGACGGCAAAACAAAAGATCGTTCGAATGAACCACATACGTATTACTGTTGACATCCAGTTGCAACTTACCTTTGATACACATGATAATAATCAGCATATTCAGTTGTATGGTAGAATTATCATTGTAGGGCAGTTCCCTGATATCATCTGCAATAGCAATGTCTCCGTCCATATAATTCAGTAGACCAACCAAGGCTTCCTCATTTTTGATATTATCCATATTTATCTCATGGATAATATTGCTCTCTTTCATTTCCATTGTTCCATTCTTACTTATTATTTCTGCAAATATGGTCATTATTTCCAAAGATGATGCGTCCGATTTGGCGGAGATAGTGTTCTGTTTTTCTTATTAGGCATATCTTCTTGAAAAATGGAACACTTGCTGGCTTTTAAAGAACACTGCAACTGTTCGAAAAATCTACATCTTCGCAGGCGAAAAAAGAAAATGATGTAATCAGTAAAATGAAAACTAAAATGAAACAGAGCTATTATTGGGTAACATTAGTGTTCGGCATGCTATTGATGGGATGCAAACAAACAGGAGAGACGACAGAGATGGAACCTGTGAAGGTAAAAGTAGTGACGATGGAAGAAATCCCGTTGAATGGCACGCAGGGATTTTCGGGAACTATCGAAGAAATGACAGGTTCTACTTTGAGTTTCCCGGTGGGAGGAACGATAGGGCAGATAGCGGTAACAGTTGGTCAGCGGGTCGCGAAAGGAGCAATCATTGCTACGGTAGACGAGTCTACTTTGCAGAACACTTATAATGCATCTGCCGCGTTGCTTGCTCAAGCCGAAGATGCTTATCAGCGGTTGAAACAGTTGCACGACAATGGCAGTCTGCCTGAAATACAGTGGGTGGAAGCACAGAGTAAATTGAAACAGGCGGCTGCTTCCGAACAGATTGCCAGAAAGAGTCTGGACGATTGCCGGTTGTGTGCACCGTTTAGCGGTATTATTTCAGAAAAGAGTGTGGAAACCGGACAGAATGTGATGCCGGGAATGCCGGTTGTAAAACTGGTCACTATTCATCAGGTGAAAGTCAAAGTGGCTGTACCCGAGAATGAAATAGCACAAGTCAGGATTGGACAGACTGCCCGGATTATGGTTCCTGCGTTGGATAATCGGGTGTTTGAAGGCAGTATCATTGAGAAAGGAGTAGCGGCAAATGCTTTGTCCCGTTCGTATGAAGTAAAAGTTTTGGTAGATAATCCGGAACAGGTATTGATGCCGGGTATGATTTGTCAGATGTATATGAATAAATCGGAGGGAGAAGCGAAGGCATTTGTGCTGCCGGTTCAGGTTGTTCAGCTGGATGAAAATAACCGTTCGTTTGTGTGGGTGAATACACACGGGAGAGCAGAAAAAAGAATGGTGCAGACAGGAGAACTGACCGATCGGGGAGTAGTGATTAAAAACGGACTGACTTCCGGAGATGAAGTGATTGTTGAAGGACAGCAGAAAGTAAGTGTGCAGACACGGATTACAACGGAAAAATGAAAAAGGAAATGAAGACAAAGAAGCGTAGCGTCGTTGAGTGGGCGATGCATTACCGACAGGTTATTATTTTGATTACCTGTTGTTTGATGGCATTTGGAGTCTACGGACTGTCCGAGATGAAAAAGAATGAGTTTCCCGATTTTACGATCCGGCAGGGAGTTGTTGCCGCTGTGTATCCGGGAGCTACTGCTGCGGAAATGGAAGAGCAGGTGGCCAAGCCTTTGGAAAACTACATATTCAGTTATAAAGAGGTGAAGAAAGCAAAAACTCATTCTACCTGTAAGGATGGCATGGTGATTATTCAGGTACAGTTGAATGATGACTTGAATAATAAAGATGAGTTTTGGAGCAAGTTTAAACATGGAGTCGGGCAGTTTAAGAGTGAATTGCCGCAAGGAGTGTTGGCTGTTCAGGTGATGGATGATTTTGGCGATACGTCGGCTTTGCTGGTTACGATGGAGAGCGGGGACAAAACCTATCGCGAACTGAACACCTATATGGACGGGCTGAAAGACAGATTGAGAAGGATAGAAAGTGTAGGACGGCTGAACACGTACGGTATGCAGCAAGAACAGATTTCGATCTATCTCGATAGTGACCGCCTGTCTCATTACGGAATTAACGACCAAACCCTTGCAATAACCCTGTTTACAAAAGGGTTTACGACCACTGCCGGACGGATAAAAACTGACGACTACATCTCTCCCGTTTATATTGCTAAATCTCTGAATACACTGCGGGATGTGCAGGAGATGATTGTTTATTCCGATCCGATGGGAAATACGGTTCGCCTGAAAGATATAGCAAGAGTTGTAAAAGAATACCCTGTACCGGAATCGGTAATTACGAACAATGGTAAAAAATGCCTGCTTCTTAGTGTGGAAATGAAGAAAGATAAGAATATTGTCCGTATGGGTAATGAGGTGAAAGAAGTGCTGGCGGAATATGAGAAAACCTTACCGTCGGACGTGCAACTGTTTAAGATTACCGATCAGAGTAAGGTAGTGAACGACAGTGTAATCACTTTCCTGAAAGAACTGTTGATTGCCGTTATTGCTGTGATTATTGTAGTAATGCTGTTGATGCCCTTCAGAGTGGCGATGGTAGCGGCATCCACCATCCCCGTCACTATATTTATTTCTCTGGGCTTATTCTACGCTTTTGGTATTGAATTGAATACGGTAACATTGGCAGCACTGATCGTTACATTGGGAATGATTGTGGATAACTCTATTGTGATAATCGATAGCTATCTGGAAAAAATATCGGAAGGAATGTCCCGTTGGCATGCCTCTATTGAGAGTGCCACTCATTTCTTCAAATCTATATTTTCGGCAACTTTGGCTATCAGTATTACTTTCTTCCCGTTCCTGTTTACAATGACGGGCATGACACATGACTTCCTGATGAGCTTTCCGTGGGCTACTACCTTGATACTGATGATTTCATTGCTGGTTGCCGAACTGTTGGTTCCTTTTCTGCAGTTTTACTTTATCCGGAAGCCTGTTAAAAGTGAGTTCCCAGAGGGCGGAAAGAAGAAATTTTCTTTTTTGGACAGCTTGCAGACTGGATACAACTGGCTCTTGGATAAATGTTTCGCTTATCCACGGATAACGATTGGTTTAGGGGTACTTTCTGTTGTTGTAGGCATCGTGCTGGTGGGAAGTTTGCCGCAAAAGCTGATGCCTACCGCAGAACGGGATCAGTTTGCCGTAGAGATTTATATGCCAACCGGCACGGCAGTAGAGAAAACGACACAGGTAGCAGATAGCCTGGAGCATATTCTCCGTCAGGATTCCCGGGTGTTATCGGTAGCTTCTTTTAAAGGAACTTCTTCACCCCGTTTCCAAAACTCGTATGCACCACAAATGGGAGGAAGCAACTTTGCCCAATTTATCGTGAATACGACCGGAGTAGATGCCACACTGGAACTTCTGGATGAATATACTCCCCGATATTCGGGTTATTTTCCGGAAGCCGTAGTGCGTTTCAAACAATTAGGATATAGTGAGGCGGTCAATCCTGTGGAAGTGCGTATCAGTGGCGATAGCCTTTCCGTATTGAAGAATGAGGCTGACAGAATTGTGGAGATCCTGCGTACAATGCCGGAACTGGAACTGGTACGGACTAACTTCAATGAACCGTTGGCAGCTACCCGGATTGAACTGGATGAAGATGAATCCATCCGGCTGGGAATAACGAACGCTTCGTTGGAAACGGCACTTGCTATGCGCTACGGAAGTGGTTTTCCCGTTGCCACTGCCTGGGAAGGCGATTATGATATCAATATTGTGCTGAAAAGCACCAAAGCAGACTCTGCCCGCTATCAGGACCTCGGAGACGAGCGGATTGCCGCATCCGGCGGACTGGCAACTGTACCTTTACGCCAGATTGCAAAGATTGTTCCTGTATGGAACGATGGACAGATTGTACGCCGCAACGGAATCAGGACCATTACTGTAATGGCGGAAGTAGGCCGTGAAATAAACGTGATGAATGCAACCGCCAAAGTGCAGGAGAAGTTGTCCGGTTTATCTTTGCCGGAGGGAGTGACATTGACTTATGGCGGTGAGCTGGAAGAAAATGAAGAGCAGATGCCTAATATCATGGCAGGACTCTGCATTGCTGTTGTGATTATCTTCTTCATTCTTCTTTGGCACTTTAAACGTATCAGTACGGCAGTTATGATGTTGATGTGCCTGACGCTTTGCCTATTCGGTACGGCTGTCGGTATTCTGATACAGGGTGTCGACTTTGGTGTGACTTGCGTGTTGGGAATTGTCAGCCTGATGGGAATCCTGGTACGTAACGGCATCATTATGATCGACTATGCCGAAGAGCTTCGGAATAATGAAAGAATGACGGCGCATCAGGCTATTTATCATTCGGCACAACGACGTATGCGCCCTATCTTCCTGACATCGGCAGCTGCTTCTATGGGAGTCATTCCGATGATATTGGGAGGCAGCGGACTGTGGATGCCGATGGGAACCGTTATTTTCTATGGCACACTGATTACAATGGTGTTTATTCTGACTGTGATGCCGGTATGTTACTGGTTGATGATGAGCGGAACAACGCGGAAACGCAGTCGGTCTGCCAAACTGGAATTGGAATAATTAAATGAAGAACAAAAGACAATGAGACAGGATAAATATAAAAAAGTAGTGATTTTCGCTTTGTGCGGATTCATGATGTTTCCTTTGTGTGCGCAAAAGACTTATACGCTTGAGCAATGCCGCTCTATGGCATTGGCACACAATATAAAAATGAAGAAAGCTCACACAGACTTGAAGGCTGCGGAGCAGACAAAGAAAGAAGCATTTACCGGTTATTTCCCTACGGTGGGAGCTACGGGAGCCGGATTTAATGCAAATAAAGGTTTGCTTGAAATGGAATTGGCTCCAGGGATGGGAATGTCTATGTTGAAGAATGGAATTGTGGGCAGCATTACGGCTACGCAACCTTTGTTTACGGGCGGACAGATTGTGAATAGCAACAAACTGGCGAAAGTGAGCGTGGAAGTGAGTAAATGGCAGTTGCGTCAGTCGGAAAATGAAGTGAGTTATACCACGGAACAATATTACTGGCAGGTAGTCACTTTGCAGGAGAAGTTGACCACGCTCACTACGGTGCAGAAAATGCTGGACCGTCTGTATCAGGATGTAGAAGTGGCGGTCAAAGCCGGAATGACCACAAGAAACGAACTGCTTCAGGTGGAACTGAAAAGGAATGAAGTAGCCAGCAACCGGATAAAGTTAGAGAATGCGTTGTCTCTTAGCAAAATGGTATTGGCACAATATATCGGTGAAACAGGCGATGGCTTTGAAATAGAGACGGATATTCCGGTGGAAGACATTCCGGTTTTTCCCGAACAACTTCGCAGGGACCATCATGCTTCATTAGTGCTGACTCCTGAATATCATCTGTTAGAGAAAAATGTGGAAGCTAACCGGCTGCAGAAAAATCTGGCAATCGGAAAGAATCTGCCTACGATTGCTATTGGCGCAGGATATATGTATGATGACCTGATGGATAAATCTCATCCTTTTGGTATTGCTTTTGCCACCGTTTCTATTCCCATATCTAACTGGTGGGGTGGTTCTCATGCCATTAAAAAGCAGAAGTTACAATTAAAGTATGCGGAATACGAACGGGATGATACGGGAGAATTGTTGATGATTAAGATGCAGAAAGCATGGAATGATGTTGATGATGCTTACAAACAGATTCTGATTGCCCGGAAGTCCATTGAACAGGCAACGGAGAATCTGAAATTGAATGAAGATTATTACAAGGCAGGCACCACAAGTATGAGTGATTTATTGGATGCACAGTCTATGTTTCAACAAAGTAGGGATACTTATGTGGATGCCTATTCTCAATATCAGATAAAGAAACTGGAATATCTGCTGGCTACAGGACGATAGATATACTGTTTTTTTACGTAATGAGTATTTTTTCTTTCGAAAGGTGTAATAGATATTACACCTTTTTTGTTTCCAATCCTTTACTTTTGTGAAAAATACTTTTTCGTATGATGAAGTTTCCAATAATAAATCGACTCTTTCCTTCTTATAAATGGAAGGTAGCGGCTGTCATCATTGGCGGTGTTATTGTGGGTGGAGGAGCACTGTTTATGTATATGCTCCGGGCGCATACCTATCTTGGAGATGACCCGGCTGCATGCGTGAATTGTCACATTATGACTCCTTACTATGCAACCTGGTTCCATAGTTCACATGCCCGGAATGCCACCTGCAATGATTGTCATGTGCCGCATGAAAATGCTGTGAAGAAATGGACCTTTAAAGGTATGGACGGTATGAAACACGTGGCTGCATTTCTTACCAAAAGCGAGCCGCAGGTCATTCAGGCTCATGAAGCCAGTTCCGAAGTGATTATGAATAATTGTATCCGCTGTCATACACAACTCAATACGGAATTTGTGAAGACGGGGAAGATCGATTATATGATGTCACAGGTAGGAGAGGGGAAGGCTTGCTGGGATTGCCATCGTGATGTTCCTCATGGTGGAAAGAATTCCCTGTCCGGTACTCCGGGAGCGATTGTTCCTCTTCCGGAATCGCCTGTTCCCGAATGGCTCCGGAAGATGGTGAATCAGAAAGATAAATAAGAAATGAAATACGTAATAAAATAATAAAACCGATATACAATGGAAAAGAAATTAAAATCATGGCAAGGATGGCTGTTGTTCGGAGGTTCAATGGTCGTTGTATTTGTTTTGGGATTATGCGTTTCTGCGTTGATGGAACGGAGGGCGGAAGTTGCCAGCATTTTCAATAACCGTAAAAACGTTATCAAGGGGATTGAAGCACGAAATGAACTGTTTAAGGATGACTTTCCCCGTGAATACCAGACTTGGACGGAGACTGCAAAGACTGACTTTGAGAGTGAATTTAATGGAAATATTGCTGTAGATGCTTTGGAAAAACGTCCTGAAATGGTGATTCTATGGGCGGGATACGCTTTCTCAAAAGATTATTCCACTCCACGGGGACACATGCATGCCATTGAGGATATTACGGCATCTTTGCGTACCGGTTCGCCCATGAGCCCGACCGAAGGTCCTCAACCGTCTACCTGCTGGACTTGTAAGAGTCCGGATGTCCCCCGTATGATGGAGGCATTAGGTGTCGATTCTTTCTATAACAATAAATGGGGGGCTATGGGTGCTGAAATTGTGAATCCTATCGGATGCTCCGATTGCCATGATCCCGAAACAATGAATCTTCATATCAGTCGTCCCGCTTTGATAGAGGCTTTCCAACGTCAGGGTAAAGACATCACTAAAGCTACTCCGCAGGAGATGCGTTCATTGGTATGTGCACAATGTCATGTGGAATATTATTTCAAAGGGGATGGTAAATACCTGACTTTCCCTTGGGACAAAGGTTTTACGGTAGAAGATATGGAGGCTTATTATGATGAGGCCGGTTTTTATGATTATATTCATAAATTGAGCCGTACTCCGATTCTGAAAGCGCAGCATCCTGACTATGAGATTTGTCAGATGGGTATCCATGGACAGAGAGGTGTCTCTTGTGCCGATTGCCACATGCCGTATAAGAGTGAAGGTGGTGTGAAATTCAGCGATCACCATATCCAAAGCCCGTTGGCTATGATTGACCGCACCTGTCAGGTTTGTCACCGTGAAAGTGAAGAGACTTTACGTAATAATGTGTACGAACGCCAACGTAAAGCGAATGAAATCCGTAACCGTCTGGAACAGGAACTGGCAAAAGCACATATCGAAGCTAAATTTGCCTGGGACAAGGGTGCTACAGAAACACAGATGAAAGATGTGCTCGCACTGATTCGTCAGGCACAATGGCGTTGGGATTTCGGAGTAGCTTCACACGGAGGTTCTTTCCATGCACCGCAGGAAATTCAGAGAATTCTTTCTCATGGATTGGATCGTGCCATGCAAGCCCGTCTGGCTGTATCTAAAGTATTGGCGAAGAATGGATATACGGGAGATGTTCCGATGCCGGACATTTCAACAAAGGCAAAAGCACAGGAATATATCGGCTTGGATATGGATGCTGAAAGAGCGGCTAAGGAGAAATTCCTGAAAACAACTGTTCCGGCATGGTTGGAGAAAGCGAAAGAAAACGGCCGTCTGGCACAGAAATAAGAAAATTTATATATGTGGAGCAAACCATGGAGTTATAAAGAAGGGCTGGTGATTGGCGCAGGATTACTGGTGATAGGGTTATTGCTGCAAATGACAGTGGGAGCCATTCATTGGGACCTGTTTGCCTGTCCGGTCAATGTGATTGTGTTAGTGGTTTATATCATTGCTTTGGTAGCCATGCACCTTCTTCGCAAACGTGTCTATTTATTCGGATGGTTGAGTCATTATTCCGCTGCTGTCTCGTCTCTATTGTGGGTGGTCGGCATGACGGTAGTGATGGGACTGATCCGGCAGGCTCCTTCCGGTCATGCTCCGGCTGATCTGCTGGGATTTTCGCAGATGATTTCTTCCTGGCCTTTTGTCCTGCTCTACTTTTGGATGGTCACCGCCTTGGGGCTGACAATCCTTCGCACCGGTTTTTCTTTGAAGATCAGCAGGATTTCTTTCCTTCTGAATCATATCGGATTGTTTATTGCACTGATAACAGCCACTTTGGGAAATGCCGATATGCAAAGGTTGAAAATGACAACCCGGATGGGAAGTGCCGAATGGCGGGCTACGGATGATAAAGGTCAACTGATTGAACTTCCGCTGGCTATCGAACTGAAAGATTTCACTATCGACGAATATCCTCCGAAACTGATGTTGATTGATAATGAAACCGGCCGTACGCTTCCCGAAAAATCTCCTGTACATGTATTGTTGGAAGAGGGAGTGACAAATGGCAGCTTGCAGGACTGGCAGCTAACTATTGAGCAATCTATTCCGATGGCTGCTTCTGTGGCTACCGAAGATACTTTGAAGTTTACTGAATTTCATTCGATGGGAGCGACTTATGCTGTCTATCTGAAAGCAGTCAATCAGAAGAATCAAACAACCAAAGAGGGATGGGTAAGTTGCGGTAGTTTTCTTTTTCCCTATAAGGCAATCCGGCTGGATTCTTTAACCAGTATTGTAATGCCGGAACGGGAACCGCAGCGATTTGCATCGGAAGTGAAGATTTACACACAAGAAGGAACGATCACGGAAGGAACCATTGAAGTGAACCGTCCGATGGAGATAGAAGGTTGGAAAATTTATCAACTTAGTTATGATGAAACAAAGGGACGATGGAGCGATGTCAGTGTCTTTGAGTTGGTTCGCGATCCGTGGTTGCCGGTTGTTTACACAGGAATAATAATGATGATGGCAGGAGCCATCTGTCTGTTTGTCAGCGCACAAAAGAGGAAAGAGGAGGACAAAGCATGAGTTGGGAATACTTTATACTATTTGCAATAGCTGCACTGGTTTGTTGGGCTTTGGGAGCTTTTGCTGCCTGGAAAGGTACAAAACCGGGATGGGCTTATGGATTAACTTTCTTAGGTCTGGCTATTTTCTTCAGTTTCATTATCGGAATGTGGATTTCATTAGAACGTCCTCCGATGCGGACAATGGGAGAGACACGGCTGTGGTATTCTTTCTTCCTTCCGTTGGCGGGATTGATAACCTATGCACGCTGGAAGTATAAATGGATTTTAAGTTTCAGTTGCATCCTTTCATTGGTCTTTATTTGTATCAATATCTTCAAACCGGAGATTCATAATAAGACGTTGATGCCTGCTTTGCAAAGTCCGTGGTTTGCCCCTCATGTCATTGTGTATATGTTTGCTTATGCTATGTTGGGAGCGGCGACGGTGATGGCCGTCTATCTGCTTTGGTTCAAAAAGAAGGAGATTGAACGGAAAGAAATGGATTTGTGTGACAACCTCACCTATGTAGGTCTGGCATTTATGACATTAGGTATGCTTACCGGAGCTATCTGGGCAAAAGAAGCCTGGGGGCATTACTGGGCTTGGGACCCGAAAGAGACTTGGGCGGCAGCTACCTGGTTCGCTTATCTGGTGTATATCCATTTCAGATTAGGCAATCCATTGAAGGCACGTCCTGCGTTGATTATTCTGTTAGTATCATTTGTCCTGTTGCAAATGTGCTGGTATGGAATCAATTACCTTCCGGCCGCACAGGGAGTCAGTGTGCATACTTATAATTTAAATTGAAATATCGAATCACTTAAACTTCAATATCAATGAAAACACTTTATTGGTCATTCTTGCTTATGTTATTGCCAAGCATGGCATATACACAAAACACGGAGAAAGAGAATGAATTTACGATGTCTATGCAAATCAGACCTCGTGCGGAGTATCGGAATGGTGCACTGACTCCACGGGATGAAGGGGTAGCTCCTACATCTTTCATCAATAACCGTGCACGCCTCTCGATGGATTATAAACGTTCGGATCTGGAACTAAAGATGTCGGCACAGCATGTCGGTGTTTGGGGACAAGACCCGCAGATTGAGAAGAATGGGCGTTTTATGTTGAATGAGGCTTGGGCGAAACTGAACTTTGGTGAAGGGTTCTTTGCTCAACTAGGACGTCAGTCATTGATTTATGATGATGAACGTATTTTGGGAGGACTGGATTGGAATGTAGCGGGCCGTTACCACGATGCATTGAAGCTGGGATATGCCAACAAAAATAATGAAGTCCATCTGATTCTTGCTTTTAACCAGAATAATGACAATCGAACAAGTGGAGGTACTTACTATGATTCTTCTACCGGACAGCCTTATAAGAATATGCAAACCGTCTGGTATCATTATAAAGCGGACAATGTTCCGTTCGGAGCTTCTTTATTGTTTATGAATCTGGGATTGGAAACGGGTGATAAAGCCACGGATGATTCTCATACCCGCTATTTACAAACAATGGGTACTTACCTCACTTATAAGAATAGTAACTGGAATCTGGATGGTGCTTTCTACTATCAGATGGGTAAGAATAAAGCTGCGGAGAAAGTTTCAGCTTTGATGGGAAGCATACAAGCCGCCTATACGTTTAATCAGACATGGGGAGCCGTGGCTAGTTTTGATTATTTAAGCGGTGATAAAGGAAATGGCGGTAAGTATAAGGCTTTTGATCCTCTTTATGGAACCCATCATAAATTCTATGGAGCAATGGATTATTTTTATGCTTCTACATTTGCAAACGGTTATGCACCGGGATTGATGGATGCTCGTATCGGAGGTCGTTTCCGTCTATCTGACAAGGTAGATATGGAACTTAATTACCATTACTTTAGTACAGCAGTTAAAGTTCAGGATTTAAAGAAATCATTAGGTTCGGAAGTTGATTATCAGATTAACTGGTCAATCATGAAGGATGTGAAACTCTCTGCCGGATATTCTTTTATGCGTGGCACGAAGACAATGGATGCTGTGAAAACGGGCAATCATGAAAGCTGGCAGGACTGGGGTTGGGTATCATTGAATATCAATCCGAAAATATTGTTTGTAAAGTGGTAAATCCAAGGAAATAATAAGAATTAAATAGAGAGAGAATTTTTGAAAAGTTTTGAGTTTATAAAATCATCCTTACTACACATATTGCAGTAGGGATGATTTTTTGTTTTAGAGACTTCCCTGATAATTATCTTTATTGTTATGGGATAGATTATTACAGATATTTCTCTAAAGTTATTTGATCTAAAATCTCTATTCGTTTTCCTTCCATAGTGACAAGTCCTTCTTTAATCATCTTATTGATTTCTTTAGATAGAGCGGGACGTGACACATTTAAGTATTCGGCGAGTTGAGATTGAGTATGCATGATATCTACCACCAATGAATCTTTTTTCTTATGTTCATATAGATAAACAATGAATCTTTCCCGCACTGTTTTACGTGAAAGAGGTTTCAGACGGGACACTGTGCAGATATTACAATTACCGGCGATGCAAAGAAAATTATGAAGAACCTGTGGATCCTGACTGATAACCTTAAAGGTCGATTCCTTGGTTGCCATCAATACCACACTGTTTTCGAGAGCGGTAAAAGTGGCGGGCAATGTATTGTTTGAACTGAAGAGGTGCGGAGTGGCAAAGGTACGTGGAGCGATAATATATTCAATCATCACCTCGTTTCCAAGTCCGTCAATAATGTCTGTGCGTAGTTTACCTTCCAATAATACATATAGTTTATTGCATGGAGTACCTTGCGTTACAACAATCTCTTTTTTTTCTGCTGCATAGACTACAAATTCCAGTTTTTCAAGCAAAGAAAGTTTGATATTCAGAGGTAAGTCCCGGAAGAGAGGGATTTGAAATAGCTTTTCTTTATGTGATTCGGTCAGTAGTATCTTCTTCATTAGTATTATATTGTTCGTATTCTGAACAAAGATAAGGATAAAAAATGAGAATAAGGGCAAATGAACGTAAGAAGGTATTATCAAACAGATGTATCATTCCGATACTCTGACGGAGTTACTTTTATTTTCTTCTGCACATAGCGGCTAAAATAAGAGACAGAGGAAAAATTCAACCGTTCTGCAATTGCTGTCAAGGAAAGCTCTTTTTGCCGCAGCAGACGGGTGATTTCTTGAAGTGTAAAGCGGTCAATCCAATAAGTCGCAGGTTTGCCACTTACCTTTTTGCATATCTCCGACAGATAATGAGGCGTTATGCAAAGTTGAGAAGCATAAAAATCAAGATCACGGTTTTGGATATACTCGCCGTTATATAATAGTTCTATGAATTTCCGTAGCAACGAAGTTATATGTTCCGATACTTGCACGTTATTCTGACTGCGTGCATGAATATCATAAAGGTCGAGAATATGTGCCGTAAGCAGACTTCCCATCAACTCCTCCCAAAACAGATGCTCTTTGTCTGCTAAACGCTGTCGAATACAATGCATCGCCTGCTCACATACTTGAAAATCATGGGCAGAAAGTTTCATAACCGGATTCTGTAAAAGCGACAGATACCCGATAATACCGTAATTGCTGCGGATGGCAATTGAGGAAACGAACGCATCCGAAAGGTTCATCAGGATACCTTGAAAGTCTTCGGAATCCGAAAATTCCGATGCGAGCGTGGCGTTGGGTAGAATTACATAATCCCCGGCCGCGATGTTATAACGGGTATCTTGAAATGTGAAACCCATATTTCCTCCGCTGCAAAGAATATGGATTACTCTTCCTGCATATCGTAAGGTATTAAACTCCTGCAATGTATCAGCAAAAATAATCCCATCGAAGTCTGTATGTTTCATTTATTCTTTCATTTCCTGCAAAAATAACGAAAAACCACGAATAGTGAAAATTCCTCCCCGAATAATGCAACGATAAAATGATAGGCATTCTGTAATTTTGCATCAGAATTAAAAACCATAAAGGATATGAAAAATGTAAGATTAAGCAATGGTGTAATGATGCCTGCCATCGGGTTTGGTGTCTTTCAGATTCCTGAAAACGAAACGGAACGTGTGGTGCTCGATGCCATTGGGGTCGGTTATCGGAAATTCGATACGGCTGCGGCCTATTTCAATGAGGAGCAGTTGGGAAACGCCATTCGGCAAAGCGGCATTAAACGAGAGGAGTTTTTCATAACCACCAAATTGTGGGTGCAAGACTACGAATACGACGATGCTCTACGGGCTTTCGACCTCTCGATGAGAAAGCTCGGATTGGATTACCTTGACCTCTATTTGATGCACAAACCATACGGGAATTACTATGCCGCATGGCGGGCTATGGAGCGGCTCTATAAAGAGGGACGTATCCGGGCTATTGGGGTTACGAGTTTCTCCAACGAACGTCTGCAAGACCTTTTCTTACATAACGAAATAAAACCTGTCGTAAACCAGCTTGAAACACATCCGTTTTTCCAGCAGCAGGCTGCCAATGCCTTCTTACAGCAGGAAGGTATCCAACACGAGGCCTGGGCGCCTTTTGCCGAAGGGCAGAATGACATATTCAATCATCCCACATTGAAAGCGATAGCAGAGCGACACGATAAGGGCGTCGGGGCCGTGATTCTTCGCTGGCTGAATCAACGTGACATCGTGGTTATCCCGAAATCCGTACACAAGGAACGGATGATCGAGAACTTCAATATTCTCGATTTTACGCTGTCCAAAGAGGAAATGGATACTATCGCCCTGCTGGAGACAGGAAAAAGCCCCATCTACGACGATATGGACTTACCTACGGTAAAAGGTATCGGGTTACATCGCATACACGAATAATTTATAAAAAAGAAATATGTTACGTCATATATTTATCATCAACGTCAAGGAAGGAATTTCCGATGACGTGGTAGAACAAAAGATGGCTGAAATGCGTGCCATGAAAGAGATAGAAACGGTTATTGAAGACATCACGGTCGGTCGTACACGCGGACTGTTTGGACGTCCCGATGCCGTGATGATGGTCGTCGATCTTAAAGACAAGGCCGCTTTCGACGTATTGCTCCGGAGTCGGACACACATCGACATTGCGGAAAAAGCGGAAGAGGCTTTCGATATGCAGAGCGCCGATATTGCTCAAATAGAATATGAACCCTTAAAATAGAATTATATGCAGACTGTAAAATTGAACAACGGCATTAAAATGCCGATATTAGGATATGGTGTTTTTCAGGTATCGCCCGAAGAGTGCGAGCGTTGTGCACTCAATGCCATCAGCGTAGGTTATCGGTTGATAGATACGGCGCAGGCTTATTATAACGAAGAGGGCGTGGGTAATGCCATCGCCAAATGCGGTGTGTCCCGTGATGAACTTTTTCTCACGACAAAGGTGTGGATTACCAATGCGGGCGAGGAAAAGGCAACCCGCAGCATCGACGAATCGCTCCGTAAGTTACGCACCGATTACATCGACCTGCTTCTTATCCACCAGCCGTTTAGCGACTATCCGGGAACATGGCGGGCTATGGAGAAAGCATTAAAGGCCGGAAAAGTCCGTGCTATCGGACTCTCGAACTTCTATCCCGACCGCTTCGTGGACATGGCTGAATGTGCCGAAATCAAACCCGCCATAAATCAGCTGAAAACCAATGTATTCAGTCAGCAGTGGGACGCTGAAGCCGAAATGAATCCTTATGATACACGTATCATGGCTTGGGCGCCGCTGGCACAAGGCGATCCCGACCTTCTGACCAATCTCGTACTGACGGCCTTAGCCGAGCGATACGATAAAACGGTACAGCAAGTCGCTCTGCGTTATTTGGTGCAACGCGGCATCATTGCCATTCCGAAAAGCACGCGCATTGAGCGAATGAAACAAAATCTGGATGTATTCGATTTTGCACTCACACCGGAAGATATGGAAAGCATCCGTCCGCTCGACAAACCGGCCGACTTCCGCTGGTCGCACCGTAATCCCGAACTCGTAAAATTCCTTCTGAATTACGACAAGCAATTTAACCCGAACAATAAAAAATGAAAGTATGAAATACGGAATCTTAGGAACAGGCGATGTGGCTCACGCCATCGCCACGAAATTGACCGAACTCGGTCACGAAGTTATGATGGGGGCGCGTAATGCCACCAACGAAAAAGCTGCGAACTGGGCGAAAACTAATGGCGAGCGGGCTTCTCACGGCACTTTTGCCGATGCTGCACGATTCGGTGAAAGAGTATTCAACTGCGTGCAGGGCATCCACTCGCTCGAAGCTCTAAACGCTGCCGGAAAAGAAAATCTGAACGGGAAACTGTTGATCGACTTGGCAAATCCATACATCTACAAAGACGGACATATCTCGCTCGATTCGAGATGGAGCGGAACAACCAGCTTGGGAGAAGAAGCCCAAAAAATTCTGCCGGACGCAAAAGTCGTAAAAACACTGAACTATCTCTGCAATCATTTGATGGTTCATCCGAAGCAACTACCGGAAGCCATTACGGGCTTCTATTGCGGTAACGATGCTGACGCGAAAGCTGAAGTAGCGGTTTTATTAAAGGATTTCGGCTGGGAGGATACCCTTGATTTAGGAAATATCAGTATGTCCCGCTACACTGAAATGCTCGGTGCGTTTTGGGTAGCCGCGCTTAGTGCTACCGGGAATATGGATTGGGGCATAAAACTCGTAAGATAAACAAGTAAAAGATACAGAATGATGAAAACAAGAAAATAAGGAAGGAAAAATCCGTGCATGGGGACAATCCGAGCCCACCCTCGAACAACTCAAGGCAGCCCATGCCGTTACGCCTATAACAGCCGTACAGAGCGAATACTCACTGATGGAACGCAAGTGGGAGGCGGACGTCATTCCTTTAAAATCAACAAAATCAAATAAGAAAATCAATAAGAAATATGTATCCATCATTAAATCATAAAACAGCTCTTGTAACCGGAGCCGGAACAGGTATCGGAAGAGCTATCGCCCAACGTCTGGCCGATGAAGGCGCTAACGTATTGATTGTAGGCCGCACGGAACCGACACTTGCCGAAACAGCCTCCTATAGTGATAAGATAACCTTTCTTGCTGCCGATCTCGAAGCGGAAGCCGGAATAGAATCTATTATCCAGATTATCGGAGAACGGTACGGTCGTCTCGATATTCTCGTCAATAATGCCGGATGGGCGCCCGTCACCCCGTTTGCAACGATGAAAATCGACGAATACGACAAGGTATTTGCCATCAACGTGCGCGCCGTCGTCATGCTGACACAAGCCTGCCTGCCGATGATAAAAGCAGTAAAAGGCAATATCCTGAACGTCACGACAACCATGACAACCAATCCTATCGCAACGATGGCAAACTATGCCGCCTCGAAAGCTGCTGTCTATACCATGACACGTGCATGGGCAAAAGAGTTGGCTAAAGATGGCGTGCGTGTCAATTCACTCGGGGTAGGGCCTATCGAAACCCCTATCTACGGCAAGACCGAACTTTCGGACGAAGCCGCGAAAGCCCACAAAGATATGGTAACTAAAAGCGTACCTCTCGGTCGAATGGGACAACCCGAAGAGGTTGCCGCTGTCGTCGCTTTTCTGACAAGCGACGAAGCCAGTTTCGTAACCGGGGCCGACTATAAAGTGGATGGCGGTGTAGGTGCATAAGAAATAACAATAAAAAGAATGAATATGAAAAATGTATTGATTATCAGCGGCCATACAGACCTTGCCGCATCCGTAGCCAATAAAACGATTCTCGAAACCTTGAATGAACGGCTGCCGGAAACCGAAATCGTAAAGCTGGACGAACTCTATCCCGACTTCAAAATCGACGTGGAAGCCGAACAGCAGAAATTGCTCCGGGCAGACATCATCGTGTTGCAGTTCCCCCTTTTCTGGTACTCCGCACCCTCCATATTGGAACGCTGGATGGAAGAGACTTTCCGTCACGGTTTTTCACACGGAAGTACCGGAGACAAGCTCAAAGGCAAGAAACTCGTTCTCTCTTTCACAACGGGAGCACCCGAAGCACTGTATAGTCATGAGGGGGCGATGGGCTACACTATCGACGAATTTCTGCCCTGCTACAAAGCCACCTGTCGGCTGACGCAGATGGAGTATTGCGGGGGTGTATATACTTGTGGCGTGAGCTACGGTAGTCGTACTGCTCCCGAACTCATTGAACAGCAGAAAGCTATGTCGGTGGAACATGCAGAACGTCTCATAAAGTTACTAGAGACGCTCTGATGCTCGAGGAGAAATATATAACTGTGATAATACAGCCATCATGAATGTAGAATAAATATGTACAAGGGATTGGATAAAAATAATGGCAAAACATGGAATCTGTAATTTAGGTATCTTTCTCTGTAATTTATCTACATTCGATATACTTTTATTTCCCTACTTTTGCAAAGTGAATCATTGATAGAAAGAATTCTGAAAATAAAAAGTAATAAAGTAAAGTTATGGCTAAAAAGGTTTTGATTATTTCATCCAGTCCACGTAAAGGTGGTAATTCTGATTTATTATGTGATGAATTTATGAAAGGTGCTCTCGAAGCAGGTAATGAAGTGGAGAAGATTTTTCTGAAAGACAAAACAGTTCATCCTTGTACGGGGTGCAGTGTTTGCAGTATGTATGGCAAACCTTGTCCGCAGAAAGATGATACAGCGGAAATTGTAGAGAAGATGATTGCTGCAGATGTGATTGTGATGGCAACTCCGGTCTATTTTTATACCATGTGCGGACAGATGAAGATTATGATCGACCGCTGCTGTGCACGCTATACGGAAATAACCAATAAGGAATTTTATTTCATTATTGCGGCTGCGGAAAACGATAAAGCAATGATGGAACGTACCATTGATGGTTTCCGTGGCTTCCTCGATTGTCTGGAAGGACCGCAGGAAAAGGGAACGGTTTATGGAATTGGTGCATGGAAGGTAGGGGAAATTAAAGATACTCCCTATATGCAGGAAGCTTACAAGATGGGGAAAATGGTATAACCTTTTGAAGGATAAAAATAAGGATTCAATCAGAAAGATTGAAAAGTCAAGAATTTTAATTGATTAGATTGCTTGTTCTGCCACAGAATTATTATAATTTTGTGGCAGAACTTTTTATTTTACATTATTTGTTTGATAACTAAACGTCATGAGCTATAAAATAACGACTCTTGTGGAGAATTGTGTCTATGGACGTAAATTGCAGGCAGAGCATGGTCTTTCTCTCTATATTGAGATCCAAGGGAATAGAATTCTTTTCGATACGGGAGCATCTGACTTGTTTATCCGTAATGCCCGTCTGTTGCACATTGATTTACAAAAAGTTGATTATTTAATATTATCCCACGGTCACAGTGACCATACGGGGGGACTGCGTTATTTTCTGGAATTGAATACACAGGCAACCGTTGTCTGTAAACGTGAAATCTTTTCTCCTAAATTCAAGGATGAACGCGAGAATGGAATGAAGCATACGCAAAATCTTGATCTTTCCCGTTTCCGCTTTATCACAGAGCAGACCGAACTGCTTCCCGGAGTCTTTCTTTTTCCATCTATTGATATTATCAATCAGGAGGATACCCATTTTGAACGCTTCTGGGTTCAGCAAGAAGATGGTTGCAAAATACCGGATACCTTTCAGGATGAATTGGCAATGGTGTTAGTGGAACCGGAAGGAGTTGCTGTGTTGAGCGCCTGTTCTCACCGGGGGATCACCAATATCTTGCGTACCGTTCGGGCTGCATTTCCTGAATCTCCCTGCAAGTTACTTCTCGGAGGTTTTCACATTCATAATGCGGAAAAACAAAAATATCAGATCATTGCAGATTATTTGCAGGAATACCTTCCCCGGCAAATTGGCGTTTGTCATTGTACGGGAGTGGATAAATACGCCTTCTTTTTCAAAGATTTTGGTGACAGAGCATTCTATAATTACACGGGAAAACTAATTCAAACTGATTTTTCGGAATAAATATATAATAAATTGATATGAAGAAACTAATAACTTCGTTAGCACTGGTATTATCAGCATTATCCAGCTA
Organism: Bacteroides sp. OM05-10AA; assembly: GCF_003439055.1. NCBI lineage: Bacteria > Pseudomonadati > Bacteroidota > Bacteroidia > Bacteroidales > Bacteroidaceae > Bacteroides > Bacteroides sp. OM05-10AA. Next base: position 225,725 of record NZ_QSUR01000003.1, read on the forward strand.
TGCAATTACTCCTTTGTGGATGCGTGATGCACGTATTTCACCGGATGGAACCGAGATTGTCTTCTGTTATAAAGGAGATATTTATAAAGTTCCCGCACAAGGAGGAACTGCCGTTCAACTTACCACACAAGCCTCTTATGAAGCCAATCCCGTCTGGTCTCCCGACGGAAAACAAATCGCATTTGCCAGTGACCGGAATGGAAATTTCGACCTGTTCATCATGCCTGCCGACGGAGGAGTCGCCTGGAGACTGACTTACCATTCCGCATCGGAAATTCCCTCGGCTTTTACACCGGATGGAAAGTATGTCCTTTTCTCCGCTTCCATACAAGATCCTGCAAACAGCGCTTTGTTTCCTACGGGAGCAATGACAGAATTATACAAAGTTTCTGTAGACGGAGGACGCACCGAACAAGTATTGGCAACTCCCGCCGAACTCGTTTGTTTTGATAAAGCAGGAAAGAACTTTCTTTATCAGGACCGCAAAGGTTTTGAGGATGAATGGAGAAAACATCACACTTCATCCATTACGAGAGATATTTGGTTATACAATACCCAAACCGGAAAACATACGAACCTGACAAACCGGGGAGGGGAGGACCGTAATCCTGTATATGCACCTGATGGTAATACAGTCTATTTTTTGAGTGAACGTAATGGAGGTTCTTTTAATGTGTATACTTTCTCATTGAATACTCCACAAGAAGTAAAGGCTGTCACTACTTTTAAGATTCATCCGGTACGTTTCTTGTCTGTCAGCGATAAAGGAACTTTGTGTTATACCTATGACGGTGAGCTTTATACCCAGAAACCCGGTACCCGTCCGGAAAAAGTAAAAGTAGAGCTTGTCCGTGACGATGAAGAGCAGGTTGCTGCACTTAAATTCTCACAGGGAGCCACTTCCGCTTCCGTATCTCCGGACGGCAAACAGGTTGCTTTTATTGTACGTGGTGACGTCTTTGTAACTTCAACTGACTATGCTACAACCAAGCAAATCACAAATACTCCTGCAAAAGAAGCTTCCGTCTCTTTTGCTCCGGACAATCGGACGCTGGTTTATGCCAGTGAACGCACCGGTAATTGGCAACTTTACACTGCAAAAATAAGCCGTAAGGAAGACCCTAATTTCCCTAATGCCACTCTTATTGAGGAGGAAGTTTTATTACCGTCCAAAACGGTAGAACGCGCCTATCCGCAATATTCGCCGGATGGTAAAGAGCTGGCTTTTATCGAAGACCGCAATCGTTTGATGGTACTCGATTTGAAAACGAAGAAAGTACGTCAGGTGACGGACGGTTCTACATGGTATAACACCGGAGGTGGATTTGACTACGAATGGTCACCGGATGGCAAATGGTTTACTCTTGAATTTATCGGCAACCGTCACGATCCTTATTCGGATATAGGTATTGTCAGTGCACAGGGAGGAGCGATAACCAATCTGACTAATAGCGGATATATTAGCGGTTCTCCGCGTTGGGTACTCGATGGAAATGCCATTCTTTTCCAGACCGAACGTTATGGTATGCGTGCACATGCTTCTTGGGGGTCTCAACAGGATGTTATGTTGGTATTCCTCAATCAGGATGCTTATGATCGTTACCGTTTGAGCAAGGAAGATTTCGAATTGCTCAAGGAACTTGAAAAGGAACAAAAGAAAGCAAAGGAGAAAGATGATAACAAGAAGAAAGACGGTGATAAGGAGAAGGCGGATGAGGAAAAAGTAGACCAGAAAGATATAGTAGTCGAGCTTAACGGCATTGAAGACCGTATCGTACGTCTGACTCCCAACTCTTCTGACTTAGGCAGTGCCATACTATCCAAAGATGGAGAGGATCTCTACTATTTCTCTGCTTTCGAAGATGGATATGACCTTTGGAAAATGAATCTCCGTGAGAAAGAGACAAAGCGTCTGCATAAACTCAATACCGGATGGGCATCGCTGATGCTGGATAAAAAAGGAGATATTTTCTTATTGGGAAGCCGTAATATGCAAAAGATGGATGCTAAGTCGGATGCTTTGAAATCAATCAGTTATCAGGCTGAAATGAAAATGGATTTGGCAGCTGAACGTGAAGCGATGTTTGACCATGTGTACAAACAACATCAGAAACGTTTTTATAATGTCAATATGCACGGGGTAAACTGGGATGCCATGACTAATGCTTATCGCAAGTTCCTGCCTCATATTGATAACAATTATGACTTTGCAGAATTGTTGAGTGAATGGTTGGGCGAGTTGAATGTTTCACATACCGGAGGACGCTATTCTCCCAAAAGTAAAGGTGATGTTACTTCCAATCTGGGACTTCTGTTCGACTGGGATTATCAGGGAAAAGGGATGCAGATTGCCGAAATTATCGAGAAAGGTCCGTTCGACCATTCGCGTACCAAAGTAAAAGCAGGGTGTATCATTGAAAAGATTAACGGTGAGGAAATAACTCCCGATCATGACATCACTTGTCTGTTGAATAATAAAGCAGGGAAGAAGACTTTGATTTCAATCTACAATCCGCAAAATAAAGAACGTTGGGAAGAAGTTGTGATGCCGGTTACGAGCGGCCAGCTGAATGGGTTGTTATACAAACGTTGGGTGAAACAGCGGGCGGCAGATGTTGAGAAATGGTCGAAAGGACGTTTGGGATATGTTCATATTCAATCCATGGGAGATGACAGTTTCCGTACCGTTTACTCGGATATTCTGGGAAAATATAACAACTGTGATGGAATTGTGATTGATACCCGGTTCAACGGTGGTGGTCGTTTGTACGAAGATATTGAAATACTGTTCAGTGGTCAGAAATACTTCACTCAAGTAGTCCGTGGACGTGAAGCGTGTGATATGCCAAGCCGTCGTTGGAACAAGCCTTCTATTATGCTGCAATGTGAAGCCAACTATTCGAATGCACATGGAACTCCATGGGTATATAAACATCAAAATATAGGAAAACTTGTCGGTATGCCTGTTCCGGGTACAATGACGAGCGTGTCTTGGGAAACTTTACAAGATCCTTCACTCGTCTTTGGTATTCCTATCGTTGGCTATCGTTTGCCTGATGGCAGTTATTTGGAAAACACCCAGTTGGAACCGGATGTGAAGGTTGCTAATGATCCGGAGACGGTCGTTAAGGGAGAGGATACCCAATTAAAGGTGGCTGTCGATGAACTTCTGAAAGAAATAGATAAGCAGAAGAAGTAAATACAAGTATAATTATAGATGAAATAAAAAGTCGCTTCTTTGAAAAGATTTTGAATCTTTCAAAGAAGCGACTTTTTTATAAGGTGTTTATTTAAAATTGACGCAGGATTTACTTCCAGACTGGTAATAATTTATGGAGGTTTTTTCTCGTCATTATCTTTTGATTCAGGAAACTCACGATATATCCGGTTATGCAGGCTGCAATGAGTGACCCCTCACGTACTCCTTGAATACCTTGTGTAAGTAAGAGAGAGAGAATTACGGCCAACGTAACCAAAGTAATATCAAAATAGACTTTGAACTTTCCGAATTCCTTGTTATAATGGCGGGACGCATATTTCACGAATGCTTCTGCACTCATCATGGCTACTCTCGGTTTAAGTTCGAGAACTACTCCGATAGATTGCACCATGCATCCTGTAAGTAATAAAGCGATTGACATGCCATAATTGGCGGGATGCAGTTCACTTGTCAGCATCATATTAAAATCAATGAATGCCGAGAAGATAAAAGAGAACGGCATTTGAAGAAGAATTTCAATAATATCCTGCCGGGTTCTGTTCTTCCGGATTAACCAGAATTGCCCCAGGATAAGAACCATATTGATGATAAAGGTGCAAGTACCCAATGACAAAGGACTATTCAAGCTTAATACATAATTGATGCTCGATATGGGAGTAGTTCCTAGTGCCGAGCGTATAATCAATACAATGCCTGCCGCTAAAAAATAGAGTCCGATAACAAATACTAAATACCTCTTGAAAACATCTTTCATTTCCATACTTTTTTGACCTCCTTTATTTATTTTCCTTTCATGCATTGAAAAGGATATGCAAAGGTCCCGTTTTTTACTCTGAAATAGATTATCTAATTCCGTACACTTTTTGTCATATCCGAAACAAATCGTATTTTTACGTCATAAAAAGAAGATGTAAATGGTAAAATCTCGTATATTTGATAATACACAGCTATTAAAGGAGCATCCGGAACTTCCTCATTATAAAGAGGAGGTAGTCTGTTTTAGGAGTGAATATAAAGACAGAAGTTATCCGGCAAATGAATGTTATTTCAATCGGGAACTTTATATGATATTCGTTCTTGAAGGTCGTTCGGAGATTCTGCTGAATGGAGAGTTTATTGCGATAGAGCCGAATATGCTGCTTATTCATGGAGCGAATTATCTCACGGAGCATCTTTACTCAAGCCGTGATATTCAGTTTATTACTCTTGCCCTTTCCGAATCCATGCGGACAGACGATTCTTATTTGACACAAATAACGGCCATCTTATTGGCTACAATGAGGCAGAATAAACAATATACGATACAGTTGACAGAGTACGAAGCCCAAATCATCCGTAAGGAACTGGAAGTGTTGATGCGCCTGCTGAATATTGAACATCATTTTCTTTTCCGGCGCATACAGGCAGCGTGCAATGCTTTATTTCTTGATATAGCTGATTTTCTTTCCCGAAAGACAATTATTAAAAAAGAGGTCAGCCGTAAAGACCACGTTTTACAGGAGTTTCATGCATTGGTTACCCGGAATTTCAGGGAAGAACATTTTGTGAGCTTTTATGCGGATAAACTGGCTATCAGTGAGCAGTACCTGGCCCGTATTGTACGTGCTGGAACAGGTAAGACTATCAATAGTATTATAAACGAACTGTTGGTTATGGAAGCGCGTACCTTGTTGAGTTCTACAAAATCTACGGTTGGTGAGATTGCTTCCAAGTTAGGGTTTAGTGATGCGGCAGCTTTTTGTAAGTTCTTCAAAAGGAATGCAGGACAAACTCCATTGAATTATCGGAAAGGATTGTTACTTCATATCGAAATGAAATAGGTTGATGCAATTGTCTTAACCGACAATATACATCAACCTGTTGAATATATAGTGAATGGGTTTGATTTTAACCGATAAGTGCTGTGATATCTTCTACAATCTGCTCATCTGTCAAGTGATTGGCACGGAGAAACTCCTGTAAATCAAAACGATCTACAAATTCCTTTTTAGCTCCATAGTTCAGGACTTTCATGTCTGTAGCACCATAGTAGCGGGCAATTTTTTCACCGAAACCGCCATCCAATACACCGTCTTCCAATGTTATCACTAACTCGTGATCTGCTTTCAGTTCATCCATCAGTTCGTTGTCTACACCGGTGATGTAACGTGGATTGATGAGTGTTGCGTCGACATTGGCTTTTTCTTTCAGAAGTGATGCAACCGACTGTCCTAATCCATAGAATGAACCCAAAGCCACAATGGCCACTTTCGAACCGCGATGAGTAACTTTGTAACGATTGAGAATGCTGTAATCGGAATCTACCGGTTCTCCGCTACTGATTACATCTGTTGCCGGCACGCGGATAGCAACCGGGTGTTCATTCTGGCGGATACTCCATTCCAGCATGGCAATATATTCTTCCTTACAAGTCGGAGCCAGATAAACCATATTAGGAATATTGCTGATAAGCGGAATATCGAAGAAACAGAGATGAGTCACATCATTCATTCCGGATAACGTACCCCAGAAGACCAACAAAACAGCCGGATTGTTATTGATACAAAGGTCTTGTGAAAGTTGATCGTAGGAGCGTTGGATGAATGTACTATATACTCCGTAAACGGGTTTCCCACCATTGGCTGCGATGCCCGAAGCAAGAGCTACTGCGTGTTCCTCGGCAATGCCTACATCTACGAATTGCTTGCCTGCTTCCTGACGGCGGTCCGGAGTAAATCCCAGAACGGTGGGAGTACCAGAAGTGATTGTTACCACACGGGGGTCCTCCTTCATCTTTTTCAGTAGGTATTGGGCGGTTACCTCGCTGTAATCTTCTTCTTCATAACTCATTTTTGCTTCTCCGGTTTCTACATTGAATGGAGTACGCCAGTGGTAAGTCTCTTTATCTTGCTCGGCACGTGCATAACCCTTACCTTTTAATGTATTGATGTGTACTACTATCGGATGCTGAATATCTTTCACTTTAGAGAAAGCTTCAATCAATTCCTGTACGTTATTACCATCATTTACATACATATAATCCAGTCCCATTACCTTGAAGAAGTTACATTCGCACTGGCCGTTACTGTCACGTAATTCTTTCAGATTCTTGTACAATCCTCCGTGGTTCTCGGCAATAGACATCTGGTTGTCATTAACGATAATAATCATGTTAGTACCAAGCTCTGCTACATAATCCAATCCTTCGAAAGCTTCACCTCCGCTTAAAGAACCATCCCCTATGACGGCTATGATATTTTCATTGCCGCCTGTAAGGTCACGTCCCTTTGCCAATCCGCTGGCCAGACTGACAGAAGTGGAAGTATGTCCGATGATGAAGAAGTCATGTTCACTTTCTTGCGGTTCGGTATAACCTGATACGTTGTCGTATTTTTCCGGATGAAGGAACGCATCTTTACGACCGGTCAGCATCTTGTGTACATAACTCTGGTGCGATACGTCAAATACAATTTTGTCTTTGGGCGAATTGAATACATAATGTAAAGCAATCGTTGCTTCCACCATTCCGAAATTAGGTCCGAAATGCCCGCCATGTTCACTTAATTTTTGCAGGAGTGCTGCACGGATTTCTCCACCTAACTCGTTTAGCTCTTTTTCCGACAGTTTCTTAACATCTGCAGGAGAATAAATATTTTCTAAATACATATCAAACAGTTTTTCTAAATAATGTTTTTACTTATTTCTTTATGACACTGCAAAGATACTGCAGGATTTGAAATTTGTTTGTATATGAATTACGGATTAATTTACCCATATTACAGTTCCCCTTCAATAAGGGTACTAATCTTTAAGCTAAAGCCTGACTTCTGTATTCATTGGGCGTGCAACCGACATGCTTTTTGAATAGTCTGCAATAAAATAATCAGTAATTGGGGTTGTCATACCCGTAATTTGTCTACAGGGATTTTTCTTCTTTTTTCAGAACTTTGTACCATACAAATAAATAGTTTTCAAGTAAATAAATAAAAGTATGGATATGAATAGAAAAATTCGACTATCAGTAATCAGAGTGAAGCGGTTTTCGATATACTCTTTTACTATTTTGCTGGCTTCCGTTTGGATAGCATGTAGCGAGCATCCTGATAATACAGAGTATCCGGAGACAAGAAGAACAGAGATAAATAACGGAGATGAAGAACCTAATACAGAAAGTATGAAAATAAAAATAACAGTAGGGCAGCGTGTTATAACTGCAACCATGGCTAACAATGCGGCAGCACAGGATTTTGTTTCCCGTTTGCCGTTGGAAGTGACACTCAACGATTATAATAATACCGAGAAAATATTTTATCCATCACCTAAACTGTCAATAGAAGGAGTGAAACGGGGATGTGCGCCTGCTCCCGGTGATATTACGATTTATGCGCCTTGGGGAAATGTGGCCATTTTTTATAAAAAATGGTCGCAAAGCAGTGACTTGATTCTGATTGGTAGCATTGATGGCGATGGTATCAAGGCTTTGAGTGTGTCGGGAGATCTGACAGTGAAGTTTGAAAGGGAATAGAATAGATCGTCCTTTTGGTAAGAATAGAGTCTGATGGTGCATCAGTTTTGAGACACTATCAAAATTTGAAGTATTGACTTTTTTTGCGGATGAGGGGTTGATAACTGTTGTAGGAAGTGGTAGATGAGCGTGAAGTGGGTGAGATGAATTGGCATAGGGGAATTTTGAAGATGAATTATTTTGAGATTGTATTGACCTATATTCTTTCCTGTACTTTATAATCTGTAATTGGGGTTATAATGTCAGTAATTCGTCTACAAACGGTCTCTTTCTTTCATCGTATTTTTGCATCATAGAAAGTAGATAATCAATTCATTAATTATTAAAACACAAGAGATATGAAACGGATTTTATTATTAACAACTGTATTTATGATAATGCTCGGAACCAGTTTTTCTTCTGCACAGACAGATGCTGATAATTTTTATAAAAGTGATCGGGTGAATGTAGAAAAAGTCTCTTTTTCTAACCAATATAAGATGAAAGTAGTAGGTAATCTTTTTCTGCCCAAGAGTATGAAAGAAGGGGAAAAATATCCTGCAATCATTGTAGGACATCCGATGGGGGCTGTTAAGGAGCAGAGTGCGAATCTCTATGCAACGAAAATGGCGGAAAGAGGATTTGTTACACTGTCCATCGATTTATCTTTCTGGGGTGAGAGTGAAGGTGAGCCGCGTAATGCAGTTTTGCCGGAGGTTTATTCGGAGGACTTTAGCGCTGCGGTTGATTTTTTAGGTACGCGTCCGTTCGTCGACCGGAATCTTATTGGGGTAATTGGAATTTGTGGGAGCGGAAGCTTTGCTATTAGTGCAGCGAAAATAGACCCTCGTCTCAAGGCCATTGCAACAATCAGTATGTATAATATGGGAGCGGCCAACCGTAATGGATTAAATCACTCATTAACGTTGGAACAGAGAAAGCAAATAATGGCTGAAGCGGCGGAACAGCGTTATACAGAATTTTTGGGTGGGGAAACAAAATATACCAGTGGTACTGTACATCAGTTGACAGAAACGTCCAGTCCGATTGAGCGGGAGTTTTATGAATTCTACCGTACACAGAGAGGAGAATTTACTCCTGGCGGAGCAACTCCTATGACCACTACACACCCTACGCTCTCAAGCAATGTGAAATTTATGAATTTCTATCCTTTCGAAGATATTGAAACTATTTCACCCCGTCCCATGCTTTTCATCACCGGAGAGAATGCCCATTCACGTGAATTTAGTGAAGATGCCTATCGACTGGCTGCCGAACCTAAAGAACTGTATATAGTACCCGGTGCCGGACACGTAGATCTTTACGACCGTGTGAGCCTTATCCCGTTTAATAAGCTGGAAGCTTTCTTTAAGGAGTATCTGAAGAAATAAATTTCAATACCATAAATAGGATATACTATGTGTAATTTTTGAAATAACAGATTGAAAAATAAAATGATGCAACAAATAAGACATAAAGAATATGGAGGTGAACGCCCTCTATTTGCAACCCATGACATTCAGTTGGAAGATGTAACGATTCACGCCGGTGAATCGGCACTGAAAGAATGTAGTAATATCATAGCGATAAACTGCCGTTTTGAAGGGAAATATCCTTTTTGGCACACCAACGGATTTACAGTGAAGAATTGTCTTTTTACAGAAGGAGCTCGTGCCGCCCTGTGGTATTCTCAAAGTCTGCAAATGGCGGATACCTTGGTGGAAGCACCGAAGATGTTCCGTGAAATGGATGGGATAAAACTCGAAAATGTGCAGTTGCCCAATGCCTTGGAAACGTTTTGGTATTGTCGTAATATAGAACTGAAGAATGTACAGATTGATAAAGCAGATTATCTTTTTATACACAGCGAGAATATTCATATACAAAATTACGCTCAAAATGGGAACTATTCGTTTCAATATTGCAAGAATGTAGAAATCCGTAATGCAGTTATCAACTCCAAAGATGCTTTTTGGAATACGGAAAATGTAACTGTCTATGATTCGGAACTGAACGGAGAATATCTGGGATGGCATTCTAAAAATCTGCGTTTGGTAAATTGTAAGATTTCGGGCACTCAACCTCTTTGTTACGCACATGATCTGGTGATGGAAAATTGTACGATGGCGGAGGATGCTGACCTTGCTTTTGAGCACAGTAGCGTAAAAGCAACGATTAAAAGTCCGGTTCATAGTGTGAAAAATCCTCGTACGGGGAGTATTGTTGCTGAAAGTTTCGGAGCTATTATCTTGGATGAAAATATGAAAGCACCGGGAAATTGTGAATTGAAACTCTGGGACGACCTAACTTGTTTTGATTGAAATATGAAGTATAATTTCGATGAAATTATTCCACGCAGAGGTACGAATTCCTATAAATGGGATTCGTCCGCAGATGCGGATGTCTTGCCGATGTGGGTGGCTGATATGGATTTCCGTACGGCTCCCCCCGTCGTGGAGGCACTGAAGAAGCGGGTGGAACATGGGATTTTCGGATATGTACGCGTGCCTGACGCATACTACGAGGCGATAACCAATTGGTTTGCACGACGACATACCTGGCGGATAGAAAAAGAATGGATTATTTATACTACCGGAGTTGTGCCGGCAATATCTGCTGCAATTAAAGCACTGACAGTACCCGGCGATAAAGTGATGGTACAGACGCCTGTATATAACTGCTTTTTCTCCTCTATCCGTAATAACGGGTGCGAGATGATTGCCAATCCTTTAGTATATAGAAACAGAGGGTATCAGATTGACTTTGATGATTTGGAGAAGAAAGCTTCCGATCCGAAGGTAAAACTCATGTTGTTATGTAATCCGCATAATCCTGTCGGAAGAGTATGGAGTAAGCAGGAATTAAGGCAGATAGGTGAGATTTGTATTCGGAATAATGTGTTTGTGATCGCTGATGAAATTCATTGTGAATTGGTTTTTCTGGGGCATGAATATACTCCTTTCGCTTCTATATCAGAAGAGTTTCTCATGAATTCGGTAACCTTTGTTTCGCCTAGCAAGGCTTTCAATCTGGCAGGGCTTCAGATAGCCAATATTATTTCTGCAGATGCAAATGTACGGGTGAGAATAGATAAAGCGATTAATATAAATGAGGTATGTGATGTGAATCCTTTCGGAGTGGAGGCGTTGATGGCTGCTTACAATGAAGGCGAAGAATGGCTGGAAGAACTTAAAATCTATTTGTTTGCGAATTACATCTATTTAAAAGGTTATTTTGATGAATATCTTCCGGAATTTCCCGTAATGATGTTGGAAGGTACGTATCTGGTTTGGGTGGATTGCTCGGTCTTGAATCAAACGTCAGCAGAAATAGTAAAAGACTTGTTGAAGAAAGAAAAACTTTGGGTGAACGAAGGCAGTCTGTATGGAGAGACTGGTGAAGGGTTTATCCGTATCAATATTGCGTGTCCGCGACAGCGGTTGATAGAAGGATTGAACAAATTGAAGCGGGTACTGAAATCATAAATACGAATGAAAAGAAGTAGTTAGAAAAAAGAACGCTCAAACGGTAAATATAACATACTCCGTTTGAGCGTTTCTCTTATTAAGAAATCTTTTTGGAATGATGGGGGAGAAAACGATAAGTTATATCCTCCATTATTCCATTTTCTATGTGGTACAACCGCTGATTGGTCGTTTCAGATTTTAATCCTCCCAGAGACTCGATGTAAGGTCCCAACTTTATATATTGGAAATGAGACACATCAAAGTGATCCGGCAGTTTGCTCTTCCCGGAGTACCATCCGACTTTTACCGGAGTGATGGTCTGCTTGTGTAAAAAAGCAGCTAGTTGTTCCACTTCTGCGGGTGAAGCATCACCGCCCATGAAACAGACACAGGTGATCGCTTTTCCATATTTACCGAGCAGGGTAGAAAGACTTTCTTCCGTCAACGGTTCTCCTACGTCCTCCATTAGATATGCACTGTGGCACCCTTTACAATGGTTGGGGCAGTTGGAGAGGTTGATGGCTAATGTCACCTCATCCGGTATCTCCTGAAAAACAATATCATAATCAGCGTACCGAAGCATAATATCTTAAATCGGCCTCCTTTTGCCGTGCTTGGGAGAAATTGCTGATACGTTTCATATATCCGATGACGCGGGTCAGATAATCCACATTCTCGCTGTGACATTCGGGACATTCATGCAGATAACGTTTGTCGATATGATGGCATTTGTTACATACTGTATTCGGAATATTGAATGTGAAGTAGTTGCAACCTTCGGTAGCGGCAACACGAAGCAACTGCCGGTATTGCTCTTTGCTAAGATGCTCTTCCAGATTCATGTGCAAAGCCGAACCACCCGTCAGATGCTCGATATAACGATGCCCGTGCAGGCGGAATTTATCGACAATGTTCAGTGATTTGTCTTCTACAATATAGAAATAGCTGTTGTAACATTCGCGGTAAGTCTGGAATCCGGCTTCCTTGTCCCATTTCGCGTGTTTCACACCCACATTTTCGGCAGGAATCATTTCGCAGTTGAAAAGTACTTCTTTGGTACGATATTTCTTATTGTATTTCTCAATCATGCCGAGAATCTCCTGCACAAAAGCCTCGTATTTCGGATTGTCGTTGATGTCGATTCCCATAAATTGGGCTGCTTCCACCAGTCCGTTCACACCGATAGTCAGATATTGGCGGCTCATATTGATATAGCCTGCATCAAACAAAGGCAACATACCCTTTGCCTGCAATAATTTCAGGTTCTCATTATAGGCAAGCTGTACTTTGTGAACCAAGTCTACTACTTCTTCCAGGAAGAAAGGGTAGAGAATACCTGATTTTACAGCATGCTGTATACAACGGTTCAGATTGATGGTCAACACGCTCTTCGAACCGGTAGAGACTCCTCCGGCTCCCAATGTATAGCTAAAGCCATTGTCCTGTATTTCATTACGCAGACGGCAGCAGCTACTCAAAGAGTCGGCATTGTCACTCATATAGGTGAAGAATGAATGTCCTTCGGCATACATTTCAGCGGTGAAGTCGCCATATTCCTTATCCAGTACATCGCCGTCTTTGGTCAGGAGTGCCATTGTCTCTACAGGGAATGTCAGAACGGTGCGTGTACGCTCCTTATTAAACCATTTCATAAAACGCTTCTGCAACCAGCTAAGCGAATCCCAGTCGGGTTTGCTTCCGTCGGGGAAAACAAAGTGCTCGAAAAGGCTATTGAAATAATACTTGTCATAATAAGCCACATTCCAGAAAACTGCCTGGAAATTGCGGGCACCCGTAGGCTGGTTGATGGAATATACGATTTGCTCGAAACAGTCTGTGATGATTTTATCGATCGATCTTTGTTTCAGAGACAAGTCTGCCAGTTTATCAGGGTGTTTATAATAATCCTGCCCGTATTCCAAACCGATGAAATAGTTCATGTACATCAGGAATTCAGGAGTGGCACATGCGCCGCTTAGCATACTGGATACGATAAATACCATGTTGATAAATCCTCCGCAGAAGGATTTCAGATTGGTCGGGGCGGTAGAATTGCCTCCTACTGCTGTTGTTCCTGCTATCAGCCAGGGATACATGGTAATACTGGCACAGTAGTTCGCCAGATTGGTTTCATCATTTTTGTAGATGAAGTGATGATTCAGGAGTTCCAAATAACGGTCGGAAGCCTCTTTACCATACATATCTCTCAAACGGTCTGTCAGCAGGCGGCGGTTGAGGCGGATGAAATTGGATTTGGGCAGTTCTCCTATCAGCGTGGCGATATTCTTGTTTTCCACATTGGCGTTGGCATCGTACTTACTACCGCTGGCAGGGTTGGAAGCATCGCAATAATCCATGAGGAATTTAAGTTTGTCTCTGACTTCACGGTCTTCCAAATGTTTTTGACGATACAGCATATACGCTTTGGCCACGCTGTAATAATGTTCTGCCATCAAGGCGACTTCCACCTGGTTTTGGATTTCCTCTACGTTTGTTCCGTCACTGATACTGACACGGCTTAACACATTGGTTATCACATCTTGCGTAGCAAAACTACCTACTGATAAAAATGCCTTGGATATGGCATTTTTGATTTTGTCGAGGGAAAAAGCTTCTTTTTTCCCGTCTCTTTTGATAATGAATATCTCCGAACTAATCATACCTATATTTTAAGAATTAACAAAATAGATTTAGTGCCTACATAGTTATTCATGCACGACAATTTCTGGAGACTTGTAATAAAATGGACCTGTACGATTCGTTCTATTGCCTTTCACCCGAAAGCCTGGAATAACGGAAATTTTATCGGCAGGTCTTCTGACTTGTTTTTGTTGTGGCGCCTTCCCGATCCGTTTCATGAATCAGTGGCAAATGAATGCCATAACATTTCTCTTTTTTATGAGAGAGATAAAACTTACAGCTACGGGGATAGTTCCGGATTTTCACTGGATTCCCTTTTAATTCCGTCTGGTGATAATGCCATTTCGGAAACCGATGTTGGCGGCAAAGTTAGAAATTAAATCAAGATTCCAATTGAAAAGGAAGAAAAATATTCGCTCTTTATCAGAACGATATATAGCATTAACAACCTGATAACTTTCCGTTTATGTTCTATTCTTCGTATTTTAGTAGAGTCCGGTTTATGTATTTCCTGCCTGATGGATGAATGAAAGTGTAGAATAATGAAACAAGATGCATTATGGTCAGCGATGTTGGGATCCCTTTCTCTTCAGGGAATGAGGCGTTTGCATTGATGTTTCCATATTTTAGATTTTTCGAAAGCATAATAGATGTTAATAGGGCTTATGGCTTGCGAACTAATATTTGATACGATATGTTGTTTAAAGTGAATAACGAATTAAAAAATGAACTAGAAAGTTAGACATGAACAAACAATACATTTCTAATGATTTAGGAGATAAAACATTACATTTAAAAACTTATGAATATGAGAAAATCTATTATTTTATTAGCTTTTATATTGGGTGGCTTTACAGTAGCAAATGCCCAATCAGTTGTAGAAGGTACCAAACTTACAGATAATTGGTCTGTCGGAGTAAATGCCGGTGGAGTCACTCCCCTTACTCACAGTGCTTTCTTTAAAGGTATGCGTCCCACTTTTGGAGTGGGAGTCTCAAAGCAATTAACTCCTATCTTCGGTTTGGGATTCCAAGGGATGGGATATATCAATACCACTTCCAGTAAAACGGCTTTCGATGCTTCGGATGTCAGTGTATTGGGTAAAGTCAATTTGATGAATCTATTTGCAAGTTACACGGGCGAACCTCGTTTGTTTGAAGTGGAAGCTGTTGCCGGAATGGGTTGGTTACATTATTATGTGAATGGCGATGGCGATCAGAACTCCTGGTCTACTCGTTTGGGATTGAATTTCAATTTCAACTTGGGTGAAAGTAAAGCATGGACATTGGGAATCAAACCTGCCATTGTGTATGATATGCAAGGTACTTATCCTGAAACGAAGAGCCGTTTCAATGCTAATAACGCAGGTTTTGAGTTGACAGCCGGATTGACATATCACTTTAAGACAAGTAACGGAACACATCATTTTGCCAAAGTGAGAGTATATAATCAAGCCGAAATTGACGGACTGAACTCTTCAATCAATGCACTTCGTGCAGATGTAAACAACAAAGATGGTGAGATCAGCAATGCAAACCAACGTATCAACGGATTGCAGGAAGAACTTGAAGCATGCCGCACAAAAGTGGTTCCGGTGGAGACTGTAGTGAAAACCGCCCGTGTACCCGAATCTATCATTACTTTCAGACAAGGTAAATCGTCAGTTGACGCTTCACAACTTCCTAATGTGGAACGTGTAGCTTCTTACCTGAAGAAATATGCTGATTCTAAAGTGGTTATTAAGGGATACGCTTCTCCGGAAGGTAGTGTTGAAGTGAATGCCAGAATTGCCGCAGCACGTGCAGAAGCTGTAAAAACGATCTTGGTCAACAAATATAAAATCAGTGCATCTCGTATCACTGCTGAAGGTCAGGGTGTAGGCGATATGTTTACTGAACCGGATTGGAACCGTGTAAGTATATGTACTATTGAAGATTAAACTGATATATTACAGAAATAGAATAATGAAGGCTGCCCCAAAAGGCAGCCTTTGTTGCATATCTTGGGTTGTATTTTTTGAATACTCTGAAAGTTTAGTAAACAGATTTCTTTGTACATTACATAAAATGGTTATTTTTGCAGGTATTGTTCATGCGCGTTCTGTGTTGAGTGTGCAAATATCAACCATTAAAAACTGTATTATGAAGAGAGTATTTGTTTTTCAAGATTTTAAATCGCAGAAATTCTGGAGTATAGATGTAGTCGGAACAGATGTTACTGTAAATTATGGTAAGTTGGGGACCGACGGACAAACACAAGTGAAAAACTACGCAACGACTGAAGAGGCTGAAAAAGCAGCCGGCAAACTGATTGCGGAAAAGACCAAAAAAGGGTATGTGGAAACTGCTGAAGAAACTGCACGTGAAATGAAAGTGGAAGCCAAGAAATATACTTTGAGTTACGATGAGTATGAAAACAATGTGAATCTTCTGGATAAGATATTGAAAGATAAACATCTCTCTGAATATAAACAAATAACAATCGGTTGTTGGGATTATGAGGGTGACGACTGTTCTGCCTTATTACAGGGAATGATTGAAAATAAGGAGAAGTTCGCACAAATAGAAGGCTTGTTCTGGGGAGATATTGAGCAGGAAGAACAGGAGATTTCATGGATTGAACAAGCTGATATTAGTCCGCTGCTCGATGCCATGCCTAATTTGAAGGATCTGAAAATCAAAGGAACCAATAATCTGCGTTTGGGAAAGACTTCACGGCCGGAGTTGCGGTCACTGGAAATTATCAGTGGTGGCTTGCCTACTGAAGTGGTAGAAGATATTCTTGGCTCTGATTTCCCCAATCTGGAAAAACTGATTCTATATGTTGGTGTGGAAGATTATGGATTTGAAGCTGATATTGAGATATTCCGTCCGTTGTTCTCCAAAGAACGTTTCCCGAAGCTGACTTATCTGGGGATCGTCAACTCTGAAGAACAGGACAAGATTGTAGAAATGTTCCTGGAGTCGGATATTCTTCCCCAACTTGAAACAATGGATGTTTCGGCCGGTACTCTCAAAGATGAAGGTGCCCAATTATTGCTGGATAATATGGATAAGATCGCTCATTTGAAGTTTATCAATATGCGCTACAATTATTTGAGCAAGGATATGAAGAAACAGCTGCAGAATCTTCCTATGAAAATAGATATTGCTGAAACTGAAGAGGCGGATGAATATGATGGTGAATTGTGGTATTCCCCGATGATTACAGAATAGGAGATGCAGATAATCGTTGTCAGCAACTCTCCGTCCAAACGTATAGAATACTTTATTGAAGCAGGCAAACACTTGCAGACGGAAGTTCGTTTTATGACTTACGGGGAACTTTTTAACTGCTTGCCGCAATTACGGCAGGCAGTTATCAAACTGGAACCTTGTGTAAGCGATGAAACGGATTTCCTGAAATATGCGCTGTTGAATCAGGCATATAAGGAAACACTGCAACGTTTGGGCGGGATAAGGCTATCTGATGACGTGTCCTTTTTGAATACTCCCCATGCTTTATTACGTGCTCTTGACAAAAAGGAGACTAAACAAGTGCTGGTGGACAGAGGTTTGAGAGTGACTCCGATGTTACCTTCTCCCCATTCTTTTGATGAGTTGAGAGAGCTTCTTGCCGGTTGCGGTAGAGGATGCTTTTTGAAACCCCGTTACGGTTCGGGGGCGGGAGGCATTATGGCTGTTCGCTATCAACCCAACCGGAATAAATGGGTAGTCTATACTACCTTGCAACAAGTGGATGGAGTCATTCATAACACCAAACGTATCCACCGTTTGAGTACGGAAAAAGAGATGATCCCGTTGGCGGAAGCGGTGATGCAAACAGAAGCTATTTTAGAAGAATGGATTCCTAAAGAGCAGTTGCAGGGAGAGAATTATGATCTCCGGGTAGTGTGCCGGGAATCTGAAATTGATTATATCGTTGTGAGATGTAGTAAAGGAAGCATAACCAATCTGCATCTGAACAATAAGGCACATTGGTGGAACGAGTTGTCTTTGCCGGAAGTAGTGCGGCAACAAATCTATTTTCAGTGTCAGGAAGCGGTTCAATCCTTGGATTTGCAGTATGCCGGAGTGGATGTCCTGATGGAGAGAGGAACAGATATTCCTTATATAATAGAAGTCAACGGACAGGGAGATCATGTGTATCAGGATATGTTTGCTCATAATTCTATTTATATTCAACAGATAAAAAACATAAAAAAGAGATATAACCATGCAAATAGATGAACTGCCGGCTGGCGAACAGACCCAAAATCCGGATCTGGATATGAATCAGGTGGTGGGTACTCATGATATATTGATGCTTTGCTTTGATACCTTGCGTTATGATGTCAGCAAGGAGGAAGAAGCGGCCGGAAGAACACCTGTACTGAACAGTCACGGAGGAGAATGGGAAAAAAGACATGCGCCGGGAAATTTTACTTACCCGTCTCATTTTGCCATCTTTGCAGGATTTCTGCCTTCTCCGGCGGAACCTCATTCGCTACGCAGCCGTAAGTGGTTGTTTTTCCCTGTGCAAGCTGGTACGGGACGTATTCCGCCTGCGGGAAGTTATCCGTTTACGGAAGCAACTTTTGTGCAAAGCCTTGCCAATGTAGGTTATGAAACGATTTGTATAGGAGGGGTGAACTTCTTCAGCAAGCGTAATGAACTGGGGCGTGTGTTTCCCGGTTACTTTACTAAAAGTTATTGGCTGCCGACCTTTGGATGCACGGCGCCCGATAGTACTGAAAAACAAATTGATTTTGCATTGAAGAAACTCGAAAACTATCCGGAGGACAAACGTATTTTTATGTATATCAATTTTTCTGCTATTCATTATCCGAACTGCCATTATGTGGAAGGCAAAATGAAGGATGATAAGGAATCACACGCTGCCGCGCTGCAATATGTCGACAGTCAGCTACCCCGTTTATTTCAGGCCTTTCAGAAGCGGGGAAATACGCTGGTGATTGCTCTTTCCGATCATGGCACTTGCTATGGAGAGGATGGATATGAATATCATTGCATATCTCACGAAACGGTTTATACAGTCCCTTATAAACACTTTATTTTAACGAAAAAATGAATCAACCGCTACCACGATATGTAGACTATATGTATAGTTATCCACATAAAACTGCTTATCGTTCTTTTCCGTCCCCGGTTTCGCTGGTTCCTTACCTGAAACAGGTGGAAGGACAGAAAGCATCGCTTTATTTCCATATTCCTTTTTGTAGTCATAAATGTGGATATTGCAATCTGTTTTCTCTGCAAACAAATCGTGCGGATTATATCGCAACTTATTTGGAAACTCTTCACAAGCAGGCGCAACAGTTGTCTCCACTCACCACCGGACTGGCATTTGATAGTTTCGCCATTGGAGGAGGCACACCGTTGCTTCTCACTGTTCCTCAACTGGAATACTTACTGGATACGGCTGCCTTATTCGGAGTGCATCCTTCACATACCTTTACTTCCGTAGAAACATCGCCGGAATATGCCGATCCTGCCCGTTTGGACTTGTTGAAGCAAGCAGGAGTGGCTCGTGTGAGTATTGGCGTACAGAGTTTCCTTGACGAAGAATTAACAGCTTTGAAAAGACATCCCCGGCAAGACATGATTAATCGGGCGCTGGAGGCTATCCGGAAGAGGCAATTCCCATTTTTTAATATTGATTTGATTTACGGAATCAAAGGACAAACTGTAGCCAGTTTTCTTTATTCATTGGAACAGGCTCTTCTGTTTCAGCCTAACGAACTCTTTATCTATCCGCTATATGTACGACCGGGAACGGCTATCACGGAGCGGGAATCCGATGATGTCTGTTTTCAGATGTATTGTGCCGCTTGTGATTTGTTGAAAGACAGAGGTTTTCTACAAACTTCGATGCGACGTTTTATTCATCATCCGTCTACTGATGCGGAAATCTCATGTGGGGATGAAGTGATGCTGTCGTGTGGCTCCGGGGGGCGCAGTTACCTGGGTAATTTGCATTATGCCACCCGGTATACTGTTTGCCAGCGTTGTATTGCCGGAGAGATAGATGATTATATGGGCACTACTGATTTTACAGTGGCTCGTAATGGATTTATTCTTTCGCAGGAAGAACGGCGGCAACGTTTTATCATTAAGAATCTGATGTATTATATGGGGCTTGACAAGACCGAATATAAGCGTCGCTTTGGAGAATCACCGGATAATGTGACGTTGTTCCGACAGTTAGCTGAACGGCAATGGATAGAAAATACGGATAACGGTCGTGTTTGTCTGACTTCCGAAGGAATGGCATACTCCGATTATATTGGTCAGTTGTTCATTACTCCTGAAATAAGAGAACTGATGGAAACTTATTCTTATTGAACGAAATAGAAATGGAAAACGAAAGCTCTTTACTTTCCTTCAGGCATATATATTATCGCGGCAAATTGAATAGCTGCAACTATACCTGTTCTTATTGCCCTTTCGGCAAGAAGTCGCATCTGGCAGATACGACACAGGATGAACAGGCATGGAATCGTTTTATAGCAGCTATTGAACAATGGAAAGGGGAGCCGTTGCAGTTATTTATTATTCCTTACGGTGAAGCATTGATCCATCGTTATTATCGGAAAGGAATGATGCATTTGGCAGCATTGCCACAGGTGGCTGGAATTTCCTGTCAGACTAACCTTTCTTTTCCGGCTAAACACTGGCTTGATGAGATTCGTGTGACTCCCACTGTGATAAGTAAGATAAGGCTCTGGGCCAGTTTTCATCCAGAGATGACTTCGGTAGAGAAATTTGCGCATCAGATTCATATACTCCATCATGCGGGAATACAGGTATGTGCCGGAGCGGTAGGAAATCCCTCTGCAAAGGCCGTACTCAATGATTTACGGAATACTCTTTTGCCGGATATTTATTTATTCATTAATGCTATGCAAGGGTTAAGGGCACCATTAAGTCAGGAAGATATTCAGTTTTTCAGTCAACTGGATAATCTTTTTGAGTATGACTTGAAGAATGCTCCGGCACAATGGGAAGTTTGCGCAGGAGGAAGGAATAATTGTTTTATCGATTGGAAAGGGGATATGTATGCTTGTCCCCGAAGCCGGGTGAAGATTGGTAATTTTTATCAAGGTGATGGAGCTATTGTGCCGCTATCTTGCGAGAGGAAGGTTTGTGATTGCTATATTGCGTTCAGTAACCTGAACAATCACCCTTTACATCGAATTATGGGAGAAGGGGCGTTCTGGCGAATACCTGACAAGCCACTTATTACGACAGTTTTCTTCGATGTGGATGGAACACTGACTGATTCACAGGGAAAAGTTCCTGAAAGTTATGCTAACGCTTTGCGATATATGGCACAGTCCGTTTCCTTATATCTTGCCACTTCTCTGTCGATGGAGCAGGCGAAGAAAAAGCTGGGAAAGGCTCTTTTCTATTTATTCAGGGGAGGAGTGTTTGCAGATGGAGGTTTATTATCTTATTCGGGCCAGATCAGGTGTTTGCCGGTGAAAGTATATCCGGAGGTATATGGAGAATCTGCAAAAGTCACTATTCATAGTTATGAAGGAGTGGTTTACAAGTATAGTATATTGGTACGTGATAAAGAACAGAGAGAAGCTATTCT
This sequence comes from Bacteroides sp. OM05-10AA, assembly GCF_003439055.1. NCBI lineage: Bacteria > Pseudomonadati > Bacteroidota > Bacteroidia > Bacteroidales > Bacteroidaceae > Bacteroides > Bacteroides sp. OM05-10AA. The sequence goes on from NZ_QSUR01000003.1 coordinate 247,134, forward strand.
TACCCGGTTGAAAGAAAATCCCTGCCAGGTCTTTCATAAAGCTCCGCTGATAACAGTCATTCATCCTGAAGCAAGTAAAAAAGAGGGGGTGATTCAGTTATGTAAGGTTTTGAATTTATCTTCTGAGCACACTTTAGTTGTAGGAAATTCGTTAAAGGATTGGCCGATGATGTCCGTGGTTTCTCATTCTTGTGCCGTAATGAATGCGGAACCCTTATTAAAAGAACGCGCACGTTATACGCTGAATCCGGATCGGTTGGCAGCTTTCTTTCGTTTTTCTAACGGAAATCCTATGGATCAAACCTCGTCTGATAATAGTTGATATATAGCTGGTTACATCTCCGTGAGAAAATAAAAACCGATTAAAATTTGGTAGTTATGAAAACAAAGCCCATATTTGCAGCCCTAAAATAGGGACAGGCATAAAATCCTCATCGGAGGGTGCTATAATGATAATTATGGTGCTGGATAAGATGAATGGTGCAAATCATTCGCTTGTCCGGCACTTTTTTTATGTTATAACAAAATAAGATAAAGAGGAAAAGTATCGAAGAAACTATGAAAGAGTTAGATTTGACACAAGGAAGCGTACCGAAGGTATTGTTGCAGTTTGCAGTACCTTTTTTGATTGCTAATGTGCTCCAAGCACTTTATGGCGGGGCTGACCTTTTCGTTGTCGGACAATATGATGATTCGGCAAGTGTGGCAGCCGTAGCTATTGGTAGTCAGGTGATGCAGACAATAACAGGTATTGTTCTGGGTATTACCACCGGGACAACAGTGCTGATTGCTATTGCTACCGGAGCCAAGGACAATCGGAAAGTAGCTTTTACTATCGGGTCTTCCGTATGGTTGTTTTCAATAACCGGCGTAGTGCTAACTTTGGTCATGGTACTTTTTCATGGTCGGATAGCAGAACTGATGCATACTCCCGTAGAAGCTATGGCAGATACGAAAAGCTATATTTTGGTATGCTCTCTGGGTATTCTGTTTATAGTGGGATATAATGTTGTATGTGGTATTTTGCGTGGACTGGGTGATTCTAAAACACCACTTTATTTTGTTGGGCTGGCATGTGTGATAAATATAGTGCTCGATTTTATATTAGTCGGTTATTTCCATTGGGGGGCTACGGGAGCGGCTATCGCTACTGTAACTGCACAGGGAGTCAGCTTTGGAATAGCACTCTGGTTCTTATACCGGCACGGATTCCATTTTGACTTTTCACGGAAGGATATTCGATTGAATCGGAACCTGTCTAAAAAGATCTTGGTGTTGGGAGCACCTATTGCTTTGCAGGATGCTTTAATCAATGTTTCTTTTCTGATTATCACTGTCATTGTCAATCAGATGGGAGTCATTGCATCTGCTTCCCTGGGTGTTGTTGAGAAAATCATCGTGTTTGCTATGCTGCCTCCGATGGCTATATCATCGGCTGTGGCAACCATGACTGCACAGAATTATGGAGCGGGACTTATCAAGAGAATGAATAAATGTCTGGCTTCGGGGATTGGGATTGCTCTTGTTTTCGGTGTGTCGGTTTGCGTGTATTCGCAATTCCTGCCGGAGACTCTTACTGCTTTCTTTACGAAAGATGCTGCTGTGGTGGCAATGGCGGCAGATTATTTGCGGGGATATAGCATCGACTGTATCGTGGTTAGTTTCGTGTTCTGCATTAATTCTTATTTCAGCGGACAAGGAAACTCGTTATTCCCGATGATTCACAGTCTGATAGCTACTTTCCTGTTCCGTATACCGTTGTCATACTGGTTCAGCCAGATAGATAGCTCGTCGCTGTTTATCATGGGATTTGCTCCACCCATTTCAACGGTCGTTTCATTATTGATTTGTATCTGGTATTTACGATATACCCAAAGGAAATTATATTTGAGAGGCACAATGATGCCTGCTATGTCGAATTAGGTGTTTTTAAGTGACATATATTAACTAAAATCTATTTTGTATGGAAGCTTATTTGAAGAAACTCTGTTTTGAGTATCAGGTAGATGAAAGAGAAGTGAAAGAGCTGTTGGCTCGAATGGAAATGGTGTATCTGGATAAAGGAGAAACGATTGCTTCTGCCACAATGCCGGAGCAGAGCTTGTACATTATTGTTTCCGGTATTTTGCATACATATACCACTCATGAAGGAGAGGAGAGAACCAACCGGTTTTTCTCTGCGGGTGATGCTGTGTTATGCTATAATTCAAGTCAGTACTCTATCAAGACACTGACGAAATGTACTGCTTATTACATCAGTGAAGAGGAGATTGAAGAGTTGTGTGCATCTTCAATTTCATTTGCGAATCTGGTCCGTCAACTGATGGAGTATCAGTTTTACTTTAAAGAGGAAGAGGATATGAGTGCCCGCAAACTGACAGTAAGGGAAAGGTATCTCTCTTTATTGGCGGAAATCCCGGATATTCTGTACAGGGTACCACTGAAGCACATTAATCATTACTTGGGGGCAGATGTAACCAGTTTGGGGTATCTGGCCGGAAGTTCTAAATAGGAAATATAACCTAGACATATTTTTTCTATGTATTCCTTATCAGATGGTTCATGGCTTATTCAATTGAATCGATTTTGAAAAGTCTTTGGATTATTTGGTAAGGAATACTATTTTTGTATTCTGAATGAAAAACTCAATACCTCGATATACTTTTTATAAGCATAAGTATGGGAGTGAACTTTTGGTCGATGTAGTAGAACTGAAGTATGTGAAGAAGTTCCTGGCTAAAGGTACTGTCCACACTCTCAACTATTATGATATTACTTTCATAACAGAAGGTAAGGGAGCTTTTGCAGTCGATAACCAAACCTATGAAGCAATTCCATGTGACGTCCTTTTCTCTAAACCGGGGGAAATCCGGAACTGGGATACTCATCATATCATCAATGGGTATGCGCTGATTTTCGAAGAAGAGTTTTTGTCTTCCCTCTTTAAAGATTCTTTGTTTGTACGGCATCTTTCGTTTTTTCAGATAGAAAGTTTTTCATCGCGACTGCATTTGTCTGATGAGCTTTATACACGCATACTTGAAACCTTGCATGATATAAAGATGGAGATTGATTCGTATCAACAGGGCGATGTACACGTTTTGAGAGCATTGCTTTATGAAGTCCTGATGTTGTTGGATCGTGCTTATCTTAAAATGACTTCGATGGAGGAGGGCAGAAGTAGGGAAGTTTCCAATAATCATGTAAGTAAATTCATGAATTTGGTTGCGACACATGCAAAAGAGCAACATTCGGTTCAATATTATGCGGATAAGCTCTGCATTACTCCTAACTATCTCAATGAGATGATAACCTCGACCATGGTTCAGCGCAAAACAATATATTCAGGGCAAGGTGATGGAAGAGGCTAAAAGGCTGCTTGTTTATACGGACTTTCCTATAGCTGATATTGCATTTGAACTCTGTTTTTCAACGGTTTCTTATTTTATCCGTAGCTTCCGGCAGCATACGGGAGAAACTCCGTTATTGTATCGTAAAGCGCACAAACCGTAAAAAGTGCTATTTCTACCTTTCTTTTTATTGCATTGCTTTCCTGGCATTTCTCTACTTTCGCATCAGATAATAAACCAATAATAAAAAAGTAAAATGATGAAAGACGCGGAAAAAACAGTAGGCAACATGATTGATAAGCTGAAAACAGCTTTTATCGGTTCGATAGACGGTGAAGGATTTCCTACTATCAAAGCGATGCTGCAACCCAGAAAAAGAGAGGGGATAAAAACGATTTATCTGACAACAAATACTTCGTCCATGCGTGTGGCGCAATACCGGGAGAACAACCATGCATGTATCTACTTTTGTGATACGAGATTCTTTAGAGGTGTCATGCTACGCGGTACGATGGAGGTCTTGACGGATAGTGCCAGTAAAGAGATGATCTGGCAGGAGGGAGATACCATGTATTATCCGGAGGGAGTGACGGACCCTGATTACTGTGTATTGAAGTTTACTGCTGTTTCAGGACGTTTCTATAGTAATTTTAAATCGGAAGATTTTGTGCTCGGATAGTGTGTAAGATGGGATGATTGGAATGGTAATGCGAAGGTGTGGCATAATGAATAATAAAACGCAGATTAACGCAAATTATCGCAGAAATAATTTTATAAGTCCTTGATTAATATATTAATATAATTGAAATAATCTGCGATAATTTGCGTTAATCTGTGTTTTGACTCTCTTATATAGTGTCTATACTATTCCTCATAACACAATAAGTTCTGCAATTGGTTGATGATGTTTTGTTTCCATTCTTGCAGGAAATCTGCAAAAGCGGCTTCATCTTCCAAGAATAAAGATACTATCAGGTTCTTGGCAAGAAATGGATAGCTCAATAGGCTGTAGACAGTCAGAAATACAATATGTATCGGAACCTTTTTAAGTTTACCGTCTTCCATTGCTGTCAGTATACTGTCTTTCACTTGGGATAAAGCATCTCCGAACTGAAGTTCTTTTGCAGTGGCAAGCAAGTGGTTTACATCACGCTGTATTTCCCCACAAATGAATCTGGGAAGACAGGGATTACTTGTGAAAAGCTCAATATACTCATCCAGAATCATGCTCAGTCGCTCCATAAATGGGATATCCTGTTTTACTATATCCTGTATTTTCGGCATTAAAGACATGACTATCGAGCCGAATACGGCTTTGAACATCTTATCTTTGGTTCTGAAATAATAATGTAAAGTGGGTCGGTTGATTCCTACCGTTGCAGCAATATCACTCATGCTGGTCTCCACAAATCCTTTTTCTATAAAAAGCTGTTGGGCAGTTTTTATTATTTGCTGCTCTAAATCGCTATGTTCCGTTGTAGCCATAATTTAGTTGTTTATGTTGTCAATAAAAAGTAATAATCTGTTTGTTATGTTCACATCGCTGACGCTACTGTCAAAGTCTAAAGATAGTATATTCATTTGAGGGCACAGCGATTTTATACGTTTTTCTATTCCTTTTTCTACAATGTGATTGGCAATGCACCCGAAAGGTTGCAAGCTAATGACATGATTGACTCCTTGGGAAGCAAAGGATAGTATTTCACCGGATATCAGCCAACCCTCTCCAAACTGGGTGCCCAGGGAGATGACTTGTTTAGCTTTTTCTGCCTTTTCAAAGATTGATTCGAACGGCGTGAAGTAATTGAAACTTTTGCCGATTTCATTCACTTTATTAATCTGTTTCTGGACTTTCTTGTATAACCAGTCGATAACAAAGTCGGGAGTGAGTTTTCGCTGCAAGTGTTGGTTCTGTCTTACTTTCAGGTTGACAAATCCCTGCATGAAGAAATCACTTATCAGTGGCGGAATCACTTCGATCTTCTGGTTGATGAGCCATGAGGTGACGTCCTTTTGAGCAAAAGGATTGAACTTCAGGAATATTTCTCCAACAATACCTACTTTGTGACAGGATCTCTGTTCACAGATTTTGTTGAAGTCTCTGGCAGCGAGATATAAGTAACTCAACAAGTCCTCCGGTTTATTTTTCTGGATGATGGGCTGTGCTGTATCCAGATAAAGATCGCGCAGACGGGCGGCCTGTCCCCGTTCTTTCTCACGAACGACGGCTGCATAATAGAATTTAGCGATACAATCACTGTATAACACAGACGCAAGTATGATTGGCAAAACCTTGAGCCAGTTTACCTTAAAACCGGATTGTTCATTTTCGATACCACTGCCGAAAGCAAGTGATACCACCGGTGTATTGGTGTACCCATTCTCAATCAATGCCTTTTTTATCAGTGAAATATAGTTGCTGGCACGACATTGCCCACCGGTTTGTGTGATGGCAACGCACGTATTGGCAGGATCATAACGTCCGCTTTTAAAGGCTTTTACTATGTCGCCGACAATCAATGTTGCCGGATAACATACCTCATTATTGGAGTATTTCAATCCCCAGTCGCAAGATGCGGTGTCGCTCAACGGTAAAGTCTCCATTTCATATCCGGCCACTTTCATGATGGATGGAATGAGTGGTGAAATGAAAGGCGTAAAGAATGGAGCGAGGATTTTCTTCTTTTTGTCTTTCTTGGTGAAAGGAGCAGTTGAAACAAATGGCTCGGGATCTTTCGCTTGAGAATGTTTCAAACTGAAAGTCAAGCTTTCCACCAACGAGCGGACTCGTAATTTGATGGAGCCGATATTATTAACATCGTCTATCTTGAGCAAAGTAAGATTCTTGCCGTATCGTTTCAGCAAGTTACGCACCTCATCTATAAGAAAAGCATCCGGACCGCAGCCAAAAGAAGTCATCTGCATATATTGTATGTCACCCTCTTGCATTGCCGCCCACTTGGTTGCTTTCAGAATACGGTTGGTAAATGCCCATTGAGAGAGGTAATGAGTTTTTTCCAATGAAATCTCCTGCTGACGGACAATATCATCAGTTATCACATAAACTCCCATCGCAGCAATCATGTCCGAAACTTTGTGCTGTATCAGTGGATCGCTATGGTAAGGGCGTCCGGCGAGTAAGATAATCAGTTTGTGTTTTTCCCGTCCCTCGTTCAGAACTTCCTGATTATAGGCAGCAATTTTTTCTTCGAAAGCATATTGTTCCTGTAATGCGCGTGAGAAGGCATTTTTGCATACCTCATCCCTGATACCCAAAGATTTCAGATATTCATTGCATTGTTTATACAGCAACGCTTCATCTTTGAAGGTGATAGTCGGAGCATCTATCGGTATATTCTCTTCCTGTACACTTTTGATGACTTCCGAATAACCGGAAACGATGGGGCAATTATAGCTGTTTTGCTGTTGCTTATCCTTTTTTTCGAAAACGACGAACGGCATAAATATCCGGTTGACGTTTTGTTGCGTCAGGTTACGGATATGACTGTGCACAAGTTTGGCAGGGAAGCAGATGTTATCAGACATCACCATGCCGGCAGCAGTCTCGTATTTGCTGAATGTAGAAGGTTCCGACAACTGTACCTGAATGCCGCAAGCAGTAAATAAGGTATGCCAGAAAGGGTATTCCTCATACATGTTCAGAATACGTGGAATACCTATGGTAAATAGGGGTTGTGGAATGTCTGCGCTCCGGTCGAATAATAATTCCAGCTTTTTATCATACGTATTGATGCCTTTGTCCGCATGGTTTCCTTTATTGGAAAACACCTTCTCACATCGGTTGCCGGAGAAGTAATGGTTTTCACTGTTGAACGTATATCGCATGATGGCACACTGGTTCTCGCACCCTCGGCATTGAAGTTGCTTGGAAGTATATTGTGCCCATTGGAGCATCTCGTTCAGCTCCGTCACCCGGGCATTTTCGATTTGCTTGGCATATAGGGCACAGCCAAGAGCACCCATCAATTCAGGACAGTTACTGCGGTAGGTTTGTTTCCCGGTCAGCTTTTCCAGACTTCGTACGATGGAATCATTACGCATGGTTCCTCCCTGCACGACAATATGGTCGCCAAGTATCTCCGTGTCTTTTAATTGCAGAACCTTATACAGGCAGTTTTTAACAACGGAATAAGATAATCCGGCAGCTATATCCGCTACGGACGCTCCTTCCCGAAGCACCTGTTTTACTTTGGAGTTCATGAAGACTGTGCAACGCGTACCCAGATCACATGGTGCTTGCGAAAAACAAGCTGCTTTGGCAAAGTCCTCCACACTGTAATCCAGCGATTGCGCAAATGTGCTGATAAAAGAACCGCAACCGGAGGAACAGGCTTCATTGATTTCGATTCTGTTGATTACTCCGTCGTTCACAAAGATGGCTTTCATATCCTGCCCTCCAATATCCAGGATAAAAGAAACTTCTTTGCTGATATGTTTGGCAGCAGCATAATGAGCGATGGTTTCAATGATTCCCGCATCCATGTGGAAAGCCGCTTTTATCAGATCTTCTCCGTAACCGGTAGAACATCCTCCTTTTATGCGCAGGGTAGTTCCCCGTCTCCGGCATTCTTCATGTAGTTTCTGCAAGCCGTTCTCTACTGTTTTTATAGGGTTTCCGTTGTTGTCGTGATAATAGGAGTAAAGGATACGATAATCGTTGTCGAGTACTACGATTTTGGTGGTAGTAGAGCCGGAGTCTATGCCGATGGTTGCTTCCTGCAATCCGGGACGCAGACTGGCATATTGAATTTTATACTGGTCTTTTTCCTTTTTCCATGACCTATATTCTTCCTCACTGTCGAATATAGGAGAAAGCTCACTCTGGAAAGGCGAGGTAACACTTAGTTTGTTTTCTATTACCTGTATCAGGTTGGAGAGATGAATACTTTCTTCATTGCTCTCTGTTAATGCTGCTCCCCAGGCAGGGATCAGATTTCCTTTTTCCGGTAATATGAAATCTGTATCTTGTGACAGATTCAGATAGTTGGCAAATGCTTTCCGAAGGGCCGGAATAAAAGTCAATGGGCCACCGCAGAGTAATACCGGAGCTACGATATTGCAACCGCGTGCAAGTGTGACAGTGGTCTGTACGGCTACTGCATGGAAAATGGAAGCTGCTATATTTTCTTTGGATATATTTTTGGCTATCAGATTCTGTATGTCCGTTTTGCAGAATACTCCGCAGCGTGAAGCGATAGAGTATACCTGATTGGAACGAAGTGCCAGTTCATTCAATTCGTCGATGGAGACTCCAAGCAGAATAGCCATCTGGTCAATGAAAGCCCCGGTTCCGCCGGCGCAATTTCCATTCATGCGCAGGTCTGTAGCCTGTCCGTCCTGAAAGAAAACAACTTTCGCATCTTCTCCTCCAATATCGATCATAGTGGCTGTGTGCGGATGCTCCCGGCGCACATAGTTTGTTGCAGCTACAACCTCTTGCACAAACGGCAGAGAGCATTTCTCTGAAATTCCCATTCCAACAGAGCCCGTAATATGGAAAGATAAAGGAATATCACCCAACTGTTCCTTTATTTGATAAAGAAATCCGAGTAAACATTCTTGTATTTTTGCCTGATGCCTTTTGTATCCGGAAAACAAGACTGTAGTTCCATCTTTGTCCAATACTACCATCTTAGCGGTAGTAGAGCCTATATCTAACCCCACTTTATATGCATTCATATACCAAATATCTTAAATTAGACCTTGTGTTTGACACATGTGTCAGACGCAAATGTATGTAAAAATATGGTAGATATAGCAAATTGTAATTGAAGTTTTTGATTTAATTAACGAATTGGAAAAATAGAGAGATGAAATGTGAGGGAGGAAAACGATTGTGTAAATAAAGAAGTAAATGAAAAATTGTATGTTTATATTACTTGTAAGGTTGTAGCAGATCTTTTTATGGTGAATCCTAGAAATCTTGTTTACTCTATTTTTGACAAAAGGAAACGTGGTTTTTAATAAACCCGGATGCTGTTTATAATAAACTTTTTGATAGTTTTAGTAAAACGGTATTCGAGTTTATTATAAACTATTGTAGAACAGTTTTAGAATCAGATGAGAGATTTTAAGCTGAGTTATAAACAAAATGGGGCAATAATCATTCGACTATTGCCCCATATCGTATAGGAGTGGTATTGTAAAATACCAGGTTATTTATGATTTATGTATGATTATTTCTTACTATTTTCATGCTGTTTATACTTTTTCTTCTCTCAAAGATACAACATAAAAAGTCCTTTGTCAAGAGTCTGAAGATAAAAGTATCTTATCGGTTTTAAAAACAGAGTTCGCATGCCATTTAGCTTGTGGGGGTACCAATCTCTGCAGATAAACTTATAAATTCATCCTCAACGATTGTAGGGTTTATAAATTCTAATGTTGGTCTGGATAAAATGAATTTATAATCGTCAGAAATACTTTCAGGCAAAAGGTGTATGAATTCATAAGAAAGCATCTCGTCGTCAATTTCAAATATTGCTTTCTTTTCTGTATCCGAGAGAGGTTCGCTAATAAAATGATTCCAAATCATATTTTGCAGGTGATCTTCGAATTTAAGATATTCAGTAAGTTTGGCTTTTATCGGACGTGTCACATCTGACATGTAAGCTTCGCTGCTGTCATGCAACAAACATCCCAACTGTATACGGTTGGAAAGCCCTCGTGTTTTAGCTTCTTTGCAGCACGCGATAGAATGTTGGGCAACAGAATAAAAGAAACGGGTATGACCGTTTGCACGACAGATCAAAGACAAGGCATGAGCGATGTCTTTCACATCAATTTTTTCAGGAACAGGGTGGGTGGGGTCGAAATGCTTCCCCGTAAAAGTTGTAATGTAACTCATAACTATAGTATTTTTTTTAATTGACTGTTATAAGTAACTATTTACGGTAGTTTGTAGAAACGCTTGTCCAATTACAAGTATATATAACATGGGTACAAAGATATAATAATTAGTTGGTATAATTCTATTTTTTATATCTCTCTTCTGCCTGATGCAAATATCATTTTGCCGGATGATGAGATAAAAAGACTCTGTGAAGAATCATATAATTTGATATGCGTAAAAAAATAACTCTAAATTTAGTATTTAAAATTATCTCACTATTCTAAAAGAAAGATTAGATAGTTACCTATTTCTTCGCCAATATTTCACTGTCTATTGTTTTCCTATTTTATACGGTAACGATATATTTTTCTACCAAATTTCTCCAAAATCGCCTTCTACTTTTGCTGAAAAAATAAAATAAAATTATGAATCGGTTATTATTGTTATTTTCAGTTGGCGTCATCAGCCTGTATTCGTATGGGCAGGAGGAAGATGGCAGGTCTCTACACTTTTACATAGAAACTGCCAAAGAGAATAGCCCGTTGATAACGGATTATCGGAATCAAACGGAAATAGAGCAAGCGGAACTTGAACGGCTGAAAGCCATGTACACACATTCCCATCTGGAACTGAATGGTGATTATTTGTTTGTACCTATTATTTCAAAGGATGATGGACGAACTGTCTTCCAATGGAATGCGCGGTCGGCTACAGATTATTATGGTTATGATTTAGGAGAAAGTAGTGGCTCTTTCCATACCGGAGTGACGTGGACACAGCCCCTTTTGGGAAAAAGCACATATAAGGTAGCACAGGAGCAGGAAAAAATTAATACGGATATAGTGAATAACCGCATCCGTATGGAAGAACATCAGCTGGAGCGTTCCGTAACGGAACAATACCTGCTTTGCCTGCTCGACAGGGCACAGATGGATTTTACAGATTCAATCGGGGATGTGATTGATTGTCGGATGAATATCGTACAAAAAATGGTTGAAAGTGGTTTATCCAAACAATCGGATCTGAAATTGCTTATGATCGAACAGGAGGCGAATGCAGAATTGCATGTCGCTTCCTGCCAGTCTTATCATGCCCATCTGATAGACTTAAATCTACTTTGTGGTATCGATGATACGACTGATGTGGCATTGTCGGATATAAATTTACCTGTCCGGTTACAGAGGAACGACGAACAAAGTCTTTTCACCGAGCAATACCGATTAGACAGCCTGAATACATTGGTATCCTTGCGTTCTTTCAACCTGCAATACAAACCCAGGCTCGACCTGTTCGTAAACGGAGGTATCCAAGTCGGTGACTTTGCCGGATGGTATCGGCATTTCGGGTGGAGTGCCGGTCTGACATTTTCGTGGACAATCTTCGACGGTCGGCAGAAACGCTGGAAAGAGCGTCAGATACGGTTGCAGCAGAGCAGTATCCGGGCTTATAAAGATAATTCTGAATATCAGAGGAGTATGAGAATCCGGCAGTGCCTCTCGGAATTGAGTAAATACGATAAAAGAGAAAGGATATTGGAAAGTCAGCTGATGCAATATGAGACCGTCTTGTCCGATTATGGCAAAGAGATGAATGTCGGACAGGTATCTGTATTGGACTATATCACGGTACTACGGAACAGGATTCAGACAGAGAAAGATCGTTTGTTGCTAAAGACAAACCGGCAACTTGTCATAGCTGCCTATAATTATTGGAATTGGTAATTTAAAATCATCACAATCATGAAATATTTTATTGTTTTATTATCACTTATATTGAGTCTTAACGGATGCGGACAACGGGAAGCGTCAAACGGAAATGCACAGGAAAAGAAGCCCCGGACGGCAGTCACGCTGACTCACGTGGCTTTCGGCAGAATAGAGAAGGAAATTTTCCTGTCCGCAACAACGGTATATCAAAATAAATCGGTCGTCAGTGCACCGATTCCGGCATTCATCACAGAGGTTCTCGTACAACCTGGTACAAGAGTGAACACTGGGCAGGTTCTCTACCGGATCGAGAGTAAGGAACAACATGCTTTGGGTGACGGTAATCGTGTGGCTATTCCCATAAAAGCGGAATGTAGCGGCATCGTTCTTGATGTGCAACAGCAGGCCGGAAGTTATGTAACTGAAGGCACAATACTTTGTTCCGTTGCCGAGACTAAAAGCCTTGTCTTTGAGGTGAATGTTCCCTATGAACAACAACGGTATGTACACAGTGGGAGTAAATGTACTTTGGAATTGCCTGACGGAACACGCCTGGATGCAACCGTTCATGTTCCATTGGTAACGATGAATACAGCTTCACAATCGGAACGGGTAATCGCACGGGCAACTACCCATTTCCTGCCCGAAGGAATGAATGTCAAGGCCATATTTATAGCAAATGGTTTATCATCAGAGAAGAGTATGATACTTCCCAAAAGTGCCGTGCAGAGTGATGAGACACTTTCCGAATACTGGGTCATGAAATTGCTCGATGACAGTACGGCGATCAGAGTGCCTGTAGAAGTTGGCAACAGTAATACTTCGGAAATTGAGATCAAATCGACTACTTTATCGATGCAAGATCGCATTATCCTCACTGGTGGCTACGGTTTGGAAGAAGGGGCGAAGGTTATTATCACGAAATAGGAGGTTGCATTATGAACACGATACAGAAAAGAAGTCTCCATCACTTATATAGTCGCCCTATTCTGTTCATAGGGCTGCTTTTACTGCTTGCCGGAGCGTGGTGTTACACGCAGATGCAGACCAATCTGTTTCCGGAGGTATTGTTCCCCCGTATTACGGTGATAGCCGATGCCGGACAGCAACCTGTTGACCGCATGATGATTACTGTCACCAAGCCGTTGGAGAGTGCAGTGAAGAAAGTGCAGGGCACGACGGTGGTTAAAAGCAGTACTAGTCGGGGTAGTTGCGTGATAGATGTTTATTTTAACTGGGGACTGGATATTTATGCTTTGAAAACCCAATTGGAGAGCCGTATCAATGAGATTAAGAATTTTCTACCCGACGGCACGGTCATCTCAACCGAAGCGATGAACCAGTCTTTGTTTCCGGTCTATGGCTTCACGTTGGAGAGTAAGACACACAGCCGGATAGCCCTGCGTGATGTGGGAAACTTGGTAGTTCGTCCGATGTTCTCGCAAGTGGACGGCATTAGTAATGTCGTGGTACGAGGTGGTAAGGCGAAGGAGTTTGTTGTAAAACCCGATGCCTCGAAGATGACAGCTCTTGGTATCACTCCGGCACAGATAAAGACGGCTTTTGCGCAAACGAACTTTGTGTTGGGTAACGGTAATGTGGCTGACTATAACCGTTTGTATCTGACTTTGACTGATACGCGTATCAACGATATGGAAGAACTGCGGAATGTAATTATACGTAATGACGGCATTCGCACGGTCCGACTGTCGGATATTGCCCAAGTGGAGATTCAGGAACAACAGGAATTCTTGAAGATAAATGCCGATGGAAAAGATGCTGTACTCGTTGATTTGGTGAAACAACCGGGCGTGAATCTGATCGATTTTGCAAAACACGTGGAAAGCAAGGCGAACGAGATAAGAAAGCAACTGCCGGAGGGGTATGAACTCAAGCCTTATTATAATCAGAGTGCTTTTGTGGGTGACAGTATTCATAGTGTATTGAAAACTATCTATGAGGGGTTGTTTCTTGCCATTATCGTCATGGTGCTGTTCCTTCGCTCGTGGCGGTCGAGCCTGGTAGTTATGCTGACTATTCCCGTCACGGTTGCTTTCAGTATCCTGCTCTGCTATCTGGCGGGCATTACTATTAATATTATGTCACTCGGTGCAATGGCAGCTTCGGTGGGGCTGATTATCGATGACGCCATTGTTGTTATTGAACAGATTTATCGGGAACATGAAGAGCGGCCCGGCACAGACCGTTTCACGGTAGTGCGCCATGCCATCCGTAACCTTTTCCCGGCTATGATAGCTTCCTCTCTTTCAACGATTGTTATTCACTTTCCATTCCGGTTGATGAGCGGACTGGCAGGAAGTTTTTTCAAAGAACTCTCCGACACAATGCAACTTACGCTCGTTGCATCGTTCCTCGTAACATGGTTACTGTTGCCCGTGTTGCATCTTGTTATAGGGTATAAGAAGCAGTTGCGTCCGAAGGATCTGGATGCAAAGATGCTCGAAGAAAACTCCATCAGGAAAGTTCATTTCCTGACTGTCGTTTACCGCAAACCGTTGATTGCCGCCGGATTTGTCCTGTTTTTAGGAATGGGAGGCTGGTATGCTTCTTCCCGGCTTTCTTCAGGTTTTCTGCCTGATCTGGATGAAGGAACGATTGTACTCGATTACCATTCACCTGCCGGAACGGACATAGAAGAGACTGACCGCTTGTGTCGGCAGATGGAGCGTATTATTATGGCTCATCCCGATGTACAGACCTACTCGCGACGTACGGCCCTCGGTATGTCGTTTAAAACACGCCCCAGTAATTTCGGTGACTACCTGATTCAACTGAAAACAGACCGTAAAGCAAGTACTCCCGAAGTAATCAGTGATCTGCGTCGACAACTATCTGCTGCTGTTCCATTGATGACCATCGATTTCGGTCAACGTATTTCCGATTTGCTGGGTGACTTGATGAGTACCCCCAAACCTATCGAAGTGAAGATTTTTGGTGATAATTATACAACTTTACAACGGTTGGCAGGCGATGCGGAGAAGGTTATGCAATCCGTTCCCGGTATTGTCGATATAGACAATGGCCTTGTGCCTGCCGGAGCTTCATTGGTCTTTACCCCCAATCAGGAGCTTCTCTCGCAATTCGGTATTTCACTGACTGATTTTCAGGAACAGCTTACGGCACATACGGGTGGTATTCCTCTTTGCCAGCCTGTGAACATGATAGAACCGAATCCTGCACAGGCCGCCATGACAGGCGGACTGCAAATAGGTTCCGTACAGGATGGCGAACAGATGCGTCGTATCTTGCTTCGTTTCACGGATTTTAAAGACAATTCTTTCGAAAGACTGGAGGGACAGCCCATATTCCTGCCCGATGGCAGCACCCGTCCGCTTAAATTCTTTTGCGATGTGCGTGTCATTCCGGGTGAAATAGAACAACGGCGTGAAGACTTGAAAAGCAACATCACTCTTACCGCCCGGCTTGAGAATAGGGATTTGGGTAGTACGGTAACTGACTTGCAAGCAGTTCTCGATACGCAACTTCACTTGCCATCAGGTTACAGCATCTCATACGGCGGAGCTTACTCCGAACAACAACAGTCATTCCACGAACTGATGATGATTTTATCGCTTGCCGTATTGTTGGTATTTGCTGTTCTGATGTTTCTTTTCCGTGAATGGCGCATATCGCTCGTCGTATTGTTTATCTCCGTACTGGGTATCTGTGGTTGCTTACTGGCTTTGTGGCTGACGGGTGTACCGCTTAACGTAAGCAGTTATACCGGCATTATCATGGTGGTGGGTATTATTGCGGAGAATGCTATCTTCACCGTTTGGCAATACAAGATGAACCGCCATTCGGGAGGAGATGTTTTTGAAGCCGTGGATTATGCCATAGCTCTGCGTATTCGTCCCAAACTGATGACGGCTATCGGTGCCGTACTAGCCCTCATGCCTCTGGCTCTCGGTATTGGACTTGGTGCACAAATGCAGCAACCGTTGGCTGTGGCTGTTATAGGCGGATTTACTGTCGGGCTGCCCTTGCTTCTGCTGGTATTGCCGAGTATGATATTGTTAATTTATAAAAAGAGAGAACGAACCGATAATAAATAATTAAATTTGTAATAACAAAGAGTGATATTGTTAATGAAATTCAGAAGCTATGAAGATATTGATTATAGAAGATGAACGGAGCCTTTCGGATAGCATCGTTGCATATCTCAACAGTGAGAAGTATTTGTGCGAGCAAGCGTTCACGTATGAAGATGCCAAAATGAAGGTAAACATGTATGAGTATGATTGTGTTTTACTCGATCTGATGTTGCCGGGTGGAAATGGCCTCGACATTTTGCGTGATATTCGTAAACAGCGTAATCCGGTAGGCGTGATAATCGTATCGGCAAAAGACTCGCTCGATGACAAGGTGAAAGGGTTGGAAATAGGTGCGGATGATTATCTTGCCAAGCCTTTCCATTTGCCTGAATTGAGTATGCGTATTTATGCTATCATTCGTCGAAAAGAGTTCTCGGCAAATAATATATTGGAGAGTAACGGAATCCGGATTGATTTATTGAATAAGTCGGCTATGGTGAACGACACGCCGGTGGAGCTTACTAAATCGGAATATGATCTGTTGCTGTTTTTTATTGGCAATAAAGATCGTGTCATATCAAAGAGCGCAATGGCCGAACATCTTAGTGGGGAGATGGCGGATATGATGGATAATCACGATTTTGTTTATACACATATAAAGAACCTGAAAGCGAAACTTGCTGCTGCGGGGTGTAAGGATTGCATTAAGAATGTGTATGGAACAGGATACAAATGGACAGAGTTATGAAAAAGAAGAGTCTGATGTATAAATCGCTCACACAGTTTATCATCTGTGTGGTCTTGCTTCTCCTGTTGGCAACCCCCTTGTTTTATTGGCTGACTAAAAGTTTCTATGCCGAGGACATGATAGATATTATCGAAGCCGTACAGCAAGGGAAACCGGTTCCTGCCCTTGATCTGGAAGAAGATATTCTGCACGGTATCATGATACAGTTTGCACTTATCGTCACTGTGTTGGGGGCGGCTATCGTACTGATGATGCGCTTCATCTCCAAACGGTTGTGGCAGCCGTTTGACAAGGCATTGGAAGCGATAGAGTGTTTTAAACTGGAAAATGGGGTGTGCCCGCAATTGGCGGAAAGCGATATTAAAGAGTTTACGAGACTGAATGTGGCGTTGGAGAGGCTGATGACGGACAGTCTCCACAGCTACCAACTGCAAAAGGAGTTTACCGAAAATGCCTCGCATGAGTTGCAAACTCCATTGGCGGTATTCCAGAGCAAGCTTGACTTGTTGCTCCAACAACCGGAGATTACCGAACGGCAGGCCTCCATTATACAGGATTTATACCAGATGAACAGTCGTCTGTCGCGCCTGAATCGTAACTTGTTATTGTTGGCAAAAATGGAAAATAACCAGTTCAGTCGGACAGAATCTATCAACGTTGTAGCGGTGATAAAAGAACTTCTGCCTTATCTCGAAAGTCTCTCCGAAGGACTGGTCTTAAAAAAGGATTTTTTGGTAAATTCTTTGTCTATAAAAGCCAATCGTCCATTATTGGAAAGTATGATAAATAATCTTATCGTAAATGCCGTGCGACACAATAAATCTGATGGGGAAATCACTGTAGCCTTGTCAGACAAACAGTTAATGGTGTCGAATACATCCGATGAGGAAGCATTGGATAAGGAATTGATATTCAATCGTTTCTACCGCCCGTCGGAGAAGGTGAAAGGTAACGGGCTCGGTCTTGCTATCGTAAAAGCCGTATGTGATTATCATGGCTGGAAAATTTCATATACCTATTCCGATGGAAAACATGAATTTACAGTCATATTTTTGTAAATCTTCAAACTTTCCACAAAGTTGCCTGTTATCTTTGCTATCCTAATTCAAGAAGATTTATGATAGCATGAAAAAGATTGTAATATGCATTGTTGGCATTTGTAGCTTTTCTTTCTTATCGGCTCAAAATTCGGCAGATAATGTAATGGCAGAAAGAGGGGATAGTTTGCGTATCTCTACAACAACCAATTTTAGTAGAAGGCTTGATAAATTCTCATCTTCCCGTTTCTATCAGATGACGTATATCGGCGTTCCGTTAATTGTCGGTGGCTTGATCGTAAAAAGTGAGGACGATCATTTTCGAGGTTTACGTAACGAATATCTGCCCCGTTTCAATCGTCATTTGGATGATTATATGCAATATGCCCCTGCTGCGGTGATGCTTGGTATGAAAGTAGCCGGAGTGCAAAGTCGTAGTTCATGGGGTAGAATGCTCGTTTCCGATGCTTTTTCTGCACTGCTGATGGGTGGTGTGGTAAATACTTTGAAGCAAACGACGAACGTCGAGCGTCCGGATGGCTCAAACAAACACTCTTTTCCATCCGGACATACGGCTACGGCATTTATGACTGCTACCATGTTTACTAAGGAATACGGACATAAAAGTCCGTGGGTAGGTGTCGGAGCATATAGTGTGGCTACTGCAACCGGTCTTATGCGGATGGCAAACAACAAGCATTGGTTAAGTGATGTATTGACGGGTGCAGGAATCGGAATATTGTCAACGGAAGTGGGGTATTACTTTGCGGATCTGATATTCAGGGAAAAAGGGATCAATAGGTTTGCGAATGAAAATATGTTCGACAGGATGGATAAGCCTTCATTTGTCAGTTTGTATCTCGGGCTGAATATTCCGTTGAGCGGTTATGATATCGACGAAGAAATGGAGTTCCGTACTTCATCAGGCAGTTCGGCCGGTGTGGAGGGGGCCTATTTCTTTAATCCGTATGTAGGCGTTGGAGGACGATTCACAGTTTCCAATACTTTGATTATTGTCAATGAAGAACAGGCAGAGAATAACACATTTGATGCGATATCGCTTTGCGGAGGAAGCTATTTTTCATATCCGTTGTCTTCACGATGGCTGATAGGCAGTAAACTTCTGGGTGGATACGTGCATTATCCACAATTGGAATTAACTGACCGGTCGGTTTCTGCAAGAAGTGGTTTCTGCATGGGAAGTGGGATTTCCTTGACGTTCAAAGCAAAGGAATATTATGGAATCCGTTTTTTTCTCGATTATAACTTACTTCCGTCACATAGCAGAAACAGTGGTGAGTATATGAATATGCTTACTTTAGGGTCGTCATTTATGATTACGTTCTAAATCATAGCATATTTATTCTTACCTTTTTCATATAAAGACTAATTCTGTGAGCGGAATTCATTGGGGGTACAACCTGTAATCCGCTTGAACATCCGGCTTAGATGCTGCGGATATTGGAATCCCAATCCGTAAGCAATTTCACTTGTAGTCTTGTCTGTTGCCAGCAAAGCTTCTTTAGCGCGTTCGATCAGTTTATTCTGGATATATTCCGAGGCGGTCTGTCCCGTCTGTTTGCTAATCATATCTCCGAAATAGTTTGTTGATAGAAATACTTTGTCGGCAAAGTATTTAACGGTAGGTAATCCCTCTCGTAGCGGAGTCTCGTTGTCGAAATACTCATCCAGCAACCGCTCGAAACGGACGATGATATCTTTGTTCACTTCTTCGCGTGTTGTGAACTGTCGTTCGTAGAAACGCATGCAATAATCGAGCAGTAGTCCGATATTGGCACAAATTAATCGGCGGCTGTGCTTGTCTATGTTGTGTTTCAGTTCTATCTCAATCTTATGCAGGCAATCCATCACGGTCTCTCGTTCCTCCTCTGAAAGGTGTAATGCCTCACGGGTTTCGTAGGAAAAGAAAGAATAGTTCTTGATCTCCTGACCGAGTGCTGTGCCACGAATCAGATCAGGGTGAAACAGGATGCCATGAGCGTTTGGTTGGACATCTTTAACCATCTTGGTTTCTGCCACCTGTCCCGGAGCAAAACTGACAATCGTGCCGTCCTGATAGTCATAGTTCTGACGGCCATACATGATATTTCCGCAATAAGTATCTTTCAGAAAAAGAGCATACACGCCGTAGTTGATCTTGAAATGTTCCGGCCATTGCGTTGCTTTTGACAGATCGACAACACTTACCAACGGGTGTCGTGTTTCGAGTCCGAAAAGTTTGTTGTATTTATCTACCTCATCAAGTTTAATAACCTCTTCCATAATCCTTTCTTTAATTTTCTTTATCGCAAATATAATTCATTTTCTTTGAAATATAGATGGCTTTATTACAGAATCGAGGATTTGGGTACAAATATCAGTAAATCATATACAAGCTCACTCATTTTATCGCAGTAAATTTGCAATCAGAAGTTTAACAATGAAAAGATAGAAGATGATGAGAAAAATAATTCTAAGTGTTTTGTCTTTATTCGTTATGTTATCATGCAGTATGACAGGGAAAAAGGATACAAAACAACAGCCTGGTATGTGCGCCAAATTACCTATGGCGGCTGACGGTATTGTACGGCTATCGAAAATCGAGGTTTATCCGGAGTATCTTGAAGAATATATGAAATATGCGACCGAAGTGGGTGAAGTCTCCTTGCGTACTGAACCGGGAGTGCTGACTATGTATGCCGTCAGCGAAAAAGAGAATCCCGGCAGGATAACTATTCTTGAAACTTATGCGAGTCAGGAGGCTTATAAATCTCATATTGCATCGGAGCATTTTCAAAAGTACAAGCAAGGAACGCTGCACATGGTTAAGACTCTCGTACTCTCTGACCAAACGCCGCTTAACCCCGCAAATTGCATTAATAACTTCATTCAATAAACGAAATGATTATGAATAAACTCCTTTTATTTTCAGTATTTAGTATTTTAACACTCAATGTTATGGCACAAGAAAAGATAGTACAGACGGCAGGACGTGACCAGTTAGGAACGTTTGCCCCCAAGTTTGCGGAACTCAATGACGATGTTCTCTTTGGAGAAGTTTGGAGCCGCACTGACAAACTCGGTTTGCGTGACCGTAGTTTAGTAACCATTACCTCCCTTATCAGTATGGGAATCACGGACAATTCGCTCGTTTATCATCTTCAGTCGGCGAAGAAGAACGGCATTACCCGCACGGAGATCGCAGAGATTATCACTCATATAGGTTTTTATGCAGGTTGGCCGAAGGCGTGGGCGGCGTTCAATTTGGCAAAAGGAGTATGGTCTGAAGATATTGTTGGTGAGGATGCTAAAACAGCTTTCCAGCGTGAGATGATTTTCCCTATTGGCGAACCCAATACAGCCTATGCACAGTATTTTATTGGTAACAGTTATCTTGCTCCGGTTTCGCGCGAGCAGGTGAATATTTCTAACGTTACTTTTGAACCGCGTTGCCGCAATAACTGGCATATTCACCGTGCAACGAAAGGTGGCGGACAGATGCTTATCGGTGTAGCCGGTCGAGGCTGGTATCAGGAAGAAGGTAAACCGGCGGTAGAGATTCTGCCTGGTACGGTTATCCATATTCCTGCCAATGTGAAACACTGGCACGGAGCTGCTGCCGACAGTTGGTTTGCTCATCTGGCTTTCGAAGTTTCCGGTGAAAACACTTCCAATGAGTGGCTTGAACCGGTTACAGATGACGAGTATAACAAACTCGAACAGACTAAACGATGATTTTTGTTAATCCTGTTTTATCTTTTGAAAGGAAATAATATGACTACCGAGGAATTTAAGGAATATGTAAAGATGCGCAAGGCGCTTAATACAGAAGAAATACATCGTTTGATGGACGATATGAGCAATGAGGCAAGACGTATCACCTTCCAACTGAATACGGCATATCATACACCGGACGAAGTGCGCCGATTACTTTCCGGGTTGTTCGGTTATCAGGTGCCATCGTCGCTCCGGGTCTTTCCACCGTTTTATACGGATTTTGGTAAGAATATTACCATTGGTGAGGGTGTGTTTATTAATGCCTGCTGTCATTTTCAGGATCATGGTGGTGTGACTATTGGCGACGGTTGTCAAATCGGGCATAATGTCGTTTTTGCTACACTTAATCACGGGTTGGCTCCGCAAGACCGTAAAACGACTTATCCTGCACCTATCGTGCTCGGTAAGAATGTATGGATAGGTTCTAACGCGACGATTCTTCAGGGAGTGACTATCGGTGATAATGCTGTTGTAGGTGCCGGAGCTGTAGTGACAAAAGATGTGGAAGCGA
Source organism: Bacteroides sp. OM05-10AA (assembly GCF_003439055.1). NCBI lineage: Bacteria > Pseudomonadati > Bacteroidota > Bacteroidia > Bacteroidales > Bacteroidaceae > Bacteroides > Bacteroides sp. OM05-10AA. The sequence continues at coordinate 269,171 of NZ_QSUR01000003.1, forward strand.
ATACGGTTGTAGGTGGTGTTCCTGCACATTTTATCAAAGTAATAGAAGAATGAAAACGCCTGTGGGATTGCTCCATCGTGATAATGTCTAAATTAATTAGTGATAAGAAATATTTAAAATCAAAATAAAATGAAACAGATTATATTCATATTTATGAGTCTCCTTTGCTTTAGCTGCTCATCAAAAGCGCAGAATCAGATAGCGGATACTAATGTACAGTCCGATAAGAAAATCCTGGTTGCCTATTTCTCTTGTACTGGAACTACAGAAAAAGCTGCCGATGCCATTGCAAAAACGGTTGGCGGAAAACTTTACCGGATAACTCCCGCTACGGCCTATACCTCGGCAGATCTCGACTGGAACAACAAGAGTAGCCGTAGTTCAATTGAAATGACGACTGAAAATTCACGTCCGGAATTGGGGGGAGAAGCGCTTGAACTGAAAGATTACGACGTGGTATTCCTTGGTTACCCGATATGGTGGAATTTATGTCCGCGTCCGGTCAACACATTCCTTGAGAAATATGATTTCTCCGGTAAAACCGTTATTCCATTCGCTACTTCCGGAGGAAGCTCGATAACTAATAGTGTAAAACAACTCAAGAAACTTTATCCAAAAATTACATGGGGAGAAGGGCAGTTGTTGAACGGAAGCGTTAAGCAAGCCGGAGAGTGGGCGAAAGGAGTAATATAAAAACGTAGATTTATGGAAGAGAACAATAAAATGAATATTAGCCGTCGCGGATTTCTCAAGGCGACGGCACTGGCGGGAGCAGCATTGGCTGTGCCGACTGGATTAGATAAGGTTTTTGCATCTGAAACGAAGCAACCCGAAACATCCCGTACTGATAATGGGATTGCACGTATCAGAGAGCATCGAGTATTGGGTACAGGTAAGGCGGCTTTCGAAGTATCGGCACTTGGTTTCGGTGTGATGGGGATGACTTACAACCGCAGTCAACATCCGGATAAGAAACAGTGCATCCGCTTGTTGCATGAAGCGGTAGATCGTGGCATTACGCTCTTCGACACCGCCATTATCTATGGACCGCTAACGAATGAAGAACTAGCCGGGGAAGCATTATCCGAATTTAAAGGCCGGATTAACGTAACGACTAAATTCGGACATGAGGTAATTAACGGAAAAGCCACGGGGCGTCAGAACAGCCGCCCGGAAACCATCCGTCGTTATTGTGAAGAGTCACTCCGTCGCCTCCGACTTGATTCACTTCCCATGTTTTACCAGCACCGTGCTGATCCGGATACTCCGGTGGAAGAGGTAGCATCGACTATCGCCGACCTGATGAAAGAAGGGAAGGTGCAGCGTTGGGGAATGTGTGAAGTGAGTGCCGAGAGTATTCGCAAGGCTCATGCTGTATGTCCGCTCACAGCGATTCAAAGTGAATATCATTTGATGCATCGTTTGGTGGAAGAAAACGGAGTGCTCGACACCTGTCGGGAATTGGGTATCGGGTTTGTTCCATACAGTCCGTTAAATCGCGGTTTTCTGGGTGGTTGTATCAATGAATACACGGTTTTTGATCCGAACAATGATAACCGCCAGACCTTGCCACGTTTTCAGCCGGAAGCGATGCGGATGAATACCCGTATCGTGAATGTTCTACAAGCTTTTGGCCGCACGCGAGGCATGACCTCGGCGCAAGTAGCACTCGGCTGGCTGTTGCAGAAAGCACCTTGGATCGTGCCAATTCCCGGAACGACGAAACTGTCACATCTCGAGGAAAACCTATATACGTTGTCTTTTGCTCTTTCGCCCGAGGAGTGGAAAGAATTGGAGGATGCCGTTGTAGCTATTCCTGTTATAGGAGACCGATATAATGCAGAACAGCAACGGCAGGTAGGTCGTTGAGAATTTCTTTTTCTCTATTAGATAGAACTGTGAATTAGATAAGCATTTATTATCAATAAAAAAGGAGAATGATTTTACTCATTCTCCTTTGCGGTGCGTACGGGACTCGAACTCAAGTCGTAATCCCTTTTGTACCAATATCTTATTTAATCAAGTTTTCAAAGTCCAACGTCTAATCCAACGTGAAGAGTTCGCTGTTCTGCTTAGCTTTGATAGGCTAAATTGGAACAATGCAAAAATAGTGAAAAATAACAATATGACCAAATTTCGATATATAACTCATTGTTTTTTTGAAGTATTTGTCCTTTCCTGAAATAGGTTGACTCGGTTTGCAAACCGAGTCAACCTATTTCAGGAAAGGACATTTTTTTAGAAAATCAAACTCTGTCAACGGCAGAGTAGGTTCTATTTGGGATATTTTTTGTAACTTCACAACGTTTTTTTAAAGAATTACCCCCGAACCAAGCCTGTGAAGGTCTGTCGGGGGTTCTTTGTAAAGTTACAAATTTTATATCATTCTGTAGAACAATTGTTTGGATATTTACTGAATATCCCTAAATAAATGAAAAAGGACAGTCCTCAGATGAATTAGACTATCCTTTTTTATATAACCTTTGACTCGAAACTTACATTACCGCAGCAACAAACAATCCATTATTACCATATATCATCTGAACAAAAGGTAGATCCTGAGATTGCTGTTCTTCCCACAATTCTTTAAACTGCTTTTTGTCTGTTTCACTTGGAGTGTTAGGCATATTGGGATGCGAATGCCACTCACCCAAATATCGCACTTGATGATATGTCAATTTCGTTATTCTCTCATATTCCGCAGTCAATCCTTTAAATCCACGAACAAAAGATACAGGGCTATGAATACTGTCCTCTGGAGCTGGAACCATATAATATACATAAATGCTATTATGATCGCGGTCATAGCTACCAAACAAACAACCGCCAGTTTCCTTATTTGGTGATGTGAATGTCATTGTTTGAATTTCTTTTTCTACAGCATCGGAGATATAAACTTGAATATCTCCCAATACTTCGTGGTGCCAATTTGTGATTGTCATCGGCAAACTTGACACTGTTCCTTTTTCGGCATCAAAGTGCCAAATACTCAAACAAGCTTGCCCCAACGTATAATATTTCCTGATTTGTTTAGAAATGATGGCCGACAATACACGTACATTTTCATAATTAAGTATCATCGATTCTGATCTGCAACTGAAAGTATTCGTACGCACGGTTCCTGATTGTTCCAAATGAAGAGCAAACCTTTCATCCACTATCAGATTACGATAATAATCCATCTCCAACAAGTCAAGACGAGAATTTCTGTCCTTATCTTCTATTAGCAACACGACATCATCACCCTTGGGGTTCAAGAATGAGGTACATCTACGGAATGTATGTTCTTCGTCTGCAAGTTTCCTTTCAACTGCTATGGAAGTGCTAAAATCCATTATCAACTCAGTGTCCTTAAATAGACGCTCTCTATCATTTCGGCTTAACGTCAGAAAGTTTCCTTCTATGGCATTTATTTTCTGAAACAAGATGCCATGATAGCTATCATTGATGGCACGAACCTTTGAGGTCATCACTTTGTCTGTGGTAAGTGTATGACGGCTAAGATTATGTGGCAACAATATATCACAATCAACTAGACAGATTTCTTCAGAGCATCCTTGTCTCACAAAATGATCGATTACAGCAGAGCCAAGTGTGCCAGTTCCGATAACTCCCACTTTCTTGAACCATTCTTTGATTCCATTATTGATGGCGTTTCCACTACGTGAAGTCATAAATTCTAATAGTACAACTTCTACAGACAATTCATAAAACCATTTTTCAAACGCATCCTTAGTAAGAACCTTCTTTTTATGTACTATATCCTTAGGAAGACAGTTTGTTTTGATGAGGAACAATTCCTGTGAAGTCTTTTTGTCATCTTTGCTTGTCTGAGTGATATAAATCGATATAACTAACGGAAGTGTAGCCTTCCCTGCTACACTTTTTGTCAAAACAGCCAAAAGACTGTCTGTCAAAGAGAATTCGTCAGTTGACTGGACGTCTTTCAAATCTCCCATCGTTTGAGGTATTCGTACAAAATTGTTTGCATGGATTTTTTCTGTAGGAATACCAATTAAATAGTGGGTAGCTTTACTTTTCTCAACAAATTCCAAGGTAGAAGAATACTTCGTCTTTGGGGAGTACTTAATATATGGATTACCACCTAAGCGTTCATTCAAAATACAACAGACTTCTTGAAACCCGAAGAAGACCTCCAGTGGACGGTTTGACTCATGCAATTTGTTTATGCTATTCAAGCTAAACCATCGTCTTATGGAATTCAAGAAATCGTGTGCATTAAACTGTGGTCGAATATCTGCAAATGCGACATCCGACACACATAATGATACAGGCCGTGTAAACGGCTTTGCATTTGAATGAGGTAGCTCCGTTGGAAAATCTTTTCTTAGTGCATATACTTCTGGTATATTGATATCTTTTGAATGGCAAATAATTGCTATTTCCTCTTCGTCCCATATTTCATAAATAGGTTCGTCTGGAATTTCAAGATGCGTCATGCGCATTTTGACAATGGCATCCCCCTTGCCATTGACATAACACAGTACATCCTTTGTGTAAGGATGTACCATGGCGGCCTTATAGATTGCCTTGGCTCTCGAAAGTTTTAGGTATTCACCTCTAATTGGAGAGCCATTTGTTATTTTATGGTTATAATCTTTCATCTGCCAGCTCGTGGTGCAGGATTAGAAATAGATGATGCTCCCGCCACTGTAGAAATCTCTCTAAGTGTCTTTCCGTTTTCGTTAATCTTAAAGACAATGGGCTGTGGTATATTCCCTACTTTGCTATGTGTAGCGGTATTAAGGAAATGCGAAGAACCAGAATTCAGTTTCTTTATATACTGCTGTTTAGCTTCGTAGCAAGGAGGATTGTTATCATTGTTCTTTATTTCATTTGAAGAAGCTATAATATGTGCAGAATTACCAATCTGCTTTTTCAATATAGCCTCTGCAGACGGTTTTATTTCTTTCTTATTGTCTGATTCATTGAAAAACGACCAAGAGCAATGGTGAGGAGCAAGGAATATATTCCACTTCAACTTTTCTTCATCTGTGTTATTGTCAAGAATGTGTTGCCAAATTTCGTATTCAGCATCACCTCCCATAAGCACACGGCTCTTGTAACCAGTATATCCATCTATTTTAAAACCAAACTGCACAACGACTGATGTTGCATTCTTGTCGTCATACTTCTTACTTGTCTCAACATCTTCTTTAAACGGAGCATGGATGAAAATGTCTAACCAAGACAGACTTGCACCATGAACAGTTGTAACGAGTTTGCCAGGAACGTAACAATATCTGCTGTCGAACTCTTTGTCTTTATCGTATCCGATAATCCTCAAATAGTTACCTTTAGAACCATTGAAGTTCGCATCATCATCGTATAGCTTTCTACGACGTTTCGCTTCTTTGCGTATATCTTCAGCAGGTGCAGACAAATTATTGTTTAAGCCACGAGGAGTAATCCACAGCTCTTCTATAATAATCTCGTCTTTGTTTTTATCCTTGTCATAATCAGCCACATCTCCATGATAGAAGTTTTCTACAAATCCTTTGCAATGATCATCGTGAGGGTGAGTGCTGATGAATAGGTCAACATACGGACGACCTGCGACATCTTTATGCAACTCTTGCAGCAAGTCAGCCTTTACATCAAACATTACTTGTTTACCATGACCATCAGTCAGGTCTTCAAGTATTTGGCAATCCACTATAATGGTCTTGCCGTTATCTAACTTAATCAGCGTGCAATCTGCATTGCCCACGGGATAATATTTAATAATATGTTCCATAGCTTATTTTTTAGTAGTTATTCTTATCATCATCTAAATTCAAGAAGACGTTATATAATCTCTTTGCATATCTTCTACCATTTGTATATGCAAACCATGTGGTAATAAACGAGACTATAACACAGGTAATTCCTCCCCACAAGAAGAAACGTCCAAGTGGTAGTGACAAGCCCCAGTTGTTGATAGCAGCAAGAGCAAACAAGACAATACCATCCATAAATATTGTCGCAATCAGGTTACGATAAAAACCATAGATGCAGTTATAATCGAACAGTATATCATCGAATCTAGTTACATCCAACAAACAATTAACAGCTTCATCTACACGCTTTACATATTTCTTATTCTTGTAAGTCTTATGTCTTAATTTATCTACTGCATTATTCCTCTGCGCGTTGCGTAACCTTCAAAGAACTCTTCGTATGCAAAAGTAGCTATTTTATCCGAGATTTGGATATGATTTCCCTGTTTTTTATTCCCTCATTCATAGTTTTTCCGTAAAAGCGAGTAGTTTAATCCGAAAGCGAAAAAAGGAAGCTGTGTGGCTACCTATCCCATGAATGAAACAAGCGACCACACACAGCTGGCAAACTTGAAAAATGAATATTTTCCATCTAACAGAACTTGTTCAGCCAGATGGAAGTATCCATTTTTTTCTATTCTTTTTTCTTTAATGGATATAATTTTACAGTACCATTTCTATTTGGCATAGCTGCCGACTGACAATGTATATAGGAATTACAAGTATGGGTAGAGTAAACGTTTCCATATTTTGCAAGCCAATACACTAAACGTCCACTTGGATGTTTCTTATTGCCAGCAGCAGATATATAGCACTTTTGGGGAGAAAGAGCCTCTATAATTGATGTATTCAAATTTCTACGGCTTCCATGGTGTGGAACTTTAAGAAAATCCACATTTCTCAACCATTTGTATTTGTTCAGCATCATCTGAAGAGAGGTAGTATTTGCATCTCCTGCAAAAAGTAGTCTTTTGCCATCCTCTGGTTCGTACAAGATAATTAGGCTAGAAGCATTGTAAGGGGATGAATCTTCATCATTGTCGATTACACTCTTTATATCCTTCTCGTCAATCTTGAACGTATCATCGTATGCTTCTTTTGAACTATCTTCATATGTCTTAATACCATAGTCTGCGACCATTGCCTTTACTACCTCGCCATAATATTTATCCGAAGGACCAACAATGCTTATTGGAAGGATTGGGTGTTGGACACCATCGGTTACGCTTATTACCTCTGTGCATTTATCCAATGCCAAATCAATAAGGTTGAGATTGGGGTTTGTAGATTTTTGCCAAATCTTACGGACTGCTTTTGTTGCATTCTCTTTGTTTTTGTAACGTTGTATGTCATTGACATCAAGATATTGGGCAGGATCGGTTAGCCAGAATGTTTTTATAGTAATTTCATCATCTTGAAGTAAATCGAAAAAGCCATCTTTATGGTCACTATCTGGATGCGTACATATAGCTAAGTCTATGTAATAACTTCCATAATAATCATTAAGATGCTTTTTTATAATAGAAGTATCACCTGCATTGCCAGCATCAATCAATATGATGAACTGTTCATTACCTATATAGTGCCTGATAAGTATTGCATCAGCATCTCCCACTTTTAGGGCTTCATATTCATATTTCATTTTATTCTCTTTCATACTCTGCTCCTGTTATATATGCATTGTACATTGCTCTTGCGTAATCGTAGGCTTTGGACTTGTAAGATACATAATTGATAATACCAAACAATACCTGAGCAACTAAAGCCATCATCAATACTTTTGTATATGGCATCTCTAGAATGAAATTTACAACAAGAGCAAAAATGATTGCACCTATAGCATACACACATGCTCCAAGATAGTTACGACAGAAACCATACTTTCGATTATATTGTTGAAGATTTTCGTTTTTGCGAGTTACCTCCCTTATCTTTCCAACTGCATCAACAATAGCACGTTTAGCCTCGGATGGATTAGCAATTTCTTCATCTTTTGACAACAGCCGAATGCCAAAATCAGCCTCCACCTTTGCCGCAATCTGTTTTATATCCGCTTCAGATTTTCGCTCAGCGCTACTCCAAAGAAGAAGTTTTGTTGTAGGCATTTCTGTTTCATCTTCCTTAAATAGACGGAATTGAAACAATTGTTTTGAGGCATCAATAAACAGTTGACGAACCCAATAGGCTAATGCACCATAAATTAGAGCTACCGGAATAAACAATCCAATTTTGGCAATTATTGATTTCCATACGTCCAAGGTATCTGGAATAAACGATGTGACATACAATGTAGTCAAGATAATGGGGATTATCATACCCACGATGGCTGGATAAACTCTTGCTTCTTTTTCGTACTTATTCATTTTTTCTTAAATTAACACAGAATTAATTATACAATATTCATGCCAAAATCAGTTCCAATCAATTTTATAGTGCTATTTCTTTACGACTAAGAATATCATGACGTTATGTCAGCATGTTGTGACATTATGCCAGTGTCTGAGATACACAAAAATTCATTCATCGTTTTTTTCCGTAAAAGCGGCTTTATTCGTCAGTACACCATCGCCCAAAAGAATTTTGAACGAACGTGTGCCGACTATCGCATAAGCTGAGAAAAGGGCTTTGCCTCACGCCTAAGCAACAGTTTAGACTGATGAGGCAAAGCCCATTTCTTTTGTGCTTATGCCAAAGAGGTGCTTTTACGGTTTTTCAGATGATTTTTCTTTTTCGCTGTTCCTTTGAGCCGGAAGCGGAAAGCCGTGTATGACCGTTTGTCCATAAATGTAACAAGCCGTCACCCACAGCAGGCAAACCGGGAAGAATGATTTTATCTGCCCGCCCCGACACGTCCGGCCAGACAGATAAAACCATACTTCCTTGCAGGTGGTTTGCCCGGTTTCACGCTACCGGCTATGTCCTTTTTTTGTTGGGGACTTCCTTTTTTCACGGATTTCTCTTTTGAAGTTTTCTGTCTAATCTGCCTCTACTTCCGTTTACCTCCATTTTCGCGCCTTTCAGTGGGCCGCATCAGGCAGTCATTTCCGTTCTGGGCGCAAAGGTAACTCCGGGATTTGACGGGAAAGCAAGGTCAAGCCTCCTGTTTTCGGGAAAAATCTCCAGCCCTGCGGGTAGTATTTTTCTCGAAAAACCTTGCATTCCCTAATCCCTACCTTTTTAAGCACCCGAAACGAAAACGACCGATGCGACAGAAAGACGCATAAAAAAAATGTCGGATAAACGAGAGGCAGATAAGATAGTTTGAAACTCAACTCCCTCAGCTCTTGAATCCGCATTAAAAATAAAAAATCAAAAACAAAACGGATATGAGAACAGCAATGGCAACAAAATTCGTGGCTTGGGAAGTGCCGACATTGGAAGCACTGAAAGGCAGTAAGGTTTACAATCTCCGTGAGAAACTGAACAACGGAGGACAGATGAACCGAGAGGAAAAGGATTGGCTCACAGAAAAGGTGAACAGCAACACCTACTTCAAGAACGCAGTCCCCCTGCAAGGCTGGAGGTTTGACTTCTCCGATGTTCTCCGCACCTACCTCGTAAGCCAATACGGACAATGGACGGAATACAAGGCAACGGACAAGACAGGGCTTCGCAGATACCTATACGGCAGGATAGACCGAATTGTGGAACTTCAAAAAGAAACATTATGACAGCAACAATGGACTTCAGACAAATGGCGCAATACATAGGGTTTGCGATATGCTCCCTCATCGTGCGCACCGTCTTTGGGGTGTTAGACATCCTTTGGGGTATTGTCAGAGAGATAGTAAACGGAGTGTTCCGAGTGGCGATAGGCATAATCGTGGCTATTCTTTCCACAATCGTCTTCTTCGGCTTCATCCTTTGGTTATTCACCCTTTAATCCTTACCGACATGGCAAAGAGAAACAGCAAGACAGCAGCGCAGCAGTGCAGATACTACGGGGTGGACAACATCTTCGAGTACATGGTGGAAACGTACATCAACGGCAACATATCCGTGTTCCGTGAACTCTACCACGAACTGAACAAAGACGCACGGAAGGACTTTACAGACTTCCTTTTGAGCGAGGTGGAGCCGACTTATTGGAGAGAGATACTGAAACAGACAATCTAAAACAACAGCGATATGAAAACGACAGACCATTTCAAGAGAACGATACAGATGTATTTGGAGCAACGTGCAGCGGAAGATGCGCTATTTGCCAAGAACTACCGCAACCCTGCCAAGAACATAGACGATTGCGTGACCTACATTCTGAACTATGTGCAGAAAAGCGGTTGCAACGGCTTCACGGACGGGGAGATATACGGACAAGCCGTACACTACTATGACGAGAACGAGATAGAGGTGGGCAAGCCTATCCAATGCCAAATAGCCGTGAACCATGTGGTGGAACTCACCGCAGAGGAAAAGGCGGAAGCACGGCAAAACGCAATCCGTCAATACCAAGACGAGGAAGTCCGCAAGTTGCAGAACCGCCACAAGCCGAGAACCGCAACCAAAGCGACCACCCAAGAAGTACAACAACCCTCATTATTTGATTTAGGCTTATGAAACCGAGAACATACATACAGCAGGAAGTCGCACATCTGAGCAAGCGACTATCGAGATTGACCGCCACGCAAAAGGCATACGCTTTCCGTCATTGCTTCAAGCACTACGCAATCAAGAGAGCGGACGGCACGAACATCTGTACCGAGTGCGGACATTCGTGGAAGAGCGACCACGACCTTGCGGACACCATTTGCGGATGTACCTGCCCCCATTGCGGTATGCAGTTGGAAGCGTTGCGCACCCGAAAGAGCGTTTTCAGCGAGAACGAATACTTCTCCATCGTCACCACCAGCAAGCAGTACCAAGTGATACGCTTCTTCTTCGTCAAGTCCCGATACAAGGCAGGGCAAGCAGCCGAGTATTCCATTTATGAAGTGGTGCAGAGGTGGATTTCGCCCAAAGGCACAACCACCACCGTTGCCCGACTTCGTGGTATGTCAATGTTGTATTACGACCAATGGGCGGAATACAGCGACATGGAGGTGCGCAAGAACAACGGACTTCACGCATACGATATAGCACCTATGTGTACCTATCCCCGACAGCGTTTCATCCCCGAACTGAAACGCAACGGCTTCAACGGGGACTATCACAACACACTGCCGTATGACCTTTTCACAGCTATCCTTTCCGACAGCCGAGCCGAAACACTCTTGAAGGCAGGGCAATACGCCATGTTGCACCACTATATCCGCAGTTCCTTTGACATGGGACGGTATTGGGCATCCGTCAAGATTTGCATCCGCAACGGCTACACCATTTCGGACGGCTCCGTATGGTGCGACACCATAGACCTCCTGCGACATTTCGGCAAGGACACGAACAGCCCGAAGTACGTCTGCCCTACCGACCTCAAAGTGGAACATGACAAGTTGGTGAGAAAACGCAACCTGCAAAGGGAGCGTGAGCGGACGGAACAGCAACGGCAAAAGGCGATTGAGGACGAGAAGAACTATCTGAAAGCCAAAGGCATCTTCTTCGGACTTGTGTTCTCCGACAGCCTTATCTGCATCAAGGTCATAGAGAGCGTTGAGGAAATGGTAGAGGAAGGACGGATGATGCACCATTGTGTGGGCAGTTATCACAACAAGGCAAACTCCCTTATCCTATCCGCCACCATTGACGGCAAACGGATTGAAACGATAGAAGTGTCACTGAAAACACTGAAAGTGGTACAGAGCAGAGGGGTATGCAATTCCAATACCGAGTACCACGACCGCATCATCCGACTTGTGGAGAACAATACCGAACTTATCCGTCAGCGGATGAACGCAGCATAATATCAACCTATAATACAGAATAATATGGAAGTAAGATTTGAAAACATGATTTGTTTGTGGGATGACAAAATCCCCACGATGTTCCTTGAGTTTATGAACCTCCTCACTCTTGCAATGAATGAGGAGCAGTTAAGGGCAAGTGTCAAGGACTTCGCCGAAAAGAACGAACTTGACAAGTTCTTCCTTTACGGCTTCGGCTCACACCATTTCTACCTGCACCAACGCTATACAAGCGACCCCGAAATGGTGATGCAAAACAGAGTGCTGTCAGTACATTTCTAACCATCTAAAAGCAACGATTATGAGTACACGAATGACCATCAACGGAGTAAGCACCTGCACAGAGGCAGGTACGGAGAAGTACGAGAAATTCCAGACGGGTATCGGCAGACGCAAGCGGACACTTGTGCAGTACGACTACCGCCACACGGACGGGGAATTGTTTTCTTGCGTCAAACCCACATTAAACGAGTGCCGAGCCGCACGGGACAAGTGGCTGACGGTAAAAAGAGGAAAGGAGGACAAGCGATGAACGAAGCAGGCTACCAAACGCTGATAGTCAAGTTCAGCAAGCCCATCACGGAATTGGACGGCATCTTTGACGATGCCGGAGCGTGGGGAGTGGAAACCCTTAAAGGATGGATAGAGGACTACGAAAGTACACGTTTCACCGCCATTGACACCCACACGACAGTCATAACGAGCGAGTACAACATGGAGTGCGTGAAAACATGGTTGGAAAGAAACACACCCATAGTCGAGAAAACAGAATTTTGAACATTCGGGCGGTGTCCGCACCGCCCGAACATAACACCCAAAGAAGAATGAATATGATAGCAAAGACGATTTTGGAGCAGATAGGTGGCAGACGCTTTGCCGCCATGACGGGAAGCAAAGACTTCATAGACATGGGCAACGGCTTACGCATGAGCCTTGCGAGGAACAAGACGAGTGCCAACCGCCTTGACATCATCTATGATGCAGGGGCAGACCTCTACAATATGCGCTTCTACCGCAGGACGTTCAGCAAAAATACATTCGAGAGCAAGACGAAAGACATCGAAACGCATGAAGGGATATATTGCGATATGCTGGAGGAAATGTTCACGATGGTGACGGGGCTTTACACCCGTTTTTGAGAGGAGGGCGGCGAAAGCCGCCTACTTTCTTTCATGAGCATGATGGCGGATAAGAAAGTAGGCAAAGAAACCTTTGTCCCAATCTACGATGATTGAGTTTGGCACATTTTTTGCTCAATTCATATTGAGTTGGAGTCTGACATTCATCCAGATTTACCAACAGAAGATAATCGAATATCAGGAGATGAATATGTGACATCCTGACTGGTAGGCGTTTTTAACCAATACTTTAATTGATATGAAAATTGATGTTAAAGTGGACGTTAAAATCGACTTGGCTAAAGTCATTATGGCATTAACGTCTGCGATGGTGATGTTATGGGCTTTAGTATAAGTTTTAAGGGGGACTGTGCTTACACACAGTCCCCTGTTTTTAAGGTATATACAGAAATGCAAACTCCGCCTTTCTCCGTTTGAGCAGCATGGAATGCCGTTTTCCCTTGTAGTTGCAGAAAGCGATATACTCCCGATAAATATTCCTGTCGCCAGCCTCCAGCTTTCGGATCAGCGTACTTTTGGGTATCTTCCCGCTTCCCAACAAACGGTATGGACCGACATTGTAGGCAAGCGTGGCAAGGAGCAAGCTATCCTTCCCGAACTGCCGGAACATCGCACAGAATTTCCGTAGGTCTTTCCGCAGAAGCGCGTCCGCCTGCCGCTTCGTCATGGTGCGTGCCGAAAACCTTTCACCCGGTAACAACTTATGCCCATATCCCACATACGGGTGATGTTTTTCCGAGTGCCAGCCTTCAAAATACTTCGTGCATCGCACCGCCCTCTCAAATGGCGGCAGTCGATAGATAGCCGCCTGCCTGTCCGTTCCTTCATGGTGTCTGTCCCGTGCGAACACGGAACAGACCGCCAGAAGCGAACAGAGGATAGCCATGAATACACGTATCATCTTAACAAGGGCTTGAAGTTGCCGATGGGGACAACAGAAATAACCCCGTCATCCTTCACGTTGCGGTTGTTGAAGTCAAATTCCAACTCATAGGAGTTGCCGAAATTGTCCTCCACCACCACGATGAAGTTGTGCGCCTCGTCACCCTCCGCCGTATAGTACAGCCGGAACTTCTCGTTTTCGAGCAGGTAGCGGTCATTGGGCAGGAACGTGATTCCGTTGTCCATTTTCAGCGTGCCTTCCCCCTCGAATTGGAAATATCGGATGGTATAGAGGGTATTGGCGTAATCTCCCGTCTTTTTCAACTCACAGCGAATTTCCACCGTCTGCCCCTTTGTCACCTTGTTTGGCACGGGCATGGTTCCCACCGTGAAGGGATAGGATTGCTGGATGTCCATGTCGTCGTCACACGACACGAGCGTGAACGAAACGGCGGCGAACAGGCAGAGTGCCAACGCCTTGAAGATTGATTTTCTCTTGTTCTTGTTGTTCAGTATGTTCATTGTTCTTTGATTTTTAAGTTATTGTTCTTTTTTCGTTGTCAGTTGCAGATGCTCGTTCAAGTCCTTGCAACCGTCATAGAGGGCGGAACGGTCGCAGACACGTCTGCCATAGTATTCTTGCAGTATTGCCAATGTGCGCCGTCCGGCTTCGTCACGGTCGAGATAACAGTCTATGCGCCCGTAACCGTTCAGATACCTCATAGCCTTTTCCACGTTGGCGACAGAGTTCAGCACAAGGCAGTCGCCCGTTTCCAATCCGAGCGTGGCAGCGGAAAGAAAGTCCATGAATCCTTCAAAGATGCTGCACACGTCAGCCGGAGAGCCTTTCGCCTTGACCAGCGACACATCCTTCGGCGGTACGCATCCCTTGAAGAAACGGCTGCGGATTTCATATCCGCCTGCCACGTTCGGAAAACCGACGGCAAAATATCGTTTGCCACGCACTCCGTAATTCAGTCGGCAGCAGTAACGTGATGCAACAGCGTAAGGAATGCCCCGTTCCGCCAGATAGTCCGTCAGTGGAGAACGAAACAGCGGTACGGCTTCCACTCCTTCAAAGGCAGGTTCTGACGGTTTAGGCTGGAAAGTCAGTTTGCTCACTTCGGGAACAGGCATAGGTATATTGGCGGTTTCCGCTATGAATTTCACTTGTTCCATGAAGTCACCGCTTCCGATAAACTCCCCGGCAAGCGTGAAGATGTCGCCGCCCCTGCCCGTACCGAAGTCGTACCAAAGCTGTTTCTTCACGTTCACACGGAAAGAAGGCGTGCGCTCATTGCGGTATGGTGCACGATACCACAACTCGTTGCCGCTTCTTCGGATAGGCTCATGTCCCAACCGTGCAAGGAAGTCCGCAAGGGGTATCTGCCGCATGGCATCGATTTCCGTCCGTTCCATGCGGTGCGTCAGTTAATGATGAACTTGATGCCCACGCCCCACTGCGTATGAAACTTTCTCGTGTCGCCACCCCACAGGCAACGTTCCCGGAGGTTGGCGAGCAGAGCGATACGGTCAGCCACGTAAAACTCCGCATCGAGCGTCAGCGCACCGCCGTAGATGAAGGCGTCCCGGTCATGGAGCGTGGAGCCGTCATGCAGCACTTTTTCGCCCCAGTTCACCGATTCATATCCGGCGAGAGCCGAAGCACCCGCATAGACGAACACGATTTTTCGGGCATCGGAGAGTATCTTGAAGTAGTATCCGCCCTCCGCCGTGAACTGTGCCACGGGTATCTTTCCGTCCTTGTAAGGGTTGTTCTTCAACAGGTATTCGCCGCCGAACACCCATTTGTTCCCCTTTTTCGTGTAGGTGGAGAGAGCCGCCCCGAAGCTGTACCCGCCGTCGTTGCCGCCGGGATTGAAGCCGTCCGCCATGTTCGCCCTGACCTCGATGCCCTGCATCTTCGGCAGGCATCGCTGGGCGTGCGCCTGCCCCGTACACAGGGCAAGCGACGCGATAATCATAAATAGGCACTTCTTCATGGTCAGCGTACTTGAAGTTCGTTGATGGTATTGGCACGTACCAAGTCCTCGTTCTCAATCACGAAAGACTGGTGGCGACCTCCGTTCTTCTCGTTGAGTTCCACCACAAGGCATTTGTCGTCGGGGATGGTGAATTTCGTCATCGTGAACACCGTGTGCTCGCTCTTCTTGCCCGGCACGCAGGTGGCGTAGTTCTGCGCACGGAGCGGCAGAATGATCTGCTCCTGCACGGCGGTACGCTTCGCCACCTTCTTGTCCACGATTTTCCATGTGATGTAGTCCACATCGAAAGGCACATTGCTCTGGTTCTTTATCTCCGTGTGGAAATAGAGTAAACCGTTATGCGTGTAGATGCCTTTCAGCAGGTACTGGATGCCGAATCGCTTGCAGCCGATGTGCTTCACCTCGCGCTTGTTCTGCTTGTGGATGGACTTCATGATAAGGCGCACCAGCATCGGGCTTTCGCTGCCCAGTTCCTTCAGGTAGATTTCCTGCGCGTTGTTCGGACGGTTCACTTTCTCGCCGTCATGGATGAAGTCGCACATCTCCACGTTGAGCAGCAGCGGTTCAGCGGCATATTTCACGTTGAAGGTATAGAAACTCCCGTCCTCCGTGATTACCGACATATTGGTTTCGTTCGGGAAGTTCCTCACGGTAGCTTTTACTCGGATGACGTTCTCCGCTCCGTCGGCTTTGCCCGCAATCAGGTCGGGCGAGCCTAAATCGACATAGCGCACTTCCGCCGGGAAAATGACGTGGACGGTCTTGTCGTAGGTCACTTCCAAACCGTGCGGGGGAACCATGCGGTCGAAGGTCAGCTTCTTTGTCAGCCCGTGATACAGGTCACCGTCCGCCTCCTTCTGCGGATAGACTTCCTTTGTCAAGGTCGGTTGTTCACTTCCGTTGTCCGTTCCAACGGTTACGTTCTCCTGCGCATTGGCAGTTGCGATGCCCATAGCGAGGGCAAACATGATGATTACTTTTCTCATTTTACTTTGGATTTTAGTGGTAAATAAAAATTGGATTGTTGTTACTTTTTCTGTTTTCAATTCCTGTCCTGATAGAGCATGACCTTGTACCCGGCTTTCAGATGCACTTTCACCGTGCGCATCTTTTTGGCGATGTACTGGCTCGTGCCTTGTATCAGCCCCTTGCCCAAATCGGAGGCGAGCTGCGCCCCGGCATTGGTGGAGATATTGATACTGCTGCCCAGCGAGCCACCAATGTTGGCGGCAACCTCCCTGACGGCATTCATTTCCATCGAATTGGGGATGAAGATGCCGGGCTGCCCGTCCGTGTCATACACCGCCAGCTCTACCGGGATAATCGTACCCGCATATTCCAGTGACGTGATTTCAATATCAAGCCGTTCGCCCTGAATCTTTGCCGTGCCGACCACCACCGCGTTGCGGGGAATGATTTTGTCCGCCACAGCCATCGGCTCCAACAGGCGGAGCTTGACAGCCTGCCCGTCAGTTACGCTCTGCGCCCCATAGACGCACGCTGATATGGTGTTCTTGTCCGATACGGTCGTGACACCCACCGCCGTGTTGAAACTGCGGTTGCGCTCCTGCGAAAAGGAGGCGACAAATTCGGCGTTGCTCATCGGCTGACTGAGCGAAGACACTACCTGATGCGCTACTTGCCTGACAGGTGCTGCCGTGTTCTTCCCGGCTTTCTGCACGGGATAAGGCTCTGCCACCTGCACCGGTTCCGGCTTGCCGCCACTCTGACCGCCCATGTACTTCGCCGCCAGCTCGTAGGATTTCTCCATGAGTGCCACTTGGTCATCCATAGAGGACGCCTTCCCCTTCTCGCTTTCAAGTTCGGTTTCCAGCGAGGCGATGCGCTCCAACAGTTCGTCCATTTCCGCGTTGTCGTTTTTCGGCTGCTCATAGAAGTTGCCGAGCGTGGCATTGAGGTCGCGGTAGGCGGCTGCGGAGGACTGGATGGTTTTCGGGGCGGACTTCACCGTTTCTTCCGTGTCTCCGGGATTGGCAAGGTCGAAGTCCCTGCCGCCGTCCGTTTCCGCCACCTCTCGGTCGAACATATCGCCCAGTTCCTGCATGGCGCGGCTGCGGTTCTCCTGCCGTTCCTCCATCGCCCCCTGCTCGTAGGCTTTCGCCTTGTCGCCGATGATCTGGCGGTTCGCCTTGTCAGCGTCGGGCATCTCGATGTTGTAACCTCCCGTCCCCGGTTGCTGCTCCTTGTCGGAGGACGGGGCGAATATCAGCCACATAGCCCCGATGAATACCAGCACTATAGCGGGCAGCACTATCATTTTCTGACGTTTCAGCCTTTGGGCTTCGGTCAGCGGCTTGCGCTCCTTCTTCGGTTTCCCGTTGTCGGGAGCCGCCTTGTTCTCTTTTTTAGGTTCATTCTTCGTCTGTTCCATATAAATAAGGTATTACATTATGATTGTTGTCCGGCTTTACGGACAGTTCCACCTGTCCGGCATGGTCTGTCACTATCCGGTTGCCGTCATTCCTGCCGATGTCATAGACGGCTTTTCCGAAGGTGTAGAGGGCAAGCACCGCGAAGGCGGCGAGCATCGCCAGCACGATGCGCCTGCGTGTCTTCGGGGGCAAACCGTCCAGATAGCCTTTGAGCCTTGCCACCAGCATTTTCTTTTTGTCGTGGAGCTTCCAGTACGCACGCCAAAATGATTTCCTGATTTTCTTCATGTCCGTTACCTTTTGATGGTTTGTAAATCCTTGTTCTCGATGATGGTGAATCCCTCGATGGTGAAACCGTTGGGATTGTCGTCCGAACGGGACGAGTTCAAGAGGCGGCACGTGGTCACGAGGCTGCGCTCGGTGACGTTGCTTTGCCTGATGATCTTCTGCGTGGCGTAGGTCACGGCACGGTAGGGATAGCCGTTGAAGTCGCATACCACGCTGTCCACCTTCAGCACTTGGTTGATGTTCCCGGCGATGATGCGGTTGTAGTACCCCTTCTCGGCGAAGTCCGAATAGTAGTTGTACACGCTTTTGTCCGCTAATAGCAGGGCGCGTTTCACGTTATGCTCTATCGCGCTCTTTTCGGGCGAGAGCGTGAAGAACAGCTCGTGGAAGCGGCGCACGTGTTCCCTTGCCTCCGCCGGACGGTTCTGCGACAAGTCCTGCGAGAGTGCCAGCATCAGCGACTTGCCGTTGTCCAGCACGTAAATCTTTTCCCGTTGCCGTTCCGCAAAGCGGTAGGAACTCCACACGCTCCATACCGTTATCACGGCGCACAACGAGAGGAAGACGATACCGAACAGGCGTATCTGCCTGAACGATGATTCGATGTTTTTGAGTGACTTAAATTCCATTGTTGTTTATTCGTTTTTAATTGTCAAATACGTTGTCTTACGGATGTTCTGTCAAGGTAGCTACCTTTAGCCTGTCTTTGTAGCTACCTTGACAATCTCATCCCGATTTGTTATTTCAGCAGTTTTCCGGCACGTCCGACCATGTTTCCTGCGGCTGCGCCTGCCACGCTGCCCGCCATGCTTCCGGCTCGTCCTGCCGTCTGGTTCACGTTGCGACCGTAGCTTCCCATACCTCCGGCTTGAATAATCCAGCCTGCCACGGTCGGAATGGTGAAGTAGCCGATGATGCCGATTATCATGAAGACGATATACACACCGTCGTTTGAATCCAGCGAGAAGTTCGGGTCAGCCTGCATCCGTTCGATGTCGCTTTGCAGCATCAGCACCTGTATCTTAGCCAGTATGGTGCTGAACATATCCGACACGGGCAGCCACAGATAGACCTGTATGTAGCGGCATATCCACTGCGTGAGCGTGCTTTGGAAGCCATCCCACACCGATATGGCGAAGGCTATCGGACCGAGTATCGCCAGCACCACGAGAAAGAACGTGCGGATGGTGTCTATCACGAGGGCGGCGGCTTGGAACATCAGTTCCAGTATCTCGCGGAAGAAATCGCGGATGCCCTTCTTCATGTTGTACATCCCGCGCTCGATATACATCCCCGCCATCGTCACCATGTCGGAAGGCGACCAGCCCAGTTCCTCCAGCTGTTTGTCAAACTCCTCGTTCGACACGAGGTAGGCGGTTTCGGGGTTGCGCATCATCGCCTCGTATTCCAGTTTGTCTTTCTGTTGGCGGTACTGGTTCATGTCAAGCGTTTCCGCCTCCAGCATCTTTGCCGTCCCCTGCACGACGGGCGACATGACACTGTTTATCGTGCCTAATACCACCGTCGGGAAGAACATGATGCACAAGCCTATCGCAAACGGGCGGAGCATGGGGAACACGTCTATAGGTTCGGCTCTCGCCAGCGACTGCCACACCCGATAGGCGACGTAGAACAGCGCACCCAGTCCGGCGATGCCTTTCGCCACGCCCGCCATGTCCCCGCATAGCGGCATCATCTGTTCGTAGAGCGAGCGCAGAATCTGGTGAAGGTTGTCGAAATCCATAGGCTACCAGTATCTTTCGTTGGCATTCCCGTACAGCCCCATGATGCGGTCGAGATCGTTCTTTTTCTTTGCCCGCAGGTAGCTCACGCTGATGTTCTTATTGGTGTAGTAGCTTACGAGGTTGCGGTAACGCTTCATCTTGGAGTAGCAGCGTTCCACCACATCCATGCGTTCCTTGTCCGTCATGGAGAGCGTGGTGATGTTCACCACGTTCTTCAGTTCTGTCAGCACGTCGTTGGATTCCTCCAACAGCTTGGTGTAGCCGAAGGCGATAGCTCCGAGTTCCTCCACCGTGAAGTTGTCGTCACGCATCATCTTCTGGAAGCTGGTCACATAGATGTCGGTGATGTCGCCCACCATCAGGATGGTCTGCTGCACCTTGCGGGCATCCTTGACCAGATTGTTCACGGATTTGAGTGCATCGTAATACTTCTTGCCTTGCTCGTAAATTTTCACGGTCTCTTGAAAATTTTTCACCATATTTTGGGCGGTCGTGGAAGTATGCACCACATTCTTGGAGGTGTTCACGATGCTCTGCGCGATGTTGGACGGGTCTATGACCGCCCACTGTGCATTTGCCTTGCCGACTGCAAGCAGGCAGAGGCAGATAATCATTGTCATTCTTGTTCTCATGTCTTTTTGGATTTAGTGGTTGATATTACTGTTCGTTTATCGGATGTTCCGGTTGTGGCCTCACCCGGATATAGTCACCGTTGGGCGAGAAGGTCAGGATGTCCGTTGCTTCGTTGTAGGACACGTCGATGCGGAAGCCGGTATTCATGAACAGGTTGCCGTTCTCCTCCTGCAAGAGATAGGTTTCCGGTTTCAGCTTGCGGCGTAGTCCGCTACGCTTGAATACCGTCACCTTGTAGGCTTCGCCCTCCTTGTAGATAAGCACGTCGGGCTTCCCCTCCACGCTCTCCCAGTTCCCGCAAAGCAGGTTGCGGCGGTTGTCCGCTACCTCGCAGGATTGCAGCACCATGACCGCCAGCCCGATTAAACACTTGCTGACTTGCAGCATTTTCGTTCTTGATATACTCATACGCATTTTCTTTTTTGGTTGATGAATCGTTTTTACTTATTCCTTGTTTCTCCGCCTTTCGGCAAGCTGCCGGATGGCGGCTTCGATGTCGCCGCCCAGCTGCTCCGCCAGACGGTACACCTCTACTTTTTCCGTTTCTTCGGTGGTGTACGCCAGATACTCTTCAGCACTAACTTCGGTGGCATAGACCGCCGACTGTGTGCCACCCAGCCCGATCCAAACTTCCTTGTAGAGCCTTGACGGGTTGTTCGCCATGTTGATGGAGAGTATCTGTGACTTCTCCTTCTCCGTAAGACCCAACAGGGACTGTATGGCATCAAACTTATTCATGTATTTCCGCTGGTCGAGAAGTATCTTGCAGTCGGAGTTGTTGATGATGCTCTCCTTGACGACGGGCGAGGAAATGATGTCGTCCACCTCCTGCGTCACCACGATTGCCTCCCCGTAATACTTGCGCACGGTCTTGTACATATAGCGCAGGTACTCAGCCATATTCGCCGAAGAGAGTGCCTTCCAAGCCTCTTCCACTATCAGCTGTTTGCGTACGCCTTTCAGACGGCGCATCTTGTTGATGAAGGCTTCCATGATGATGATGGTCACGACAGGGAAAAGTTCGCGATTTTCCTTAATACTGTCAATCTCGAAGACGATGAACCGCTTGCCGAGCAGGTCGATGTTCTCCGTGGAGTTGAGCAGGAAGTCGTAGCGTCCGCCCCGGTAATACTGCCGCATGGTGGTGAGCATATTGTCGATGTTGAAGTCTGACTTCTCCACCTTTATCTCACGTTCCGCCAGTTCGTGGCGGTAGTCATCGCGCATATACTCATAGAAGGTGTTGAACGAGGGGACGATGCTCCGGTCAGCCCTGATACGCTCGATGTATGCGTTCACCGCACTGCCCAGTTCGCCGCTCTCCGTTTTCGTCACTTTGTCGTCCTCCGACTTCCAAAGCGTCAGCAGCAGCGTCTTAATGCTGTCCTTCTTCTCCACGTCGAACACGTAATCATCGGTGTAGAACGGGTTGAACGAGATCGGTTTCTCCTCCGTGTAGGTGAAGTACACGCCGTCCGCCCCGTTTGTCTTGCGCCGGATCATCTCGCACAAGCCTTGATAGGAGTTTCCCGTGTCCACCAATACCACGTGCGTACCCTGCTCGTAATACTGCCTCACGAGGTGGTTCATGAAAAAAGACTTGCCGCTGCCCGAAGGACCCAACACGAACTTGTTGCGGTTGGTCGTGATACCCCGCTTCATCGGCAGGTCGCTGATGTCGAGGTGCAGCGGTTTTCCCGTAAGCCTGTCCACCATCTTGATGCCGAAGGGCGAGAGCGAACTGCGGTAGTTGGTTTCCTCCGTGAAAAGGCACACCGCCTGCTCGATGAAGGTATGGAAACTCTCTTCCGCCGGAAAGTCCGCCGCGTTGCCGGGCATCGCCGCCCAGTAGAGCGTCGGGCAGTCGATGGTGTTGTGGCGCGGTACACACTCCATGCTGGCGAGCTGACTGCCCACATCGTTCTTGATATGCTTCAGTTCTTCCGCGTCGTCGCTCCACGCCATGACGTTGAAGTGCGCCCGTACCGAGGTCAGCCCGTAGGTATGGGCTTCGTTCAGGTACTGGTCGATCCACTCGCGGTTGATGCTGTTGCTCCTTGAATAGCGGGATAGCGACTGCATATTCCTTGCGGACTTCTCGAACTTCTGCAAATTTTCCTCGCTGTTGTCGATAATCACATACTGGTTGTAGATGTGTTTGCAAGAGAGCAACAGCCCCACGGGAGAGGCAAAGGAGAGGCGGCAGTCGCTTCGATCCGTGGAGAGTTTCTCGTAGCGGATGTCAGTCGCCACCTTTCCGGGCATATCCTCCGCGTCAGAGAGGGTGTGCAGGCACAGGCGGTTGTCGCCGATGCGCATTTCCTTTGCCGAGAGGTCGATGTCCTGCAAGGTCGTGTCGCCTTCGGGCATGAGCGAGAAGTAACGCTCTATCAGTCCGGCGGACTTCTCCGTCCCGACAAGCTCGTCGGTGGAGAGGCGGCGCAGCCTGACAAAGCCGCTGTCGTTCATGATGCGCTCGAACTGTTCAGCAGCTTCCATGAACTTCCCGGCGGTTTCCTTGTCCAGCTCCTTCGGGATGATATGCCCACGGCACAGCGTGCTGAAGTTGCTCTGCATCCGGTTACGCTCCTTCGTCGTCTTGGTCAGGTAGAGATAGCAGGAATGTTTCAGGTACGGACGCTCATTGAAGTGGCGTTCAAAGGAGCGGCTCAGAAAACTCATGTCGTCCTTCTGTAATTCCGGCTTGTAGCGTTCCTTGATGAACCAGTCCTGCTTATGTACGACGCAGAAGTCAGGCAGCACCTTGATTGCCTTGCACCAGCAGCCGTGTATCGCCTCATACTCCGCGCCCGTCACGGTGTAAAGCTCCGGCAGTTCCACCTCAAAAGCCACCGTGATGTCGGCGTCTTTGGAAATGATGCAGCCATGCTCCACCGCCAGCAGGGGGAACTTGTTTTCCAGTGTTGTCATTTTGGATGTATTTCTCATGTCGTTTCTTCCTTTCGTTGCCGTTTGAATAATCGGGTGATCCGCCGCCGGTTGATAAGGTATCGGGGATGGCTCCGTGCCGCTCCCAGCTTCATCAGCCCGTGTTCGCCGTACCGGGCGTTCAGCGCGAAGGTCTGCCATACGAGGACGGAAGACGATGCCGCGCCGAAGCCGATACATACCCACTGGTCGATGCCGACCATGTAGAGGATGACGAACAGGACGAAGAGAGCCAGCAGGCCTCCGCAGAAGATGAAGAGGTACTGAGCCTTCAGGCCCTTGAACTCGACCGGACGGCCGATACCCTTGTTTATCGGGTATTCAGCCATACATTGTTTATTAAAGGAAGAATGAACGCAGGATAGTGGCGGCGACAATCAGGAAGATACAAGCCCCGAACCATGAGGCGGCAGTCTTCGAGGTGTCCGGGTCGCCGGACGAAAACTTGCCATAGACTTTCACGCCGCCGATAAGACCGACTACCGCGCCGATGGCGTAAATTAATTTCGTGCCGGGGTCAAAATACGAACTCACCATAGAGGTGGCTTCGTTGATGCCTGCCAGACCGTTTCCCTGCGCAAATGCGGAGGCGGTTGCGGCAATCATAAGTGCCGCAGAGATGATGAACTTTTGTCTGATGTTCTTATTCATAAACTGTTCTTGTTTTGTGCCGTTGAAAGGGTGGATAGTCCTTTTTCGAGCGGTTGATACTTGATTCCTTTACTTTGGTTTTAGTGGTAGCCCGTTTGTTTCCACGGACTTGGGTGTGTCCGTTGCGGATTGGCTGTACCTTGTACTACCGTGCGCATGGTGTGATACCGTCTTACGTTTTCATTTCCATTCTTTTTTAGCCGTTATACATAGTTTCGGAAGTCGAACTCCTCGATGTTGTCGGGAATCACGAACACCTTTTCCTTTTGTTGTGTCACGGTCATGTTCACCGCGTCCACGAAAACAGCCATCGCCTTTGCAAGCCTATCGCTCATTGCCTCATCGGTCAGGCGTTCTGTTATCCTTGTGAAAAGTTCTGTCCCGTCCAGTTCCGTCATGACCTTTCCGGCGTGTCGCATTTCCTCATCGGACGGTGAATCTTTCCGAATGGCGCGTACTGCCATGTCAATATCCTCGAAACTGCTTCCCGAAGCCTGCTTTTTATCCGGTTCTTCGTCCTCCGGCTCATCCTCTCCGTACTCCAGTTCCGAAGGCGGGATGCTCGTGAAGGTTTCATCGAGTTTTTCCTCCGGGACTTGTGCCGGATGGGACACGGTTTCCGTGTTTCCGTCGTCAAAAGTAGCCTCTTCCTCCGACAGCTCAATGCCTTTTTCCGAAGTGGCGGCTTCTTGCGTCGGTATGGCAGCGGTTGTCCGGGTCGGAGCCATTTTGAAACGGCTTTTGCCGATGATGTCCGGTGTGTCTGCGGGCGGTGCTTCCTTTGCCTCCGGCTTTGCCGCCGTACTGTCCAATGACCTCCACAGACCGGCAATGTGTCGGAAGAAACGGACAAGTTTCGTTTCCATGATACGGTCATAGAACAGCAGGATCAGGAACCACACGTTGCAGGCTACCGATACGATTAGAAACACCTTTGTCATAGTCTTACTTTTTGGGCGTTTTCAATCTGTTCCATGTACTGCGCCCCGTACTCCCGGAAATGGTCACGGAGGATGTTGTCCACGAACTTGCCGATGCTCAGTTTTTTCCCCATACGGCTGGCAACGACGGCAACTTTCTCATGGACCTCGCGGCTGATGTATATACATTGCCGTGTGTTGATCTCCGATGCTTCCAAGAAAACAGAGAGCGGCTTGCCCCTGCCTTCATCTTTGCGGAAGTCTCTGCCGGTCTTTTCCTGACCGTATCCGTTTGCACACTTTGCTGCATTGGCAGCGGTTCTTTCACTCTTCCCTGTTTGCAGGCACTCAGCCTGACGGTTCTTCTTTGTTTTTTTCATACTTCTTTTTTGTTTATTGGGTGTTTATAGGTTATAGGATTCCATGTGCCGTTTGAACGATTCGGCTATCTCGTTTTGGAACAGCGTGAAATGGTGTGTCAGCACGTTGTCAAGAAAAGCCGCGATAGTCACCTCGTTGCCTCCGATTACATGAAGCATCTTCTGTATGCGGTCGTGGTACTCCTTGCGGATATATACCTGTTTGCCGAGCCTTGCCGTGACATTGGACCCGCACATGAACACGGTATCATAATCCGGCTTTTCCGGCTTGCCGTTCCTGCGCCTGCGTTCCGGTTCCTCTCTGGGGTGCGGGACAGGCAAGGGGACGGTTTCCTGCACCGTTTCTTTCGGAGGTGGGGAAGGCGCGTTCCCGTCCGTGCTTCTCGCTTCCGGCGGAATGCTTGTATCGTCCAGCCGGAACGAGTTGATTACGGCTTCGCTGTCGATGTCCTCGATTCTTGTTTTCTTTGCCATGCCGTTCAGTTTTTGATGATGCCGAGAATCTCATCGACGAGTTTGTCGAGGTTGCTGCCGCGTACCAGTATTTTGTCCGCCGGAAACGCCGTGGAGCGGAATACCGCCTTGCGTTCTGCCGCCGTCTCCTTGCGGAAACGCTTGCTGTCCGGCAGATGTGTTTCCAGAATGGGCAGGGCGAACTCGGCACAGACCTTGTCGTATGCCTTGTAAAGCTCCGTCTTTTCGCGCCCGTCCACCATGTTCCACACGAGGTAAATCCCTTTGATGCCGGACTTGCCCGTGCTTATCATCTGTTCGTTGATAACGGTGGCGAACTTGATGGAACTCTCCATCACCACACGGTCGGCGATGATGGGCGTGAAGATGTAGTCCATCTTGGAAATGGTCTGCACCACATCGGCATTGTTGATGGTTCCCGGCAGGTCGAAGAACACGAAATCAAGGTCGGGCTGCGCTGCCACCAGATTTTCGGCGGTCTTTACCGCATCTTCCGCACGGCTGCATCTGATGGTGTACGGGTTCTTCTTCAGCCGTTTGAGCTGCTCATACGCCATCACCTTGTAATGCCCGTCCTCCATGACGGCTTTCATGTCGCGCTTGCGCATGTCATGGATACTGTACTGCGGAAAATCGCAGTCCACCACGGCTACGTTGTAGCCTTTCACATAGTGCAGGTAGCTTGCCACAAGCACCGTCAGGGTTGTCTTACCCGCTCCACCTTTCTGCGTGGAGATTGCCACATAAGTTGCTTCTTTCATTTGTCTGATAATTTATTTGGTTATACATCTGTCCGGTGGCGGTAGCGTATTGCCATTAGTACGTACGCACGCGCTCCCATTCATTTATTTATTCACTCCTTAATCCGGCTGTGCCTATGGGTAATCATCGGTTTGTCCAACCGCCCATGCTTTTATCCGTCCGCATGGACGTGTGCTTGGAAAACTATCTGAATACATACACCTGTTTTCAACCGTTTGGATTGATGTCCGGATTACTGTCCGAACATCCGGCGGAAGGAGTGTATTTTCAGTCCCACATCCGAATCACACTGCAAATAAACAAGGATATTTTGGAACTTGTATAACTTCTCCGGCAAGTGGTAGCACGTTGCGCCGGTTGGCATTGATTGTCCGGGTCAAGCCTCTGTCCGATACCGCGTTAAGGGCGTAACTTTGCACCCGAACGGCAGGGTTCGCCGCAGGTGGCGCAGCCCGGAGTTTGAAAGGCATTCCCCCAATCCGTCCCCGACGGATTTTTATGTTCACCTGAACATAGCAAGATGTCTTTTCAGCCGCTCAAAATATTTTGAGCAGCCACGAAAAGCACTTGCCCTTGCAGGGGGCGGGATTCCCTCCGAAGTCGGAAATCCTTTCAAACCTACGGTGTCTGTGCCTTGAAGCGGCGGCTTATGCCGTCAATCCGCTAAATCCAAAGTAATATGAGTGAAAAAAGAAAGAACAAGACCGGGAGAAATCCCAAACTTGATCCGGCGGTGTTCCGTTACACCGTCCGTTTCAGCGAGGAGGAGCACAACCGTTTCCTCTCCATGTTCGAGAAGTCGGGCGTTTACGCCAAATCAGTTTTCCTGAAGGCGCACTTCTTCGGACAGCCGTTCAAGGTGCTGAAAGTGGACAAGACGCTGGTGGATTACTACACCAAACTGTCCGATTTTCACGCGCAGTTCCGCGCGATAGGCACGAACTACAACCAAGTCGTGAAGGAACTGAGGCTGCATTTTTCCGAGAAAAAGGCAATGGCATTGCTCTACAAGCTGGAGCAACATACCGTAGAACTCGTGAAATTGAGCCGCAAGATTGTGGAATTGTCGAGAGAAATGGAGGCGAAATGGTCGCAAAAATCAGTGTAGGAAACTCGTTGTACGGCGCGATTGCCTACAACGGGGAGAAAATCAACGAGGCGCGGGGGCGGTTGCTCACCACCAACCGCATCTACAATGACGGTTCGGGAACGATGGACATCCATAGGGCGATGGAGGACTTTATCACCTTCATGCCACCGCAGATGAAAGTGGAGAAACCGGTGGTGCATATCTCGCTCAATCCGCATCCGGAGGATGTGCTGACAGATACGGAATTGCAGGATATAGCCCGCGAGTATCTGGAAAAGCTCGGTTTCGGGAACCAGCCTTACCTTGTTTTCAAGCATGAGGACATCGACCGACACCACCTGCACATCGTGACGGTCAATGTGGACGAGAACGGAAAACGGCTCAACCGGGATTTCCTCTATCGTCGCAGTGACCGTATCCGCAGGGAATTGGAACAGAAATACGGCTTGCATCCGGCAGAACGCAAGAATTGCCGTCTTGACACGCCGCTGCGCAAGGTGGACGCCTCTGCGGGCGACGTGAAGAAGCAGGCGGGAAATATCGTCAAGGCTATCAGCGGGCAGTACCGCTTCCAGACGATGGGAGAATACCGCGCACTTCTTTCCTTATATAATATGACGGTGGAGGAAGCGCATGGCAATGTGCGCGGACGTGAATATCACGGGCTGGTCTATTCCGCCACGGACGATAAGGGCAACAAGGTTGGTAATCCGTTCAAGTCCTCGCTTTTCGGAAAGTCCGTCGGCTATGAAGCCGTGCAGAAGAAGTTTGCCCGTTCCAAGCAGGAGATTAAGGACAGGAAACTCGCCGGAATGACGAAACGCACCGTCCTTTCCGTGCTGGAAGGCACGTATGACAAGGAGAAGTTCGTTGCCACGCTCAAAGGAAAGGGCATCGACACCGTACTGCGCTACACGGAGGAAGGGCGCATTTACGGAGCCACGTTCATCGACCACCGCACGGGCTGCGTGCTGAACGGCTCGCGCATGGGCAAGGAACTTTCCGCCAACGCCTTGCAGGAACACTTCACGCTGCCTTACGCCGGACAGCCGCCGATTCCGCTTTCCGTTCCGGTGGAGGAACCGGAAAACAGGCAAGGATATTCCGGAGGGGAATACGAGAGCCATTCCGGTGGCATGAACCTGTTTGCCCCCGAAGGTCCGGCAGTGGATGCCGAAGAAGAAGCCTTCATCCGGGCGATGCAGCGCAAGAAGAAAAAGAAGAAGCGCAAGGGCTTGGGAATGTAACCGAAAGTATCAACAATCAAAAAAATCAATGTATGTCACAACAAGAAGACGATTTGAGGGCATTAGCGAAAATCATGGATTTTCTGCGTGCCGTGAGTATTATTTTAGTGGTCATGAACGTGTACTGGTTCTGCTATGAAGCCATCCGGCTTTGGGGAGTGGACATCGGCGTGGTGGACAGAATCCTGATGAACTTCAACCGCACGGCGGGACTGTTCCGTTCCATCCTGTACACGAAACTGTTTGCTGCCCTACTGCTTGCCCTGTCCTGTCTGGGGACAAAGGGCGTGAAAGGTGAGAAAATCACTTGGGGACGAATCTGGACAGCCCTTGGCGTTGGCTTTGTGCTGTTCTTCCTCAACTGGTGGATACTGGCTTTGCCGCTGCCGATAGAGGCGGTGACGGGACTGTATATCATGACCGTCAGCGCGGGTTATGTCTGTCTGCTGATGGGCGGTCTGTGGATGAGCCGCCTGTTGAAACACAACCTCATGGATGACGTGTTCAATAACGAGAACGAGAGCTTCATGCAGGAAACACGGCTCATAGAAAGTGAGTATTCGGTCAATCTGCCGACACGGTTCTACTACAAGAAGCGTTGGAACAACGGCTGGATCAATGTCGTGAATCCCTTTAGGGCTTCCATTGTATTGGGTACGCCGGGCAGCGGCAAATCCTACGCAGTGGTAAATAATTTCATCAAGCAGCAGATTGAAAAGGGCTTCTCGATGTATGTGTACGACTTCAAATTCAGTGACTTGTCCACGATAGCCTACAACCATCTGCTGAACCACCCGGAGGGCTACAAGGTGAAGCCGAAGTTCTATGTGATAAACTTCGACGACCCGCGACGCTCACACCGTTGTAATCCCATTCACCCGGACTTCATGGAGGATATTACGGACGCTTACGAGAGTGCGTATACCATTATGCTCAACCTCAATAAAACATGGGTGCAGAAGCAGGGCGACTTCTTCGTGGAATCACCTATTATACTGCTTGCCAGCATTATCTGGTATCTCAAAATCTATAAGGGTGGTAAGTATTGCACGTTCCCCCATGCCATTGAGTTTCTGAACCGCCGTTACGAGGATATTTTTCCGATTCTGACCTCTTACCCGGAACTGGAAAACTACCTTTCTCCGTTCATGGACGCATGGCTCGGAGGTGCTGCGGAGCAGTTGATGGGACAGATTGCGTCAGTTAAGATTCCGCTCTCGCGCATGATTTCCCCGCAACTCTATTGGGTAATGTCGGACAGCGAGTTTACGCTGGACATCAACAATCCCGAAGAGCCGAAAATCCTGTGCGTTGGCAACAATCCCGATCGTCAGAACATCTATGGGGCGGCACTCGGTCTGTATAATTCCCGTATCGTGAAGCTCATCAACAAGAAGGGGATGCTGAAGTCGTCGGTCATTATAGATGAACTACCGACGATATATTTCAAGGGGTTGGACAACCTTATCGCCACCGCACGAAGCAATAAGGTTGCCGTGTGTCTGGGCTTTCAGGATTTCAGCCAGTTGGTGCGCGACTATGGCGATAAGGAAGCCAAAGTCGTGATGAACACCGTCGGCAATATCTTCTCCGGGCAGGTGGTGGGTGAAACCGCCAAGACGCTATCCGAACGGTTTGGAAAGGTGTTACAGAAACGGCAGTCCATATCCATCAATAGGCAGGACGTTTCCACCTCTATCAATACGCAGATGGACGCGCTTATCCCGCCGAGCAAGATTTCCGGATTGACGCAGGGAATGTTTGTCGGTTCGGTGTCCGACAACTTCAACGAGCGCATCGAACAGAAGATTTTTCACTGCGAGATTGTCGTGGATGCCGAGAAGGTGAAGCGCGAGGAAAAAGCCTACAAGAAGATACCCGTCATTACCGACTTCACTGACGAGGACGGCAACGACCGCATGAAGGAAACGGTGCAGGCGAATTACAGGCGCATCAAGGAGGAAGTCAAGCAGATTGTTCAGGAGGAACTGGAGCGGATTGCCAACGATGAAAACCTGAAACACCTGTTGCAGCAGAAATAGCCGGATGAAAAATCCGTAACTCAACAGCAATGTGGGTTACGGATTTTTCTTTATCAGTTTCCAGTTTTCAATTCATATATAAGGTGTGGCATTTCTTTTTCGTTGTATATGACGGTATGACTGCCGCACAGGGTCATTCCCAGCCGTTCCGCCACCCGGATGGATGCCCCGTTTTCCGGTCGGATGCTGCAACAAACGGTTTTCTGTGCCAGCTCCCCAAAGGCGTATTCCAGACAAGCACGGGCGGCTTCTGTACCGTAACCGTTATGCCAATATGCGTTATCAAGTATATATCCAAGCTCGACAGCCTCATTTCCGTTTATGGTACTTTTCATCAGGCCGGCTTGCCCTATCAACGTACCGTTTTCTTTCAGTATGACGGCAAAATATCCAAATCCGTCCTTGCGGTATCGGGTGAGTTGCCTGTTTATCCACTTGCGCACATCCTTTTTGGTAAAGCCGTGTTCCCAAGCGTACATGACTTCCGGCTTTCCCATTATGGCAAGGAGCGCATCTATATCTTTCCGGGTTATCTTGCGGATAAGCAGTCGTTCCGTTTCCATGACGACCAGCGATGCGGAATAGGTCTTTATCTCGAAACCCTCCTCTTCCCATTCCTTCACAAGGCTGTTTATTGTTTCTTCCACCAGACTGTCATAAGCGACATCGGGAATGACCTTTATGAAAAAGGTGTCACGAGTTTCTTTAAGGACCCATTCGTTGATGTTTTTCAGTTCCTTACCTTCGGGAATGTAATCCTTGTGTATCATGAACTCATTGATGTTGTCCGCCAGCAGTTCCTCCAGTTGATAGCGGATGTCATCCTCCAATTCGGCGAAAGGAACGGTTGCCTCTTCGCAAGTTCCAGCAAATGGAGCGTTCTCTTCAAAATCTTCATCCGGTGCGTGATTGTCCCGTTTCATGTCCAGCATATCCTGCGCGAACCGCCCGGATTCTTTGTCCTTGTACTTCGAGGCATATTTTTCCAGCAGTTCCCAGTCATGACGGGTCATAGGGTATTTGAAAGCGGCACGTTCCACTTCATTGCAGCGTATCATGTCCGTTTTCACCTCTTCGGGGAGCGACTGGCATTTCTTGCAGATATGCCGTGCGTGTCCCTTGCCGCTGAACTTCTCGTTGGCTTTGTACTCGCCGCAAATCCGGCAGTAATGCCCCTGCTGTTTCTTCTTTTTTGCCATGCCTATTGCTGTTTCAACAATTCCAAGCCTTTTTCCGTAAGGCGGTATTTCTGTTTCGGATGGCTCGGTTGTTCCGGATACAATGGAATAATATACCCTTCATTCAATGCCGGATGCAGGTAGTTTGTTCTGAATGTCGGACGATGGTTCAACTCCAATGCCTCCATTATTTCTTTTACGGACAACTCACGTTCATTCAATACTTTCACCAATGCAAATACTTGGTCGGTGCTTGGTCGGTGCTTGGTCGGTGCTTGGTCGGTACTTGGTCGGTTCGACACCTCACATCTGAATATCAGCGTTACACTGTCTGCCCATATCTTGTATTCCGGTTCAGGTAATCCGGCTTTGCGGCATTCGGACATCATCAGTCCGATGCCGCGTCCCCAGCTTTCCAAAACCTTTCGTTTGTACAGGACATTTGCCAATAATGGATTTTGTGGTTTCGATTCATGCTCTGACTTCATTTTCTCTGCATCCCAGTTGGGTGGAAATGTTCCGGAGTTTTCAATTTCTACGCGGTCATCATAAATGGCAATGCCCACTGAACCACCGGCTTCTTTGTACGACCTGTGTGTAAGACTGTTCACGACCCCTTCTCTTATTGCCTTATACGGAATGGTCAAATGTTCCTCCCGTTCCAAAGTGTCTGTTGTACCGGATAAGGAAAGGTGCTTGAATATAAATGCCATCGTTACGTTGAGCAATTGGAAAAAATTGCCATGAATGCGCTGGCTGTCCATGAAAACAGTCTTGTCCGTGCCTTTGAAGCGCGCTAACCGAAGCAGGCATTGGGGATATTCCATACGCTCGTGTTTTCCAAACAGCACGGCTGCCGCATTGTTCAACACCCCGTTTTTCTGTAATCCGAACTTTTCCAATATGACAGGGACATCAGTACCTGTATCCTCCGGCAGACGACCGCATTCTATACCTAACCTTACGGTCTTCAACACCTCATTGACATCCAAGTCCTGCAAAGTCAGGTCTCTGTTTTCTAAAAGTTCCCAGCGGTATTGGTTGCCGTCACGTTGCAACAGCAAGTCATTATATGTAGCCTGCGGCATCGTCGTGGTTGCACTTTCCACCCGCATATATGGTCTTCCTTTATAAGAGAACGGACGGTTGTTCTTTGAATTTTCAACGCGAAAAGCAATTACCTTCTTCTCACTGTTTGGTATCGGAGCATAGGATATTTGTACCGCAGCCACCGGTTCCAGACGATTGATGGCATCGGCTATGTCCCGCTTTGTTTTGTCGCTCACTTCCTGACCGATGATTTTTCCCTTGTCATTCACGCCGAACAATACCGTTCCGCCTTCTCCGTTCAGAAAGGCGCAAAGCGTTTCCATGCCACGCTCCAACTGACCGGTGGTTTCCTTGAACTCCACCCGTCCGCTTTCCTTCTCGGCTATAAGTACCTCTACTATATTTAGATTGTCAATGCCCATATTCATATCAATAACAATATGCAAAGGTAACGTTTTTGCCTGACATTCGGGGCTATAACTCCGATAAAGTGTTGGTATTATACAAATCAAAGGATAGCATATCACCATCCCTTGATTCATATATGACACGGTTTATCTTCTCATACGCTCCATCTCTTCATCACGGAGCATCTTCTCGTTCAGTTTTTCCTGCATTTTGTCAAGGAAGTAGGTGCGGCTCTCGTTCTTCCGGCGTTTGATGTCGATGTAGAAACGGTAACAGTCTTTTGATTCCACACCGAATATCTTGTACAGGAGTGGGGCGAGCTGTTTGAGCGGCATATTGCCGTTGTTGATACAGCCCATCTCGTTGATGCCGTAGATCAGTTCTACGAGATCGATGGCGTTGCCCGTCCATTGCAAGGGTGAGGCGGTATTTTCGTTTGTGTTGTCGGTGGATGTTTGGATGGGGATTAGTGGCGGCACTTGGGGAGCGGCAAGAAACTTCTGCATCTTCCTTACGAAAGAGAGAGCCTTGCTGACATAGTTGGCTATTTCCTTCTTTTCTTCGGGAAGGTTACGCACGGGATGATGCTGTAATTCGATTTCGATGTAAGCCAACGCGATGATGGTCCGGTTCGTGTCCGGGCTGCCGATACACAGTTCGATCACTTGGGTGGCGAAAGCCGTGTATGCTTTTTCCATATTGCAGTCCCCGGCTTCGTTTATCTGGCGGAAGAAATCGGTTTCCGCCAATAAAAAATAATTCATGTCCTGTCAATTTTGAAATTTTACACTCTGTTTTCGGTATGCGCACATGAATAATATTGGCAAAAATCGCGACCCAAAAGCAAAAAATCCGGCACGGTCTTTACAACGTACTGGATTTCAACGCAATAAAAATTGATATTTTTTGTCCTGTATGAATTATGGTCATCTTAAAATGTTCTATTTCAGAACATTGCTTTATTAAACGGATTATAAAAGTGTTCTTCTATGAAACATCCCGGCTATTTCATGGTTTCCTTACGTGTGTAGATGCTCCGGTACACTCCGTTGGAATAACTCTTTTGTGAGGAGAGTGTCCAGCGTGCTTCGGGCAGTGCCGATTTGAAGAAATGCCGTCCCGTTCCCGATATGAAAGGCACGGTATATAGGATAATCTCATCCACCACCCGCATACGCAGTAGCCCGTTAATATAGTCTGAATTGTCGGGAGTGGCTTCTGCGAGATAGCAGATGTTTGTATTGTCTTTCCGCCATTCGTCCAACATGGAGATGGAGTAGTCCGGTGTGACATGGTAAAGCGCGTTTTCCCCTATTTTGTCAATATCGCAGCGGTCAAGGCGTAAATCCTCATACGCTTTGCCATATAATTCTGAAGAATGACATCCGTCCATCGTGAGGACGGCAAGAATCTGAACTTTACCCATAGTCTTTTCCTTTCGTTGGGCAAGGTGCAAAAAAGTAGCGTGCAATCCACACTACTTCTAATGGAGGCTCTGGAATGCCCTAACAGGAATAGGTGAATGCACGCTATGCGTAGGCATAGCATAAGCAATCACGCAATAGTTCCTGTTAATGTCAATTTTCCAGATTTCCATTAGAAACACCTTGCGGTCTTATGTTATATATCGGCGGCGAAAGGCTCCCCAATCGCCGTTTACCTTCAAATGTTCATGCAAAGATAGCTAAATTCAGTGAATTACCGGCTATGATTGCCTGAATTTGTATTTCAACCCATACTCTTCCAGCTTGCTGTACAGCGTAGTACGTCCTATTCCGAGCAGTTCGGCGGCAACCTTTCGGTTTCCGTTCGCCTGTTTCAACGCACGCAAAATCCGCTCCTTGTCTTCCGCGTCGTTTCGCAGGGCGAAACTGACAGGTGAGGTTGGTTTCGTCACGGCAAGTTCCAGATGCTCTTTCGTGACAAATCCGGTCTGCGCCTGCAACACCGCACCCATGATTTTCTGCCGAAGTTCACGGACATTGCCCGGCCAAACATGGGTCAGCAATGTCTTACGGGCTTCCCCGTCAAATCCGATAACATCGCATTCCAGTTCTTTGTTTGCTGCCTCACGGAAGAACTCAGCCAACGGCATGATGTCCTCCTGACAGTCACGCAATGGAGGGACGGTTATCTCGAAGTCATGCAGACGATATAACAGGTCTTGCCGGAATCGCTTTTCATTCACAGCTGTCTCCAGATCTTCGTTGGTGGCGGCGATGATACGGACATTGAAACTTTTATCCGTCTTATCACCTATCGGGCGGTATCTCCGCTCCTGTATGGCTCGGAGTAACATCTGCTGGGTTTCCATTGCGAGATTGCCAACCTCATCCAAGAACAGCGTACCGCCTTCCACCTCGTGAAAATAACCTTTCTTGCTATTGTCCGCACCCGTAAACGCTCCTTTGACGTGTCCGAAGAATGCCGACGGCGCAAGCTCTTTGGAGAGAGAACCACAGTCCACCGCAACGAACGGTTTTCCTGCCCGTTTGCTTTTGTCGTGCAGCAGGTGGGCGATATGCTCCTTGCCCGTGCCGTTCTCCCCGAATATCAGCACGCTCATGTCGGTGGGGGCTACCAGCCTTATCCGCTTCATGATGGCTTGGAACGCCGAGCCGTCACGCGAGAACAGGGGCATACGGCTCCGTCCGGTGTGCCGTTCTTTTAACATGGTACGGAGCAGAGGAACGAGTTTGTCCTCCACAAGCTGCTTGGGTATGTAGTCCAGTGAGCCGAGTTTCATGCTTTCAACCGCCGTATGCACTTCGGCATAGTCGGTCATGATGACAAAGGGATGCATCCTGCCCTCCTTGCGCATCCAGCGCAAAAGGTCGATACCGTTGCCGTCGGGCAGGCGCAGGTCGGAAACCACAATATCCCCGTCTGCGGCCTGTTGCAGATATTTCTTCGCGGTCGAGAGGTGGAAAGCCTGCACGGTGTGGAATCCCTCGCGTGCCAGCAGGTTGCAGACAAACTCGCAATACACGATGTTGTCCTCCACCACGATGATTTTTGTCTTATCCATTTTCGTATTTTCTCCTTTCTTCTTTTGCCAGCCGGATGATTTCCGAACCCTTATCCAGCACAGCTTTTACAGCATTATGGATAGCCTCGTTATTTGATGTACCTTCGCAATGAAGCAGTTTATGAAGCTCCTTTAATGGCTGGTCGGCACGGAGTATCTCCCACGAACTTCTCAGGTGGTGTGTCAGGGTGTCCAGTTCCTGAAGGTCTTTCCGTTGCTCCGCATCCATGACCGATAGCATTTCCTTTTCAGTTTCCGTTATCAGTTTCTCCAGCATGACGGCTTCATTCCCGTATGACAGCAGGGAGGTGAAATCCGGCTTTTCATTCCGGTTGCCTTGCATGGCGCATTTGTCTGAAACCTCCATCAGTTCCGATATGGAGAACGGTTTGAGCAGGCAACCGGAGAAACCACGTTCCATAAGTTCCTCCTTGCTGCAACTGCCCGAAGCGGTTGTCACCACTACCGGGATAGTCTTTGAATTGCCCACATTGGAGGTGCGTAGCAGTTCCAACAGCTCGAAGCCGTTGATATCCGGCATATTTAGATCCGTCAGAAGTAAACTGTATTCCTTTTTTCGTATCAGTTCTATCAGCTCCGCAGCATCAGTGCAGGTGTCGCAGTGTACTCCTTCCTGTGCATACATTTCTTTCAGCATCAGGAGCAGCACTTCATCATTGTCGATGGCAATGACCTCATGGTATGCCTCATTGCGGCGAGCATAGCCTTGATAGGATTGTTTTGGCTGTTCTCCGGCTGTCAGCATGGGGATTTCCACCGTGAAGCGGCTTCCCTTGCCTCTTTCGCTCTCCAACAGCACCGTGCCGCCGAGCATCGCCACAATACGCTGTACTATTGACAATCCTAATCCGAAGCCGTCTTTGGCTGCGGCGTTAGACAGCCGTTCAAACGCACCAAACACACATTCTTGTTCATCTTTGGTCATACCTGTACCCGTGTCCTCGACAATCAGTGTCAGCACTCCGTCAGTATAATCGGTAGTAAGCGACACACCACCTACCTCTGTGAACTTGATGGCGTTTGACAGCAGATTGTTCCCGATTTGAATTATTCGTTCTTTGTCGGTCAGTATAATGGCATCACTTTCATTCTTCACAATCAAGGATAGTCCCTTATTCATAGCAACGGGCATAAACTCTGTTTCAAGCGTTTGTGTGATTGCTGAAATTCGGCAAGGTTGCATTTTGGGCTGTTCCTTACCGTTGTCCAATCGGAAGAAGTCAAGCAGAGTGTTG
Source organism: Bacteroides sp. OM05-10AA (assembly GCF_003439055.1). NCBI lineage: Bacteria > Pseudomonadati > Bacteroidota > Bacteroidia > Bacteroidales > Bacteroidaceae > Bacteroides > Bacteroides sp. OM05-10AA. The sequence continues at coordinate 307,309 of NZ_QSUR01000003.1, forward strand.
AGCATATCTCGCATACGGCCGGAAGATTGTTGTATGTTTTGAAGAAAATGCACACTGTTCTCCTTGTTGCACTCTTTCTGTAACAGCTCGGCATAACCTGTTATTGCCGTCAGCGGTGTGCGCAGTTCATGGGTGATGGTATGCACCGCTTTCTTCCGGGAGGCTATCAAAACATTATTTTGTTCAACGCTCAGATTCAGTTCGTTTATCAACCGTTCTCTTTCTTTCCTTGCATGTACCTTCTTCTTTATATCCCGTTGTATGATAAGATAAAAGACAACAAGCAGAGCGACGGAGAATGTAATCAAGCCGGTAATGATAACGGTTGACCGCTCATAGGATGCTTTCAGACGCACCTCCTTGTTTCGGAAGGCAGTCCATGTCTGCTCATCCAGATTTGTAATCAGCATTCGCAGTTTACGGTTGAGTTCCTTGTTGCATAACCGTAGGCTATCCGTGTAGTTTTCTATAACACGTTGTTGCCTGTTTATCTGTAAAATCAGATTTTTGTCCAAAGAAGTCTGTCGGGTCGTGATTGGTAGTTGCACGGTTTCCTTACCTCCAAAAAGTCCGGCGATACCTTTCTTTTTGCGGATAACGGTCTTTGTAGCCGTATGTGTGATTACGATAAGTTTCTGATTGAATAGAAGGCTGTCGGTCTGCCTTTGTTTTCGTGAGGCTTCCATGATTTGAAACAGATGCGCTTCTTTGGCGGCTAACAATGTACGGAGCGAATCTATCTGAATGGGTAGTATGAATTCCTCGCATTGTACGCGTAAGGCTTGCAGCATGGAATCGGTCTGCACACGGCGTTTCCGGTAAGCCAAAGTATCCTCATTATCCCATACCAAGACGGATTCGCCGTATGTTACCAGTGCGGTCACATAACGATGGGCGGTGTTGATGTTATGCTGGGTCTGGAATATAGAGATTGATTCAACTTCTATCTTCTGTACCCGGTTACGCTCATGGAGAATAATGGCGACCATGCTGCCAATAATCACCATCAAAAGGAAATATCCTATGAATATTTTATGTTGTAAAAGTATCTTCATAGATTTTGCCTTTTTATAAATACAAAAATCCGTTATTTATCAGACTCCAGTTATGTTTGTTTCCGATGCTGTTCCGTCATTTCCGGCTCATGTTTTTTGAGGTAGTTACGGAAGGTATCGGGATGCTGACCGGTTTCAAGTAGACGACTCTCATCATATTCATTTATAAATGGCATACGCCCGCATATAACAGCAGGCGTATGTTTCATTTTAATTTATGTTTGATAATATTCATTGCGTAACTGACGGTGCTATCGTACCATCTGAAACATAGGTCGCATCCCAAGAACCTTCCAATTGAATATTATTGAGATTTAATCCCGGTAAACGAATGTTCAGCGGTTTTATCACGACATTGTTCAGAGCCTCAAGCAGTGGTTGCAACAGTTGGTTGGTCAAGCCACCCACAATGCCGGAAAGAATATTATCGCCCAATAATTGCTTGACTACTTCTTCCAGATTAACTATATCATTTAGTTTGATATTCAGCTCCAGCGGTTCGCCGGTTGATTCTTCGCTGAAGTCACTCAACGTCAGATTCAGAAGTTCAAATGTAGTGCTATACTGCAAATTGGATTGCATCTGATAACTCAAAGGTTTGTGAATATCCACAAGCAAACCATTAAGAGCCTGCTCATCCAGTTTCTCCAACAGCGAGGCAAGTAATAATTTATACTCTTCGCTATCACGATTTACGTCTATTCTCGTAAGTTTCCCTTCTCCGCAAAGGCTAAGCACATTCAATTTACCAAGATTATTAATTTTGGTTACAGGAATGTTTTTCCATGTTATTTCAGGATAATAAGAACGGCATGTGCGGTTAAAGTCTATGCTTTTAGGTAAGGACGAATAAGTCACGTCAACAGCATTTACAGTAGTCCACGGGTTGAGAATATAGTTCAAGCCAAGCAAATTGTTACCTGCACCTCCTTCACCCTTCAACGCGGCTTCAAGACGTTTGGTAACCTCTTTAAGCAACTGCTCATTTAATGCTTCTACCACATCTCCCAATATCATATTTACCAAACGGTCAACGATTGTTGTGAGGCTTCCAGCAATCACATCAAGCCCGGTTGCCTTGCTCAAGGCATCCAGTATAGAAGATCTTAGCAAACCTTTTACAATATCAGTCGTGAGATTATTTTCGCGGATTTGCTTGACAAGATTGTCTACCAACATGGATACAGCCTTGTTGTCATCAATCATGTCACGACCGTAAACATTTCCGGCAACCACACGTTGCATCAATACGTTGGGGGATGGATTAGCCGGGCTGAAATCAACGGTACATAGATAGAACATATTGTATTGGTTGAAACCTTTTGGTCCCATTTCAGGCATATTGATACGTGCAGACGCGAAGTCCCCATTGTATCCGGTCAGAATTTCATTGTCCCTTTGATCTATGAAAAGATTTTTGTCGGCATTACCAACAAATACAGCCTTGTAATCCCCATTAGGAAGTTCAAAATTTATTTCCTGCGTTAGAGGCCACTCGTATGTCTGGGGTGTGATATTTCCTACAGTTCCTTCATACTTCAATACAGTTTTTTCTGTATGATATTTGTACATTCCGTCTGCCTGTTTTTGGTAGATCAGGCACACTAAAGATTGTATCTGCTCGGAATTTCCGTTAACCGCAGCACGGGTGTTTGCGACTAAACCTGCCGGTTGAGGAAAGAATGTCGCATGGAAATACCCCTCCGGGACGTTTCCTTCCACATTACCGCTTGTAGGTTTATCCAACAATGAATCCGTATCATTGTCGCATGATGTAAACGCAATGGCTGCGCACAATAATAATCCTATATATGATGTTTTCATAAACTGTCCTCCTGTTGCTTAAAAATTATCAATCCATCCGTCCCATTCTTCATCTTCAATATTGATGTTACCGCTGAAGCTGACATCAAAGTTTCCGCTTCCGTTTCCGAGTGTCAGCCAAGTTATCTGGTTAGGATATATTGGTATCGTGGGGTGGTCGGACTTTATCGGATATTTTGTTGTCCCGGTTGAGGTAGTAATCTCAAGATAATTGTTTGTCCCGGCGGCATCGGCGATATTCTCTTGTGGTAGAAGATTTATCTTAACTCTAACCTCTGAAGCTCCAAGTCCATCGGTTATCGTCTTTGACAATGCTATGGGTTCACCGTCTGTAATCACTTGTCCACCTGTGCCATCGTGAATATACATGGTCGTATGCCCTTTCACTTGGAGCTTTACCGACTGCATATCAGGTATGTTCTTTATCCTAACTTCCAAAGCTCCGTTCTGCCTTGTAAGTACGGTGGATTGCGTTCCGGTATTTGCAGATGCGACAAAACTTAGAATGCTTCTAAAAATATGTTTGTCTGTTTCATCATCATTGCCATTTATATATCCAGCAGTAGCTTCTTTGTATGATGGAACTATATCCGCACTATATAAGTCCGGAAGCTTCGGGGTTTGACCTTTTGGAACTGCGAGAAAAACAGCTTTGTAGCTTGTTTTCGTATTGAGATCTTCAACCGTAAGGTGATTATCTGTCAATTCCAATTCGCGCACCTGCGAATAGCCGACTGTGCCGTCGCCATTGTCATGACCTTCATATAGATACATTTTTGCGTCATAATTGGCAAGATTGAGACTTTGGGCGGCACGAGACAGGGTGTTGAGTCCGATGTGAAAAGTGGTTGATGTTTTCTCGGATTCCGGTAACAGATCGGACTCCGAAGAACATGACGACAAAGCTCCTGCCAATGCTATCGCCATGCTTGATAATAAAGAGAATCTGCTCATATAATCTTGTTTTTATTTTCTGGTTGTAATTGGTTATTTTTTATCTCCGCCAAGTGTTCCTCCGTCATGTTCACCCCATTCCTTGTCAATGCCCAAACCGGGAGGTACATTACCATTATCCATTGCGCCTCCATAATATTCATCCCACACGGTATCTATTTCGATGTATATATCGCTTGTCTGTCCGCTCAGGTCTATCGGTTTATTATGTTTTCCCATTCGGTAAAAATGGTTGGCACGTATGGGATAGTGCATCGCTTGGCTATCATCTTCGTTTTCCGGAGTGTCAATAATGCCTGTACCACTGCGTGATGATATTTTATTATCAGGCTGATAAAATATCCTGCGCCGCGCAATCTCATTTCCATTAGAATCGGTCATTACCAGTTCCAGTGTGCTTTGTCCTATTTCCATGCCCGCAGCAATAGGTAGCAAATAGGCCGAAAGAGAGAAAACTCCGTTATCCTCCGGTTTGACTTCATAACTTGCGATGACACGTTCCGCATCATTATTGCTGCCGGATGTGATGAAGTCCGTATATTCATTGTCCGGAACTATATCCGGAGAATCATATCCAATCGGCATTTGTGGTAAAAACCATATTTCCTTGTTTTGGGGTGTGTAAAGTCTGAGTTTTACATAAGCGACTTTAGTCCCTTCTATTTCAGCAGGCAGTTTCTTGAAGTAGCCCATTACTCCCGCCACACGGCGGTATAGGATTATCGGGCGGGACAATGCTGTTCCGTCTTTTAGCTGTTGCTTGGTGAATGTTTCGCTTCCGGCAAACAATTCCGATTGGGCAATCAGGTTTATGTTTGCACCATTTTGTAACTTGAAATGCTCTTCTGACAATTTCTTACCTATGGTTGCAACGCTTCCGGGATTCCCATAGGCTGCCACCGAATTTGCATTCTGGAACGTAGGGCTGTCTGATGTTCCTGTAAACGTGTCGTCAAAACCCACTGCAAGAAACATATATTGTGTACCATCCTCGTAATCCTGATACTTAGTCCGATATCCCTGTTGGCGAGTATCCAATCCAGTCATTGCCCCGTCAAGGTGTTTCCAACTTATATCTTCACTTGCCACACAGGTATAGTCCTCGTTTTCCTGCTTATAGATATACAATTGGACACGTGTTGCGTGTTGTTTGCCATATATATCTTCTCCGGGATCGACAACAGCGGTGCGCGTTGACGCAAGCGAATTGTTTTTTACAGTAATGGCAATGGAATATCTACTGTCAGAGGGTTCTTCCAAAGGAGGTGTGTCATTCTCCGAACATCCATATACCAGCATTGCCGCCAAACCGTAAATCAGATGTCTTATTTTTATAATATTTTTCATATTTATCTCCTTGATTTTCTCGTTATCTTATGTTTCTGCATAAGCATACTTTCGTTCAATATAACTTCAAACGATGTAGTGCCGTTCTTGACTACCACAAAGAACGCTTCCATCGGAGCGACCAGCAAATTAGGATTGTCTTTGCTTGAAACAGTCTGACTTTCGATAGTCGCATCTTTATTGTATGAACTGCCGCTGCACACTCGTATTTCTTCAATTTCAGAGTTTGCCTCCATCAGTTTTGCCACATTGATATGTGTCATAAACGGATTGCCCATAAGGAATGTCTTGCCGCTTTCTCGGTTATTGAGTGTAATTTTCCGAGGGATACTCATAGCAAAATGCCCAATATTCGCAACCGTTCTATCTATTGACTCTGATTTTCCAGTGGAAGTACCATTGGAACGGAAATAGAAATACCGGGGATGTTCCTTAGGGAAACGGAATGTATAATTATTCCTATCATTGGACGAACCCGCTTTGAACAAGAAACCTTGTCCTACAGCATACTTCGTATTTACAGCGTTGAAATCTGTAGACCAGCGTGCTGTTCCGACATCGGTTCCGTTTAACTCTTCATCTTTTTCTATTGCCGCGCCATTCCAGAAATGTTGATATACGATTGGTTGGTTACGGATCTCTTTATAGTTGTCAGCAGACAAAACGGTAAAATACTTGTCTTTTCCCCAATTTGCATTTGGAGATATGAACATATCACCGGTGTACATTTCCAGCAACGGGGCGGAAAGCAGATAATAGTGTCCGCCTTGCAGTGTTTTATCCACAAACACTTTGCCTCCCATTGTAAGGTAATGTGTGCCGACTACTTCTGCACCACTTTCAAAATGGATGTTCCTGCAATAGTTCTTTTCATTGCTTGCAAGTTCCGGATATTGTTTGGCATTTGCCGGAATAATGACATTGGTACACGACCACGGACTGCCGTCTGTCCAATTCTCCCATTCGTTCCAACCTGTTGATGCTGCATTGGTTTTCCAAGTCGTCACCTGTGGGTGAATGATAGCGTTGACATCATAAGCCAATAGTTGACTGCTGTCTGCCGAATAAATATAAAGCGTATAACGACCGACCGGTAACGCTTGTGCAGGAATAACAATCTGTCCACCGGAAATGGTGGCATTGATGGTTATATCTTTTTTATTTTCACTATTATAACACCAAATACTTAATTCGGAATATTCTGGCGTTCCATTGACCGGAATATTCAAAACATTGCCGTAGCATGTATGAAATGTTGCGTCCTCTATTTCCAGTTTGTCGCCATCATCATCGGTATCAGCGCAGTCGGGTATGCCGTCGCCATCGGAATCAGGGCGGATAAATACACCACATATTTTTGAAGTATTCAACAGTTGTAATCCACCGACAGTGAACTCAATGCGGTCAAACTCTTGTTCGGGAGTAACTTCAATGTATGTATATCCGCCATGTGAAATTAGGCTGGCTCCCAAAATGTCAAAATCAGCAGTGCTTGCAACTTTGGTATCTCCATTATAAACTTTCAATTCTCCAACTTTGGACAAGTTTACTGAAAGCAAATCTCCCATATTGCCAAACACCAGCCCGATAGACTGGTTGGCTTTTTGCTTCCGGAATTTTAACGCTATTGTGGATCCGCCTAAAGAAACTCCGTCGTTGAGCAAAGCTCCCGTTTCCATACTGCCATCAAGTAGATAATCCAAGTTTTTGAATGTATTTCCGACAGACAGGAGTCCTGCGCCAATCAGTGTCTTGTTATAATCTATTTGCAAGTCATCTTTCAAATTTGTCATTAGCTCCATGCAACCACCCATGCCGGAGGATTCATCACATGACGGATCTTCATAGAAAATGCTGTAAATCCTCATGGATGTGAGAACATCAGCTACACCTTTGCGCCATAGTTCAATCCGGTCAAACGATTGGTCTGTTTCAACGCTAAGACGCACTTTGTCATTGGCAGAGCCTATCAAGCTCAGATGTACGCTTGAATTTCCTGTTGTCACATCATTGTTGATAAGGTTATCGCCGTCATAAAGTTTTATTTTGAAGAAACTCAGCGCACTCAAATCGAGCAGCATTGTATTTGCCTGTACCACAAACCCGGTACGAATTTTTCCTGCCGCAGATACCGGTGTGTTCATTTTGAATGCAGCCACAGGACTCCATTCCAGAACCGATGCCAGTTGATTGGATGTCGCATAATTGTCCGGGTTCTGATCTACAACATTGTTCATGTTGTTGCTGCCATTAAACAGACAAAGCAGACAGCCCTTCCATCCGAGTGCTTCCACTGCGTATGCGCCATGTGAAGCGGCAGTAATAGCTTTGTTGCATCCGGCATTTTCACCAACAGATTTGTGCATGATTGTAGCCGTATGGCTAAGTTGCCGACCATCAGGAGCGGTATAAAATGCTTGTACTCGGTAAGCACCATCATGGCTCATGCCAGTGAGAATGTTCCCATTCTGCACGGAAGGATTTGAACCGTATGGTTCCGACAATATAGTATAGGTCACATTTCCTTCTGTTGTTTCCGGCAACCGATATGAATAGTTGTATGTAACATCATCGCCAAATGTGAAATAATTGGAGGGATCAAGTCTAACACCTTCCCGAACATAGGCATAATAAACATTCATACCACCTAAATTCAGCAAACCGGCAGGATGTGTGAACTCTATTTGCGAACACTCCTGCGTTGTAACCATGTTTGTGAGTGTTTGTCCGGAAAAACCTATCAAGCTCAAGCTTAATAAAGATGTTGCAGGTGTAGATTCTTCAACCTCTTTATTGTTGGCATCATAAGAGGTCAATGTGGGGGAGGCTTGGCCGAATAAGTCAAGACCGAGAATTTTGTTAGTACTATAATAAAATCCCACTTCTGTTCCGGCTGAAATCGAACGCTTCAAATTTATTCTGGCATAGGAGCGAATACCAACCAGTGAGGTGAACGGTGCGGAATTGTCTAGATCGTTGTCTATAAGATTGTCAGCAGATGCGACATTGTTTTTGCTGATAGCCGGTGTTCCCCCTGTCCAATAACTGCTGAACTGCGCCTCGGATGTAGCTCGGATTTCAGGATTCTCGCCCACAAAGGCATATTTCACAGCCAAAGCTATATTGGATGCAACCGTGGCATCGACACCGGTGAAACTCATGCGTACCTCGTTGAATGGTTTGCTTGCATTGAAGGAAAGCACACGGTCAGCTACGGAATTGCCTACATTGAACGACAGCAGATCAAGTTTGAGTGTCGTTGTTTCATCGGCGGTATATACGGATTCTTGCTTTTGCCCGTTAAGATAGGTTTCCAATGTCAACCCTTTAAGAAGGCTGAGGTCAAGCAATTTAGCACCGCCTGCCTCAGTATCCTTATACACGAATCCAACCTTTTGTCCGGCGGCATATACATGATAAAGGTCCTTGACCGACACAATGGGCGTGTATGCAACGCCCGCGCTGATAGCCGCAGGAATATTGCAAGCATTGGTTATATCGGTATCCACAATGTTATCCAACGCCCCGTTGCTAACGCCGATTACATTGACGGTAGAGGAATTGATTTCGTTGATTACACGTCCCGGTCCGACAATAGGCACGCGGCAGTTATCACTCTTCCATGTCCCATCAGCTTGCTGTATTAGACCACCGGGAACAGTCACCTCAATTGCAGCGCGGCTATTCAGTCGTTCTGGTTGTGGTCCGTAGTCAAGTTCGTTATCAGTACACGAACTGAGAATGACGGCAGCAAGCATCACCGTTGTTAATACTCTGTTCATATAGCTATATATTGTTTTCAAATTATAATCATCTTAGGTGGAGTCTATTGCTATGGCATTTGGTAATGGTTGTACCCGTCACCGCGAGAACCAGAGCCGGACTCAGTAACGACCATCAATTGCGGTCTATGTTAGCCGCACTATGGCGGCTTCAAGTTGGGTTGTCAAATGATTTATGCCCAATCTTGGTTAATTATGTTATTTTTACCTATGTATAATTCTCTCTGTTTTCTACTCACAACTTTTCTGCGTGAGCTTTGCAGACCTTTCGGACTACTTCTTGCAACGATGATACAATAATCATCGGTCATATTGGTTATAGACAGCACCCCGAAGCAGTGTTTGCCGCCTCCGGGTGCTGTGTTAGGATTTAATCGGGTGAATATACCTGATTCATTGATTAGTTTTCTTCAATACCCATGTTGTGGATAACACCCCAAGCGTTGTTCAGGATAATTGTGATTTCATTGTTAACGCTCAAGTCAATGGGTTCGTCCGGATCGGGATTTTCGGGGTCAGGTCCATCGGTTGTATCTGCCTTAAGTTTCTTACCAAACGAATAGAAATAGTTGCGGTTCACGTTGAAGATTTTAGTATCATCTTCACCTGTCTGAGTCTGATCAAGAACACCGGTCCAAGTTTTCAGGTCTTTGCCGTTTTCATCACACAGGGCGATAGTAAATGTAGCCTTGCCTTCCACCTTTGCAAATGGAACGAGGAAGCAACCACCAAGGAGTGAATTAGCCTCAGTTTTAAGGTTAGTTTCATCCTTGCCTGCCCAGTTGTAGATACCTTCAACAACTGTTACACCTTCAGTAGGAATTGCAAGATTCAGAACTGTAACTCTTTCAGTACCGGCAGTACCACACTGGTTCTGCAACGAAAGTGAGGGAATGTTGTAGGCAGTATTGCTTGAAGAAGCATATACACGAACAGATTTAACCGTTGTTTCACCTACTTTTTCCGGGATATTCTTGAAATAACCAAGAACACCAGCAACTTCACGGCGCATTTCTACCTGAACAGGAGTTGTGCTGATTTTGCCTTTGTCATTAGTGGAGAATACTTTTTCTCCGGCAAAGATTTCCTCAACATCTTCTCCAGCGTTAGGAGTTGCAACAGCAAGTGCGGCAGTCCAATCAAGAGTTGTTTTCAACTCTTTTTTGTAACCATAGGCAACCAGTTTGTACTCTGCTGACTTGTCAAGGTTCTTCAACTTGACAGTCTTGGTTGTCTTGTTGTCGGTTGTACCGGGAGAAACGGCACTTTGGGTTTCCCAATTGCTGATTGCCCAACCCTCGGCAAGGTCTGTGGTGACACCGTTTGCAGCCTCCCAGTTCTCACCGTTTCTCTTGAAGAGCTTGAGCTCAACATCCGTTACTTCACTGTACGCCTCAGAACTGTATACCGGACGTGCGGCACGGGTTTCGGCGCCGCTACCACCGGCATTGAGAGCCAATGTGATTTCACCTGAGACGTTTACGTCGTTTGCACCACCTCCATTGATGATATCTTCATCATTGGAACATGCGGAGAACAGCATTATGCCTGCTGCTGCCGCGAACAGAAGATTTTTCTTCATGTGATAAATGATTTTGTTAAAAAATTGGGTTAATTATAAAGTTCTCTTTTATTCTTCTTCAATATCCATCTGACTGATAATCGTCCATGAATTGTTTAGCAAAGCATAGATGACAAAATCTTGCTTTTCGCAATCCCACACATAACGCAGGACAGTCAATTCGTTCCTTTTCATGGTTATTTTCACATCTTTGGGAGTAAGCAACGGACTCGAAGGGTCTGACGCATTGATAAAATCAAGATGCAACTTCGTTCCATTTTCTTTCAAAGAGGGTGAAAGCACCGTTTTAGTTATTATGTTCTGCTCCGGTTCCCATAGGTGAGTTGCCAAGACATCGGTAATACCTGTATATTTGAAGGCGTTATTCACATTGTCATAAACACCATTTATTTCTTTCCGTGAACCGTTGATTCCTTCGGGCAAACATTCCCATTTTTTTTCAATAATGAGTTTGCCCTTTGTCCGCTCCATTTCCACTGTATGATTGTTATGCCATGCGTCATAGAGTATGGTGTCGTTGGTCATATAGATGTCTTCTCCCTCCGTACTATTGGGATTGAGGTCAAGCGAGAGACCGTCTTCACTTATCGCATCAAGGTTGCTCATGCCACCCCATACTGTCAGGACATACCTGCCATGAGGAATGCAGGGACAAAGATCTACCGGAAGAATTTGCTTGTCGCCCTTGACCTCAAACACACCCGACTCTTCAACAACGTCGCCCGTATTCAAATCACGCAACACATAGTAGAGTGTTGGCACATATTCACGGAAGGCAAGATTATCGCCTTTACGCTGCTCTGCTTCGACATTATCGACATTGAAATAGTTTTTGTCTTTTACTGCAATGTTGATTTGAAGCGGTGGGCAATCTTCAATCTCGTCACGGATGCAAGACGTGAATGTCATGGCAGGTAGCAATAGAATGTACGCTATATTTCTGATTGTTCCTTTCATGCTCAATCCTCCTTACCATTAGTTATGATGTTGATAAACCGTTGCTCGTTGTGGTAAGGCAGGAAATCCACCTCTGTTTTGGCTCGGTTGTGTAATTTGCTATCTATAACAGCATCTACGATATGTTTGTAGAATTTTGCCGTGTCGCCAAATCTTGCGGAAATCATTGAACGGACATATTCCGCAACAGGAGATGTAGCTTGTACGCCTTCCATAATTTGTTTCGCCTCTTCATTCTTGTTAACACTCAACGCTGCAATCGCACTGTTTACGTCAGCATACGGTCGCAGAAGTGTGTAGGCTTCTGAGAGTTTGCGTTGTTTCGCGTTCAGTAGTCCGAGGTTATATCTGGCTTCCGGTAATTCAACATTCTGTAATAGTTCGATGGCACGTTCATAGTTTTCAGCAAACACATAACTTGCAGCAAGTGTGTTCAGCATTTCCGGTGTATATTCTTTCCGGGCTTCAAGGACTTGACGCGCATCATCTGTACGATTCTCATTGAGATATAATATGGCAAGATTGTTGGCAGCCACATCGGATTCAGGGAAGTATTTGAGAATTGTCTCATAGACCTGAATGCGAGACCTGTCATCAGCAGCAAGCGTTGATACACGTAGCATCTCTTCTTCGTTGAACGCATCGGGACGCTTCTTGTACATTTCAAGCAATTCCGCATCGTCAGTGAAACTCTTGATTGTCCAAGAGTAATCATAGAGAACTTTGCGGTCTTTTGCCAGATAATTGTTTTTAATGCGCGTCCAGCAAGCAAGGCGACGTATATATTTCTCTGCCGCATCATCAGTGGGACCGGGATATTTGAGCATCAACTCACGCACCTTGACACTGTCTGGATCGTTTGCCGCAATCATCGCTTGCACCACAGGCTCCCAGCCTTCGGGTGCTGCACCTGTCTTGATAATACGCTGGATTTCCTTTGACAGCCCCAACTGCGATATAAGCCAGTTTTTTGCTGAAGTTGCACGATTGTTGGCAAGCATTATATTATGCTGATAGCTTGCCTCAGCAGATGCCGATCCAAAAATATTAAGACTTGTAAGGGTAGCAAGCGAATCCTGCAATATCGGGCGGAGGGTTTCCAGCATACCGGTCAATTCGCTGCGATTATTGGCCAAGTCCATGACAATACTCCACTTGTCAACTATAAACTGCAAACGTGCTTCACCTTTGCCCTGATGTACTTTCGGACGTATCTTGAACTCCGGCTCAATCCATGACAGGTTATATTCCTTACGGACGTCTATCAATGAAACAGGGACACTGACGTTTGCAATGTCAATTGTATCAATGCCAGTGCATTGACCGCAACCGTCATTGGATACCACACCGACAATCCGGGCATTATCCACTCCATCGGGAATCTCTATGCTCTCATTGAACGGTATGGCTATCGTTTCTGAAAGTTTTTCTATTTTAACCGCTTGTCGGGCATACGGATCTTCGTATCCGTGAAGTACCTCTTTACGATGCTTTTTCTTACTATAGATGGGAGCGTCAAGCACAAGCGGTTCATATTCGTCAAGCACACTGTCCTCCACAATCAATTGAGGAGAAATGACCAAACGACTTCTTTTTGAAAAATATTTGCCGGGGACATTGAATGTAACCTGCATTTGAGCCATATTTGCGCTATCCGGCGTGAGTGTGCTTAATGCAGGCTCCACAGTAACCGATTTTACATTCTTTTGTGTGGCACATCCTGCAAATATACCGACCGAAGTAGCCAATAATACCGGATAAATGATATTTCTTTTCATACGAATCTGCATTTAGAATATATAGACTAATGAAATGGCGGCTTTGGTCGGTCCGACATAATTCTTATGTTTCCTTTCGTAGCATTTGATACATGGTATGCGGTCGCTTTCTTTGTACCAAAGCCTCTCATAGCCTAATCCGATTTCAGCTTCAAGATTCCAGTGCGGTGAGAGAATCCAGTTATATCCATAGGTGATGCCGCCTCCTGCCATGTAACCGTCGTAGCGTTTGTCGCGGAATCCACCGAAGAACTGCGCTCCGTGTCCATGCAGACCGAAGAAATGGCCTTCAAATTTTTCGCACAACCAATACTTCACTTCCGGCTCGACAAGCCAAAAGCGCATTTTTTTATCATTTCTATATGTCCACGGGTTGTACGAACCGCTAAGTTGAAGCGTCACACGGTTACTTGTCGCAACTTCAACTCCTCCGTTTATAGTTCCACCGGCAAGCCAGTAAAGCCCATTGGTTTTTATGGCGACATCCTGCGCAGCTATCTTAGTTATTCCTGACAGGAATATTATCAATACAATCGCAATTCGACTTAATCTCATACGCCTTATATTTCTGTTACCTTTTTATATTCTAATTCGTCCTCAATCTTTTGATTTTCAGTTCAAATTATGTACATCTCCTATAAGCAGATGTATCCATAAAATAAATTTGTTGATTTTCAAGCGAATTGCACAAATAACACCCACTTAAGGAATAGATATTGTGTGCTATTTTAATCACAGTTAGGGTGTTTTCTCAATTTTTTCCAGCGAAAAATCTTTGTTATTTGAGGATGTTTTGCTAATTTTGCACTCCGAAAAACATCTGCTTATAGGAGATTGACATGTGAGGGATGTTGCTATTTGCCATTCCGGACAAACTCCAGTATCATTCTATTGGCGTCATCTATTTTATTGGCGTTCAATGACGAAAGGTATATTCTTGTTGTTTTTTCGGAATCGTGTCCTAATCCTTCACTTATGACTGAAATGGGGATATTGTTGTTATAAGCAATATTTGCCCATGAATGGCGCGCAACATACATGGTCAATGGCAATTCAAGCCCTAACAAATGCCCTATTTCTTGAAGATTCCGATTGACATTATGTATTTTTGAAAGGTACTGTTTTCGCTCGTTTGTACCTATTTTTGTAATTATCGGTAGTAAATATGGAGAGTTGTCTGTGTCATACTTGTCAACGATATGTTGCATACAATTTTCCCAATGAATGAAAAGTTGTTGTCCGCTTTTTTGTCGTTTGTATGACAATATTCCATTCTTGAGATCTTTCTTTTTAAGAAAGGCCATGTCCACAAACGACATACCTCGTGTATAGAAGGAGAATAAAAACATATCGCGTGCAAAATCATAACGCCGAATATCAGAAAAATCCAGCATTATGATTCGGTGTATGCTATTGACATCAATAGCCCTTTTGATAGTCTTATCCATCCCTGTGAACACATTCTTGAAAGGATTGGTATTCATAACAAGCCCTTTATCAACAGCGCGGTTATAAATGGCTCGTAAAATGCCCATATAGAATGAAGATGTGTTTTTTTTCAATCCAAGCGTCTTTATAATATACGTTTCATAGGCTTCTACTATTTCGGAGTCTAATTCTCCGATAAATAAATCTCGCCCGTTTCTAAAACGCATGAAGCTGTTTAGCGTATTATTATACGTTTCAGCTGTCCGTGTTTTTCCTATTGTATTCAATGATGCGATTACATTTTTTGTAAATGTGAAGAGAGTGTCATATTGTCTTTCGGGTGACATATATGCTTTGATGACATCTTCGGCTGTATATGCCTGAAGAGTTTGTTCCAATACCTTTATTATATAGTGTATCCTTTTCTCTTTCTCTGCAAGTTCTATTTTCAAATCCTTGATGTATTCCTCTCTGCTTGGTGTTACTACATGAATGTCACCGGAGTTCCATTCTTCCTCAAACAGTTTGCAACCGGTTTTTATCTGCTTGATCACATGGGCTTGTGTTACCTGATACACTAATACACCTTCTTTTCCGGGTATAGATGAGGGGCGAAATTTTAATTTAATTGTTGCCATATTTCCAGCTTTTAGATTATTGATAAAATTGAAGGGGAATCCAATTTGGACACCCCTCCAAAATATATCATAATTGTAACCTGGATTTTGGAAATACTTGATTTGTTCTTAACTCTGAGATGTTTTTTTCAACATCATCGTTCTTTTTTTCAGTGACTTCGGGCTTCGTCGGTGCAAGTTCCAGTTGTATCTTCCGGTCGAGGGCGGCAAGTTCGGATTTCAGTTGTCTCAGCTCGTCCTCCTTCTTCCAGACCTTGCCCGCTATCGCCTGCAGCTGTGGTATCTCCTTTTTCAGCACCTCGTTCTTCGCCTTGTACTGGTCAATGGCGGAGGGTATCTTCTCCAAGGCGTTGAGGAAGTTGCGTGCCGCCACCACGGGGTCAGCCATCGCCAGATGCCCGTTGTTGTAGGTGTACTTGTAGTTGCCCTCCACCACGAAGCGGTTGTCGGTGAACTCCAGTCCGTCCCTCATCATCCGTTCGCTGATGACCTTGACGGGGAAACCGTAGATTTCACCGACAGGCTTGTAAAGCCCGCCTGTGGCGGCATTCTTGGCTATCTCCTGCAAATGCTTACCTATTACCTTTTCATCGGCAGAATCTACCCCGTCCACTTTCAGCATATTCAAACGGTTTCCGTCCTTGTCCGTCTTCGCGGCAGCGGCAAACCTGTCCCAGTCCTTCGTCATGGCTTCGACAATCGCCGTGTTGTTGCGCAGTTCGCCCGTTTTGGACTCTAACTTGAACTCCGAATCGCGCTTACCCTTGTTGAACGACTTGCGTTCCCCTTCGAGCGAGGCGATACGCTTGTCCAACTTCGCTTTGTCAAGCAGGTCGGTATTGCCGGAAAGCAATGCCATATACTCCGAAAAGTTCATGCCCGATTTCTCGTCCATAGCCCCCTCGTCGATGGTACGCGCGCCCATAGCCCCGCTTTTGAGCTGCGAGATGAACGTCTGCTTGCAGTGCAGCAGGTTGAACTTGTAGCTGTCCAGTGACTTCTCCACGGCGTAGATGATGACATCCACGTTGTTCCCTGCAAAATGCTTGGCAATCTCGTTGCCTGCTCTAACTCCACGTCCGTCACGCTGTTGCAGATCAGACGGTCGCCACGGTGTATCCAAATGATGGATGGCGACACACCTTTTCTGTGCATTCACGCCCGTTCCAAGCATGGAGGTAGAGCCAAACAACACGCGCACCGTCCCGGCATTCATGGCGTCTATCACCGCCTTGCGAGCCTTGTCAGTCTTGCATTCCTGAATGAAGCGCACTTCGCTTGCCGGTATGCCGTAGTCCTCCGTCAGCTTCCGCTTTATCTCGCTGTACACGTTCCACCCGTCGCCCGGCTGGTACGTCCCCAAATCAGAGAATACGAACTGCGTTCCCTTGTGCGCGTCGTATTTATGGTAATACTCCGCTATCATCTTGGCGCAGTGGCTCGCCTTGTTGTCGGGATGGTCTTCGTAATTGGGGTCTATCATACGCATATCCAAAGCCATCTTCCGCGCGTAGTCAGTGGCGATGAGCATTTTCGCCTTTTCCTCCGTTTCCGACAAAGGCAACCTGCCCAACAGTGTGGCGTCACCCGTCTTGGCAAATTCCATCAGTTGTTTGATGAAATACTCTTGGTCGGGCGTAGGCGGTATATTGTGCAGTATCTCGTTTTTGCTCGGACGGTCCACACCCACATCCTCCGCCGTGCGGTAATCGGTGATTTCGTTGTAGAAGGCGGCAAGCTCTGGTACTTTGATGAAGTAGCGGAAACGCTCTTTTTGCACCACATTGTTCGTTACATTGAACTCAAAGTCGGTCGTCTTCTTTGCAAAAATCGCCGCCCATGCGTCGAAGCACCGAATATCCTGCCGTTCCAGTTCCTTCGGGCGCAGATACTTGAAGAGCAGGTACAATTCCGTCAGGCTGTTGGAAATGGTTGTGCCGGACAGGAACGTAGCCCCCAAGTCCTTGCCCGTGCGCTCCTGTATGGTGCGTATGGCAAAGAGCATATTCAGGGCTTTCTGGCTTCCCTCCGAGTTTCCCAACCCCGCCACACGGTCATGTCGGGTGTTGAAAGTCAAGTTCTTAAATTGGTGGCTCTCGTCTATGAAAATGTGGTCGATGCCCATCTGCTTGAAGTCCACCACGTCATCCGTGCGCGACTTGATGGCGTGTTCCACTTTCTCTAACTTTGCCACAAGGTTGTGCTTGCGCTTCTCCAATCCTTTCAGCATCGCCCGCGACACGTTCTTGCCTTGCTGCCGCAAGACTTCGAGGTTTTCCTCCACCGTGTCAAGCTCCGCTTGCAGGATGCGCTGTTGCAACTCCGGTGACTGCGGAATCTTGCCGAACTGGTCGTGCGACATGATGACGCAATCGTAGTCGTTGTTCTTGATGTTGTTGAAGAAACGCACGCGGTTGGCGGTCGAAAAGTCCTTTTCCGAAGCGTAGAGGATACGGGCATTCGGATATGCCGCCTGATAGGTTGCGGCAATCTCCGCCACGTTCGCCTTCAATCCGATAATCATCGGCTTATGCGCCAAGTTCAGACGCTTCATCTCATGCGCTGCAATGCACATTATCAGCGTCTTACCTGTTCCGACTTCATGGTCGCATATTCCGCCGCCGTTCTGTTTTATCATCCAGACGCAATCCTTCTGCGACGGATAAACGCTTTGAATACCACGGCTTGCCAATCCTTTCAGATTGAGGTCGGGAAACGTCTGGTGCGAGCCGTCATACTTCGGGCGCACGAAACAGTTGAACTTGCGGTTATACATCGTTGTCAGCCGTTCTTTGAACTGTGGCGACTGCTCTTCCAGCCATTCCGAGAACCCGTTGCGTATCTCGTCTATCTTGGCGTTGGCAAGCTGTATGCCCTCACTGTCACGCACCTTAATGTCATTGCCATTCTCGTCCTTACCGATAGACTTCATCATGTCAGGGCAGGTGTTGTGCAGGGCGTGTTTCAACAGGTGCATACCGTCATAGTTCCGGTAATAGCCCTTCACTAAGAACTCGTCCGTGATCTTCATGGTGCGGTAGCCGCACGCCACGGAAAACTCGTCCATGCTGGCGGAATAGGCGATTTTCACGTCCGTGTCGAAAAGATGGCTCATGTAGGCGGCATACACGCCCGTGGGAATCCAGCGTTCACCGAAGTTGAAGTCGAGGTCTTCAAAGGCGATACGCTGCGGTTCGGCTTCCTTCAAAGCCTCCAAAGCCTGTTTCACTTCCGGCAATCTTTCGTTTTCGGGATTACCGCCTATCCATGCCTCTATGCGCTCCGCCTTCTCTATCACGTTCCCCGCGATGAAGCGGTCTTTAATCTCGTAACCGGTTACGAGCGGATTGTAGAAGATACGACCTTTGAGGGCATTGAGAAGCTCCTCTTCCGTACTGTCTGTTATCCCCCGCATATAGCCGAGATTGACCGTACCGTACTTGTTGAGCGATGCGGACAAGGCTTCTTCGGGAGAGCCGACGTTGGCATGGTTCTCCACCGAGAAGGAAACGGGACGGTCGAAGATGTCCGCCTTGACGAACTTGCCGTCCTCCGCACGTTCCAGCGAAAGGATGTCGCGCCCTCCGGCATCCATCATTACTAACTTCACGTTCTGTTTGGCATTGAGGTTGCCATAACGCATGACAAACTCGTCGTAACAGGTGTTCAGGTGTTCACGCCAAGGTACATTTTCCTCACGTCTGTTCGATTCATAGCGGTACAACCGCTCGTATGCGTCACGGAGCGATACATACAGCAACGCTTTCTCTTTCTGATAACCGGTTAGTCCAAGCGGCTGGAAGGTTGCACCGTAGGGAGTAATGTCCTTCAGATAACCGATGTCGCGTGCCCTGTTTGCCACCAGCGACCCTTCACGCAGGTGCATTTCCGGCGTGCGGTGATAGGGACGCGGCGTAAGGTCGGGGGCTTCCTCCTTCGGCTTTTCCGTTTCAAATTCCGGGAATAGTGAAGCGGTTGCTTTCTCACTTGGGCTATTGTCCGTAATAGGAACGGGAGTTGCCTCCGGCTGTGCTTCGGGTTGTTTTGCTGCTTCCTTTTGCTCCGGTTTGTTATCCGACGAAGGCACAAAGGCAGGATTCATCGTGTCCTTGATACCCGACTTTTTCAGTTGTTCCTGTCTGTGCCGTTCCGCTTCAAGCCGTAGAGCCTTGCGCCGTTCCGGTGTCAGGCTCATCATCGTTTCATAGAAGCCGTTGATGGGTGGATTGGTGTCCCAGTCCAAAGTGGCATAAATATCTTCAGGGTCGCTTTGCTTCCCTGCACTTTCCGGCTTTGCCTTCTTGCTTTCGGTTGCAGGCTTGACGGATTCAACAGGAGGAACTGCCATAATCGGCGGTTTCGGTTTAGGAATAGCACGCTTTGCCTTGTTTTCCTTTTTGGTTGCCTTTTTCTTTTTGGCAGGTTCTTCTATGGGCATACCCCAAAGGTCAAGCAGAGTGAGCTGAACGGCATTTGAATGATTCGTCTGGCGTGGCTCAATCTCCGGCTTCTCGTCTATGGGTTGAACTTTCGGTTTCTCCGCTTCTGTGATAAAAACATTAGCGGTAGAAGTCACCGCTTCTACTTTCGGAGACGGCTGTACTTCCACATTCATACTTTTATCCGTACTTTCCGTTTGCGTCGGATGCAGGCTATGTCTTTCGTAGAGTTCCCTGTTGAGTTGGTGCAGTTCTATTTTCAGATGTTCCCGTAAGTCTTCCGCCAATTGTACGGTATCGCCTCTGTGCATGAGCTTATAGGCAGGCTTTCCGTAAGGGTCGGTACTTTTGGTTAAATCCGTGTGGGAAAGCGAACCGATGCTCCATACATACCCATTTACGGAAGTGCCGATAGGGGTCTGTTCTGTTTGCACAAAAAGTTTCTCATTATAATACAGTTTCCCGTTCTTTCCGCTGTTCTTTTGCAGAATAATCAAATCACTGCCCACCTCCGTACCCGCATTTTCCGTAAAGAGGTTGTTCGGCAGACGGGCAACACCCACCAGATTGGCGTGGTTCATCATATACTCGCGTATGGGCGCATTGGTCGGGGCATCCAACACCCCCTGCGAGGTAATGAACGCCACGATTCCGCCTTCACGCACCGCATCAAGGCTTTTCAGAAAGAAATAGTTGTGTATCGTCTTGGATGCCGACCGTCTTGCCATGTCATGACTGTTGGTAAATTCCGGGTCGAACACCGCCACATCACCAAAGGGGATATTGGATATAGCCAGATCAAAATGGTTCATGAACGGCTTTTCAATTTTCTCGTACCCCTGTATCCTTACTTTCTGGTCGGGATGCAGGTGTTTCAATATCTTGCCCGTCATCAGGTCTTTCTCAAAAGCCATGATGTCCGCGTCCGGCTTGTTCTCTAATACGGCATCCACAAATGCGCCAACGCCTGCCGATGGTTCCAGTACCCGGTCGGGGCGTATGCCGTGTTCATGCAGCACGTCCGCAATAGTGCCTGTTATCTCCGGCGGAGTATAGAAAGCGGTCAGAACGGATTGCTTCATAGCATCCATGTACCGCTTATACTCCGTATCGTCTTTTGTATTCTCCCGTAGTAACTTGTGCAGTTCCACGGTAGGGGCAAACAGTTCGAGGTCGGATTTCGCCCAATGGACGGCATCCGTCAGTTCCTTTGCTGGGTTCAGTATGCACTTCAGTCCACCGAAACCGCAATAACGCTCCAACAAGAGCCTTTCGCGTGCGGTGGGGGTGCGTTGTTCCCTGTCAAGGACGAATGCCGTCCGTATCGCCTCGATGTTGTCCCGCAACCTTTGTTTGCGGTTAAACGCCATATTCCTCTATATAAAGGACGACAGCCCCCGTCAGCTCCGTGTAGAGCAGGTCATAATCGGGCGACAGGGCGAAATTGTCATCCGAAAGGTCATAAATGGAGAATACGTTTCCGACAAGCGGCAGCAGTTTTCGGGTAAAGGATTCACGCTCCGCTTCCGGCACGTCGTCGGCAAACTCGTTCTCTACGACTTCGCGCAGGATGGCGTACTTGGAGTAGCGAAGCCCCTCCGTCAGCGTGCGCATAGCCAATTCCTGCGCACCTGCGGCGGGATAGCCTTCGAGCATTGCCCGTTCATACGTTCCGGCGGCACGGTCGGCGCGTTCACGGATGAAGGCTTCGTCGGTCGCCTGTTCAAATCTGTTTGTTCGGAGATAGTCTAGCAGGTACAGACCGTAGTAGGAAAAGTCGGTCTGCCCCTCGTTTTTCTTCTTGTTGTTCATTACTTTGGAATTTAGTGGATTGGTAAATCATGACCGGGATAATTGTCTGAAAGGAGAAAGAAAAGGCACTCGGTATCCCTCCGAGTGCCACCACTAAATCCAAAGCATGAGTGTAATCCGGTATCGAAGAACAGTTCATTACTCTGAATCAGTGGCAAAGTTACTCATTATTTTCTTCTTCTCGCAGAGGTTGCCTTACTTTTCCTTTCGGGGAACACGAAAGTCGTGTTGTAGTCCCCGTCAAAGGCAACCACGGCATCGAAACTCTTGCCCTGCTTGCTCTTGAAACCTTTGAGCAGTTTCGTGTGTCCGTCGGTGAGCAGGTCTTTGATTTCGTCATCGGTGAGGGTACGGTTTGCCTTCAGGCGGAACACGGGCAGCCCGCACTCCGCGTTGTCGCAGCGGACGACCTTGCCGTAGAACTGCATACTGCCCGTCCCGCACTTGGGACACTTGCAGCCGGAATCCCTGCGGGCGAACAGTTTGTCGCACGAGAGCAGTTCGGAGGTAATCTCCTTTGTGTACGCCTCTATCTCCTTGCGGAAGGTATCGGCGAGCAGTTCCCCGCGCTCGATGCGTGCCAGTTCCTTCTCCCATTCACCCGTCATGGCGACGTCGGCGATGAGCATCGTCTTCACGACCGAGTAGAGGGCAAGCCCTTTTTCGGTGGGTACAAGCGACTTCTTGCAACGTTCCATGTAACCGCGTTTGAAAAGCGTTTCGATGATGGCTGCACGGGTGGCAGGCGTGCCGATGCCGCAATCCTTCAATGCCTGACGCAGCGCGTCGTCCTCTATCTCCTTGCCAGCCGTTTCCATTGCGGACAGCAGGGAGGCTTCGGTATGCAGCGGCTTAGGCTTGGTCTTACCTTCCGTGATGGAGGCGGCTTTCAGTGCCAGCCTATCGTCTTCCTGCCAGCCGGGTATGATGGTCTCCTCTTTCTCTTCCTCGCCATAGACTGCACGCCACCCGACTTGCCTGATAACACTGCCTTTCACCACGAACTCCGCTCCGGCACACTCCGCCGTAACAGTAGCGGTGTCTTTGACGCATTTTTCAGAGAAAGCCTCAATCATGCGTCCGGCAATCATCTGATAGACGGTATTATCTTCTTTGGAGAGGAACAGCGGTTTCTCGCCCGTGACGAGTAGGGCATGGTGGTCTGTTACCTTGCCGCCGTCCACGCTGCGGCGTGTCGGCACTGCCTTCGGATTGACTTTGTCTTTCCATTCGGGCAGGTTGCCGATGAAGGCGAGCAACTTGGGAATTTCCACGAACACGTCTTCGGGGATGTAGCGGCTTCCGGTTCTCGGATAGGTGATAAGTTTCTTCTCGTAGAGCTTCTGCGCGATTTCGAGTGTCTGCTCCGCTGTGAAGCCGTGTTTGGCGTTGGCCTCCTTCTGGAGCGTGGTCAGGTCGTACAGGAGCGGAGTGTCCTCTATCTTCTCCTTGCGCTCCGCTTTCGTGACGGTGGCTGTGCCTGCTTCCTTTACTTTATTATATAATTCCGTCGCAGGCTCTTTCTCTTTCCATTTCTCGGAGGACGAGAATTTCACGGTATCACCGTTGCCTCCGTCTGCGGCGATATGGAGCTGCCAGAACGGTTCTACCGTGAAACGGCGGTTCTCCCAGTAACGTGCGCATACCATCGCCAGCGTAGGTGTCTGTACCCGTCCGACGGAATATGTGCCGTGTCCGGCGGCGATGGAGAGTGCCTGCGTGCCGTTGATGCCCACAAGCCAGTCGGATTCGCTCCGTGCTTTGGCGGCAAGGTAGAGGTTGTCGTATTTGTCGCCCGCTTCGAGGTTGCGCAGTCCCTCACGGATAGCCTTGTCGGTAAGCGAGCTTATCCAAAGGCGCACGAAAGGAGTGGTACATCCGATATAGTGGTAGAGGTAGCGGAAGATAAGCTCACCTTCGCGTCCGGCATCGGTCGCCACGATGATCTGCTCGCTTTCCTTGAAAAGACGGGCGATGATTTTTATCTGCGACACCACGCCGCTGTCGGACTTGTAGCCTTTCTCTGTCTTTTCCTGACGGGGAATGAGCGTGAAGGTTCCGGGGATGACGGGCAGGTTACCACGGACGAAACCACGTATGCCGTAGCCGTCGGGCATGGCAAGCTGGACGAGGTGTCCGAATGCCCATGTCACGGCATAGCCGCCTCCCTCGAAATATCCTTCCTCTCTTTTTGTCGCGCCCACGATGCGGGCGATTTCACGTGCCACGGATGGCTTTTCTGCAATGATTGTCTTCATGTTTTCTTACTTTTTAGTGATACTTTGGATTCTATTTTGGATTTAGTGGTGGACACGGGAGATTACATCTTCATGCCCTTGTTGTTTTTCTTCTGTGGTTTCTCCTGCTGCTGTTGCTGTTTGTCGTCCTTCGGAGCGGTCTGTCCCTTCTGCAACGGCTCTTTCAGGTTCTTGGTCGCCTCGTTGGTCTTGCCCTCGCTGTTCACCGCCACCTGTGTGCGGCTTTCGTTGGAGGGGGCTACCTTCTGTGCGTTGTCAGGATTGGTGTCGTAGCGATAAGGACGACCCTTCTCCGGGTTGAACTTGATATACATCGTGGCATGGAAACCCTGTTTGTCTGTCACGTTCTCCAGCTTTATCGCCTTACCCGCTGCATAATCGGCTTTCTGCTGGTCGGTGAAGTTCATGCCGCTCCATTTGCTGATGGGGCGGATGCTGCCGTCGGCGTTCGTCCACGTGTTGCGGCGTTGCTCTTTCTGTGGGGCTGCGGAATTTTCCATGCCCTGAGCCTGTCCTTGTGTGAGATTGTTCTTGGCTTCCTGCGTCTGGGCAGTACGCGGCGACCTGCCGGTTCCCGGTACGAACTCCACGCCTCGCTGCTCTACATTCACTTGAAGAGTGGTGACGAATTTCCTGCCGTCGTTGCGCTCAATAAGTTTGTCGCGCACGGGCAGCCCGGCACGCAGCATATCCTGTTCCTGTTTGGTGATTTCCGTCTTTCCGATGCGCTCCGGTATGCGCACTTTGTTTGCTGGTATGTCCGTGATTTCATTTGTCTTGCGGTCTATGCTGATGAACGAGGGGATGATTTCACCCGTTTCCTTGTCCACGATGTCCACGACCCTGCCGAGATTGCCCGTTTCGCGCAGGTTCTTACGGTCTTCGTCCGAAAACTTGTGTTCCTTGTACTCGTCGAGTTTCTGCTCCTTGCGGATGAAGTGCGGCACGAGGCTGACATTGCCTTCACCGTCTTTCTTAAAGGAAAGGCGGGCGTCCAGTTCAAAAGCCTCGCCGCCAAACTTGGGCGACACTTTTACCAAATCGGATTTGCCGTAATTGAGCATTTTGGTAAGGTCGCCGGACTTTTCAAGGTCATCGCGTTTCACGCCCCATTTCTCTTCCAGCTCCTGCCAGTTGATTTTGCTCTCGTCGATGGGCTGGTAGCCCCGTCTGCCCTGTGCCTGTTGTTGCGGGCTTTCCTGATTCTGTTCCTGCTTCTTTTCCATTTCTTCCTGTTTTTGGGTTTCTTTGGGTTGCTCTTCCTGCTTTTGTTCCGTCTTTCCGGCGGTCTGTTCTTCCTTTACCTGCTTCTCGTAGCCGGAGGTGTCCACCTTGTGGGGCGCGAGCAGTTCCTTGTTGGCTTCGGGGTCTTTCAGCAGGTCTTTCATCACCTCCATCAGTTTGTCGGCTTGGTCTGCCGCGACACGGTAGAAACCGAAGCGGCTGGGCTCCTTGCACTGCCGGAAGAAGTTTTTGAAGAAGTTGTCCAGCACGTCGCCGTGGCGGTCGAATTGCAGGAAACTCTGCGCGTTCTCCGCTTTCGCGGGGGTGCGCTTGGGGGAACCGTCGGCATCCAGCCCGGCTACCACGCTGAGTTCGCCCGTCTTCTCGTCACGGACTATCAGCACGTCCTTTTCAGTTGTTTTCTTTGCCATTTGAAAAATGTTTTAATGGGTTATTTTTGAAAGAAATTATGGATACGGGCCTTGTAGAAGGCTATATCTTCTTTTTTGAAGTCCTTTACGTGTCCGGAAAGAAACGTCAGCACGTCCTCTTCGCTGTAATAGGTCTTTTTGCCGAGCGTCTTGTACGGCAACGCGCCGATACTGCGGTAGCGTTGCAGGGTGCGCTTGCTGATCTGGAGCAGCATACAGAGGTCCTGGTTGTCGAACATCCTGATACGTTCCATCGGGTCCGGGGCTTTGCCGGACGGCTGCAAGGAGAGCAGCAGTTCGTCCTGCCGGTCGAGCCGTTCCATCAGCTTTTGCATCCAGCTCTCGAAATTGTTTCGGGTAACTATTTCCATATTTATGTCCTCCGTTTTTCTTGTTTCTGAGGCAAAGTTCGGTAAAGGGCAAAAGCGGCTTTAACAACTCACTACGTGACTCACGTATAATTTTTTTAGGGAATGGCTCCGTTACCCGGACAGACGACGCAACAAGCAGCCAGTCAATAAGAAATGGAACGTAGATATAGAAAGCGTATTACTTTTATGCCGGATTCCCGGATAAGAGGCTATGAACAAACATACTTACTGGAACAAATCCTTGCATAGTAATCAAAAACAAATGAAATATGGAAATTATTAGCATTGAGAAAAAGACTTTTGAAGAGATGGTTTCAAAATTTGACAACCTTGTTGCAAAAGCCGAAGCATTATGCTTTGAAGACAAAAAAATGAGTGAGTGGATGGATAGTCAGGATGTCTGTGTCCTTTTAAATATCAGTCCACGCACCTTGCAGACTTTACGTGACAGCGGACGCTTGGCATATTCACAGATAAACCATAAGACATATTATCTTCCAGAAGATGTCGGACGTATGCTGCCTATCGTGGAAAAACGAAAAATAAAAGACAAATGATAACAAAAAGCAGAAAGCCTATGAATGATAACCAATTGATAACGAAAGAAAGTGAATGGATTGCCTATTTTACAAGTAGTATAGAACGAATAATAGCAAAAATGGAACGGATGAAAAAGGATTGCCGTCCCACTTTGGGCGGCGAGAATTTTCTTACGGACAAGGAAGTGGCTGAACGGTTGAGAATCAGCAGGCGTACCCTACAAGAATACCGGAATGAAGGGCGTATTTCATACATTCAGCTGGGAGGAAAAATCATATATAAGGAAAGTGATATTGAACGGTTGCTCAAAGACGGGTATAGGGAAGCCTATTTGACAGACCTTTAAAAAATAGGAAAGGGGCATCACCTATGTAGGTGCATACCCCTTTTCCCGTATGGGATTCATTTGTTCTCAGCTGGGATTTGAATAACTGCCATTCTTCTCATTCAACCCAAGCAATAGGTAATTAATGTTTTTATTTTCACGCAGCAGTTTTTTAAGCACGTATTTTCTGAAAAAGGTGCTCTCTCTACTGCATATCCTGAACGAAATGGCTGTTATCATTTCAAGAGAATAGACATCCATGCTTATCCGATTGCCGTTTTTTATATATCGCATTGTAATCTGCTCATCCAACTCACGACTTTTATAAGCAGAGCGGATAATTTTTCGGACATCCGAAGAAAACACGCCAAACAAGTCGGCTATTTCAAACAATGTCATCCATACGGGAGTAGTTGGCATAGTGACTGCTCCCGTTTCACTGATGGTTATAATCCCTCTGTCCATAATTCCCTATACTTGTCGTTTCAAAAAACTCCGTTCTACATTTTTCATATCGCGTAAAATAGAGGTGTCCAGTACCTTGGCATAATGCTGTGTCATACGGATATTGGAATGTCCCAAGATTTTAGCGACATTTTCCATGCTTACCTCGTTTGCCAAAAACACGACGGTAGCCGCAGTATGCCGGGCAACGTGTGTGGTCAGACGCTTCTGTATTCCACAGATGTCGGCTATCTCCTTTAAGTAAGCGTTCATTTTCTGGTTGCTCAATACAGGCAAAAGCACATTTTTGGCAATACAATCAGGTTGGTGCGAATACTTGTCTATCAATTTACGGGCGGGTGATATGACTGGAATATTACACATCTGCTTTGTTTTTTGGCGGGCTTTACGAATCCACAAGTTACCGTCATTGTCCCTTACAAGATGTTCCTTGCTGAGCTGATGCACGTCTGCAAAAGCCAGACCTGTGTAGCAGCAAAAGGCAAACACGTCCCGAACCTGCTCCAGCCGTTTTATCTCAAAATCCTTTTCCATCAGCCTGTCCAGTTCTTCTTGGGATAAAAACTCCACATTGACTTCATCCATCTTGAAATGAATGCCATAAAACGGGTCTTTTTCTATCCATCCGTTGGCTAATGCGATGCGTATGACTTTTTTCAGGTTCTTCAAATGTTTCAATGCGGAATTGTTCTGGCATCCGATGGACGTTTTCAGCCAATACTCGAAATCGCGAACAAACTGCCCGTCCAGTTCATTCAGGAACAGGTCATCCTTGTGATATCCAAAACGGATAAACTCCCTCAACCTGTTTATGGAAGTCTCAAATTTTGTCACGGTTGATTCCGTGTACTCCTTACCGATTAAAGCCCGGCATTTCTCGTTATGGTCTGTATAGATTTCCAAAAGCGTATGCTGCACTTTATCCCGACCGTAATATCTGTCACGGATGGCATCTGCCGTAACCATTTTTGCATCTACTTCAAGTTCCCTGTGTATCTGCAACACTTTGGCACGAACAGAACTTATATAATGATTAAGTTCCTGCGAATTGCGGTCTTTTCCTTTGGAACATTCTTTTGACTGGTTCCAAAGTTCTACAGGTACGCTACGCTTGATCATAATTTCCGCTTTCCGCTTGTCAACGGTAATGCGCATACATACGGGAGCCTCCCCGTTTTTCAGCAGTTTCTGCCGCTTGATGTAAAACAACACACTCAGTGTACTACGTCTCTTTTCAATTCCCATACTTTTTGCATTTTAAGTGGTACAAAGTTAAATTCCATTGTCCCAAATCAGGCTATGCAAAATACTGAGAATCAGCGAAAACAAATCCAAATCGTTGGACTTTTCAATCCTTTAAAAAGTCCAACGGATAAGCCAGTGCCAACTGCGCCATTCCGCGGCTTTTTATTAGGAATTATAGAAAACAAAAAAGTCCCAAAGTATTGAACTTCAGAACTTTTCTTGATTTTGCTTCATAAGATTGCGGTGCGTACGGGACTCGAACCCGTGACCCCATGCGTGACAGGCATGTATTCTAACCAACTGAACTAACGCACCAAATTTTAATTGGATTAACTCTTTTCTATTCTCTTTGCTTCTTAATGAAAGAAGCGGTGCGTACGGGACTCGAACCCGTGACCCCATGCGTGACAGGCATGTATTCTAACCAACTGAACTAACGCACCAGAATTTCAATTTATTAATCTGCATCTCTCTCGATTGCGGGTGCAAAGGTAGTTGTTTTTTGTAAACCTGCAAGCGTTTTGAGAAAAGTTTTTTTCAAGAAAAAACGAGAAAAATGCTTAGTGTCTCATTTTGAGTACTTTTGTAATGAAAAAAAATATTCGTTTTTCTTCTGATCGGATAGTGACGGTATCCGGTCATTATAGTGACGCTATCACGATGGAATACCGTCACTATCCGAAGGCAATGGCGTCACTATCCTAAAGTTTGTCATTCTTTTCATTGAAAATAACTCCCGATATCTTTCTATCTGTAAGAAATCACCGTTTTTATATCAACTTTCTGCTTGAATAATTCGTAATTTTGCAATAAATCGTTATTTTTGCGGACTAAAATTAGAAAGGTAGAAAATAATCTGCCTAGAATCGTTAATTAGTAAAAAGAATGATGACAACAGCCAAACTGTTATTGCACTGTCCCGACAAACCGGGAATCCTTGCGGAAGTGACAGACTTTATTACGGTAAACAAAGGAAATATTATCTATCTGGATCAGTATGTAGATCATGTAGAGAACATCTTCTTCATGCGTATTGAATGGGAACTGAAAGATTTTCTGGTTCCACAGGAAAAAATTGAAGATTATTTCAGAACACTCTACGGGCAAAAATATGAAATGGATTTTCGTCTTTATTTTTCTGATGTAAAACCACGTATGGCTATTTTCGTATCCAAGCTGTCACATTGTCTTTTCGATATGCTAGCCCGGTATACGGCAGGAGAGTGGAATGTAGAGATACCTCTTATTATAAGTAACCATCCGGATTTGCAGCACGTAGCAGAACGTTTCGGAATTCCTTTCTATCTGTTCCCTATCACCAAGGAGACGAAAGAAGAACAGGAACGCAAAGAGATGGAACTGCTTGCCAAACATAAGATTACATTTATCGTATTGGCACGCTATATGCAGGTGATCTCCGAACAGATGATTAATGCTTATCCGAATAAAATTATCAATATTCATCACTCTTTCCTTCCTGCGTTTGTAGGGGCGAAGCCTTATCACGCAGCTTTCCAGAGAGGGGTGAAAATTATTGGTGCAACTAGTCATTATGTAACGACAGAACTGGATGCCGGACCGATTATTGAACAGGATGTAGTGCGCATCACTCATAAAGATGCTATTGAAGACCTCGTAAATAAAGGAAAGGATTTGGAAAAAATCGTTCTTTCGCGTGCAGTGCAGAAGCACATCGAGCGCAAAGTTTTGGCTTATAAAAATAAAACAGTAATATTTAGCTGATGAAAGTAGCAGTTGTAAAATACAATGCCGGCAATATTCGTTCTGTGGATTATGCTTTAAAACGGTTGGGGGTAGAAGCGGTGATTACTGCTGATAAAGAAGAACTCCAATCGGCCGATAAAGTTATTTTTCCCGGAGTAGGAGAGGCGGAAACTACCATGAACCACTTGAAAGCAACGGGACTGGATGAACTGATAAAGAATCTCCGTCAGCCTGTCTTTGGAATTTGTCTCGGCATGCAGTTGATGTGTCGGTATTCCGAAGAAGGAGAAGTCGATTGTTTGAATATCTTTGATGTGGACGTGAAACGTTTTGTCCCGCAGAAACATGAGGATAAAGTGCCGCACATGGGATGGAACACCATTGGAAAAACGAATAGCAAATTGTTTGAAGGGTTCACCGAAGAAGAGTTTGTCTATTTTGTGCATAGCTTCTATGTACCGACCTGCGACTTTACTGCTGCTACAACTGACTATATTCACCCGTTCAGTGCTGCGCTGCATAAAGATAACTTTTATGCTACCCAGTTCCATCCGGAGAAAAGTGGTAAGACAGGAGAGAAGATTCTGACAAACTTTTTAAACCTCTAAGATACAAATAGTAAATAGATGATAGAAATTATTCCAGCCATTGATATTATTGACGGAAAGTGCGTACGCCTTTCCCAGGGAGATTACGATAGTAAAAAGGTGTATAATGAGAACCCGGTGGAAGTTGCTAAGGAGTTTGAGGCGAACGGTGTTCGCAGGCTTCATGTGGTAGACTTGGACGGTGCTGCTTCTCATCATGTCGTTAACTATCGGGTGTTGGAACAGATTGCTGCACGCACTTCTCTCGTCATAGATTTTGGTGGGGGAGTAAAGAGTGATGAAGATTTGAAAATTGCTTTTGAGAGCGGTGCGCAGATGGTAACCGGAGGAAGCATTGCGGTGAAAGATCCGGAATTATTCTGTCATTGGCTGGAAATATACGGCAGTGAGAAGATTATTTTGGGGGCAGATGTAAAAGATCATAAGATAGCCGTCAACGGTTGGAAAGATGAAAGTGCCTGTGAACTTTTTCCATTTCTCGAAAATTATATAGATAAGGGGATACGAAAAGTAATCTGTACGGATATTAGCTGTGACGGAATGTTGAGTGGCCCTTCTATCGATTTGTATAAAGAGATGCTGGCGAAATTCCCTGACCTTTATCTGATGGCTAGTGGCGGGGTGAGCAAGGTGGATGATATTGTTGCTTTGGATGAGGCTGGTGTTCCCGGAGTTATTTTCGGTAAGGCATTATACGAAGGACATATCACCTTACAAGATTTGAGAATTTTTCTATAATGAGCGTATCTGAATAAATAGGATACCTTTATTATAAGGAAGATAAGAATCAAGCTTCAGGAATATAGATTATAAATTGTTGAACAATAAATAAAATAGGATTGTGTTAGCAAAAAGAATAGTACCTTGTCTGGATATAAAAGACGGACAAACCGTGAAAGGAACGAATTTTGTCAACTTGCGCCAAGCCGGTGATCCGGTGGAGCTAGGCCGTGCTTACAGTGAACAAGGGGCAGATGAACTTGTTTTTCTGGACATTACTGCAAGCCATGAAGGACGTAAGACTTTTACGGAATTGGTAAAGCGGATTGCTGCTAATATCAATATCCCATTTACCGTAGGTGGTGGAATCAATGAATTAAGTGATGTTGACCGTCTGCTGAATGCAGGAGCAGATAAGATTTCTATCAATTCTTCCGCTATCCGTAATCCCCGGTTGGTTGACGAGATTGCAAAGAATTTCGGCTCACAGGTTTGTGTGTTGGCTGTGGATGCTAAACAGACCGAAAACGGTTGGAAATGTTACCTGAACGGAGGGCGCATCGAAACGGATAAAGACCTGTTCGAGTGGACTAAAGAGGCACAGGAACGCGGAGCAGGAGAAATACTCTTCACAAGCATGAATCACGATGGTGTAAAAGCCGGTTATGCAAATGAAGCACTTGCCGCTTTAGCGGATCAACTCTCCATTCCCATCATAGCTTCGGGAGGTGCAGGCTGTAAGGAGCACTTCCGTGATGTCTTTTTACAGGGAAAGGCAGATGCTGCATTGGCTGCCAGTGTTTTTCACTTCGGAGAAATTAAAATTCCCGAATTAAAATCGTATCTTTGCGGCGAAGGAATTACCATCAGGTAAAAAAACATTCGTAGGCGATAGATAGTAATTGTAAATTGAAATAGTAATTAGAACTTATATAAAAATGGAATTGGATTTCGATAAAATGAACGGACTCGTTCCGGCTATCATACAGGACAACGAGACACGTAAGGTCTTGATGCTGGGGTTCATGAATAAAGAAGCTTATGATAAAACGGTAGAAACCGGAAAAGTTACATTCTTTAGCCGTACGAAGAATCGTTTATGGACAAAAGGCGAAGAAAGCGGTAACTTCCTTCATGTTGTATCTATAAAGGCTGATTGCGACAATGATACATTACTGATTCAAGTAGATCCGGTAGGCCCTGTGTGTCATACAGGTACAGACACTTGTTGGGGTGAGAAAAACGAAGAACCGGTCATGTTCCTGAAAGCATTGCAGGACTTCATAGACAAGCGTCACGAAGAAATGCCTGAAGGTTCTTATACAACCAGCCTGTTTGAGTCAGGAATCAATAAGATGGCTCAAAAAGTAGGTGAAGAGGCTGTGGAAACAGTGATCGAAGCTACGAACGGTACTGACGAACGTTTGATCTACGAAGGAGCCGACCTCATTTATCACATGATTGTATTGCTCACTTCAAAAGGCTATCGCATTGAAGATCTTGCACGTGAACTGCAGGAAAGACATAGCAGTACATGGAAGAAGCATTAATAAGTAAAGATTAAAAATTAAAAATAAAAACGGGAGTCGGCATGGATGACGGGGCGTTGATACAATATAAGAACGTAGAAATCCATCAACAGGAACTCTGTGTGCTAAGTGATGTAAATCTGGAATTGCACAAAGGAGAGTTTGTCTATTTGATCGGAAAAGTAGGCTCGGGAAAAACGAGTCTGCTCAAGACTCTTTATGGCGAACTGGATGTAATTGACGGTGAAGCGGAAGTGCTGGGTTATAATATGCGATCTATCAAACGTAAGCATATCCCGCAACTGCGCCGCAAGTTAGGCATTGTATTCCAGGATTTTCAACTACTCACAGACCGCACTGTATATAATAACCTGGAATTTGTGCTTCGTGCCACAGGCTGGAAAAACAAACAGGAGATACAGGATCGCATTGAAGAAGTGCTTCAACTGGTGGGAATGTCCAACAAAGGTTATAAACTTCCGAACGAACTTTCCGGTGGCGAACAGCAGCGCATTGTGATTGCACGTGCCGTACTCAATTCTCCGGCTATCATCCTGGCGGATGAACCAACCGGAAATCTGGATGTGGAAACAGGTAAAGCCATCGTTGAATTGTTGCACAATATCTGCGAATCCGGCTCATCGGTAGTGATGACGACGCACAATTTGCAACTGCTGAAAGATTATCCGGGCAGGGTATATCGTTGTGCCGACCATCAGATTGTAGATGTGACCGATGAATACATGCCCAGACAGAGAACAATAGAAATAGATTTAAATATAGATAACTAAAACAGTAACGAAAATGAAAGTTTTAAAGTTTGGAGGAACTTCCGTAGGTTCTGCTCAGCGCATGAAGGAAGTAGCCAAATTGATTACCGATGGTGAACAGAAGATTGTTGTTCTTTCTGCTATGTCAGGAACAACAAACACATTGGTGGAAATTTCGGACTATCTGTATAAGAAGAATCCGGAGGGTGCCAACGAGATTATTAATAAGCTGGAAGCAAAATATAAACAGCATATTGATGAGCTTTTTGCAACCCAGGAATATAAACAGAAAGGTCTTGAAGTTGTCAAATCCCACTTTGACTACATCCGCTCCTATACTAAAGACCTTTTCACTTTGTTCGAAGAGAAAGTGGTTTTGGCACAGGGAGAGCTTATCTCTACGGCGATGGTAAACTTCTACCTGCAGGAATGTGGTGTGAAGTCCGTGTTGCTTCCGGCTTTGGAATTCATGCGTACTGATAAGAATGCAGAACCGGATCCCGTATATATTAAGGATAAGTTGCGTGTTCAACTCGATCTTTATCCGGATACGGAAATCTACATTACGCAAGGTTTCATCTGCCGCAATGCTTACGGTGAGATAGACAACCTGCAACGTGGTGGTAGCGACTACACCGCTTCTCTGATCGGAGCAGCAGTGAACGCTTCCGAAATCCAGATCTGGACAGATATCGACGGTATGCACAATAACGACCCGCGTATTGTTGACAAGACCGCTCCGGTACGCCAGCTGCACTTCGAAGAAGCAGCCGAGTTGGCTTATTTCGGTGCAAAGATTCTGCACCCTACTTGTATTCAGCCAGCTAAATATGCCAATATCCCTGTCCGCCTGTTGAACACAATGGATCCGGAGGCTCCGGGCACACTGATTTCTAACGACACGGAAAAAGGCAAGATCAAGGCAGTAGCTGCAAAAGATAACATCACTGCTATTAAGATTAAATCCAGCCGCATGTTATTGGCTCATGGTTTCTTGCGTAAGGTGTTCGAAATCTTCGAAAGCTATCAGACATCTATCGATATGATCTGTACGTCAGAGGTCGGTGTATCTGTTACGATAGATAACACGAAACATCTTAATGAGATTCTGGATGATCTGAAGAAATACGGAACAGTAACTGTTGATAAAGAAATGTGTATCATCTGCGTTGTAGGTGACCTTGAATGGGAAAATGTCGGTTTTGAAGCGAAAGCACTCGATGCGATGCGCGATATACCGGTGCGAATGATCTCGTTTGGAGGAAGTAACTACAACATCTCCTTCCTCATTCGGGAGTGTGATAAGAAAGTAGCTTTACAATCGTTGAGCGATATGCTTTTCAACGGCAAATAATTCCACAAATAATACGAGCGCTTTTACCGAACTGATAAAAGCGCTCTTTTTTAACCAACTAAATAAGTTTTTCGAATTATGAAGGGAATATTTCCAATCGATAAATTCCGCACTTTGCAGACACCTTTCTATTATTACGATACCAAAGTGCTGCGCGATACATTGTCGGCTATTAACCATGAGGTTGCCAAATATCCTAATTATTCAGTGCATTACGCTGTCAAAGCAAATGCTAACCCGAAAGTACTTACCATCATTCGTGAGAGTGGAATGGGAGCCGACTGTGTGAGCGGTGGAGAAATTCGTGCCGCTATCCGTGCAGGATTTCCGGTCAATAAAGTTGTTTTTGCAGGAGTCGGTAAAGCAGACTGGGAAATTAATCTCGGGCTGGAGTACGGCATCTTCTGTTTTAATGTAGAGTCTATCCCCGAACTGGAAGTAATCAATGAATTGGCTGCTGCTCAAAATAAGGTGGCTAATGTTGCTTTCCGTATCAATCCGGATGTAGGCGCACATACTCACGCAAATATCACTACCGGTTTGGCAGAAAACAAATTCGGTATCAGCATGCAGGATATGGACAAGGTGATAGATGTGGCACAGGAAATGAAAAACGTAAAGTTTATCGGGCTTCATTTCCACATCGGTTCACAGATTCTGGATATGGGCGATTTTGTAGCTCTCTGTAATCGTGTCAATGAATTACAGGATAAATTGGAAGCTCGCAGAATTCTGGTAGAACATATTAATGTAGGAGGTGGTTTGGGAATTGACTACGGACATCCCAATCGTCAGGCTATTCCGAACTTCAAGGATTACTTTGC
This sequence comes from Bacteroides sp. OM05-10AA, assembly GCF_003439055.1. Classification (NCBI taxonomy): domain Bacteria; kingdom Pseudomonadati; phylum Bacteroidota; class Bacteroidia; order Bacteroidales; family Bacteroidaceae; genus Bacteroides; species Bacteroides sp. OM05-10AA. The sequence goes on from NZ_QSUR01000003.1 coordinate 343,294, forward strand.
TACCTATGCCGGACAACTGAAATTGCGTCCTTATCAGACCTTGCATTTTGAATTGGGACGTGCAGTTGTAGGACAGTGCGGTTCCTTAATCTCTAAGGTTTTGTATGTAAAACAAGGCACACGGAAGAAATTTGCCATCCTGGATGCAGGTATGACCGATCTTATCCGTCCGGCTCTGTATCAGGCATTCCATAAAATGGAAAATATTACTTCCGAAGAACCATTGGAGGCATACGATGTAGTAGGACCGATCTGTGAATCGTCTGATGTTTTCGGAAAAGCAATTGACCTGAACAAAGTGAAGCGTGGTGACTTGATAGCCCTTCGTTCTGCTGGTGCTTATGGTGAAATAATGGCTTCCGGATACAACTGTCGTGAATTGCCGAAAGGATATACTTCCGACGAACTGGTGTAAGTAAAAAATGAACCGCTACAATCAAAATGTGAATGTAGTTTAAAAATATAGGGTGCATGGAACAATTTTAACTGAAAGCTTGTTATTTTTGTAATGAGTTCAAAAAGAAACTACATTAACAACTTAATAAAAAATACGATTATGATTTCAGAAAAATTACAGAATGCAATTAACGAACAGATTACTGCTGAAATGTGGTCTGCTAACCTGTATTTAGCAATGTCTTTCTATTTTGAGAGAGAAGGTTTCAGTGGATTTGCTCATTGGATGAAAAAGCAGTCACAGGAAGAAATGGGACACGCTTATGCCATGGCAGACTATATCATCAAACGTGGAGGAACTGCTAAAGTTGATAAAATAGATGTTGTTCCTAACGGATGGGGTACTCCTCTGGAAGTATTCGAACACGTATACAAACATGAATGTCATGTTTCTCAATTGGTAGACAAGCTGGTAGACGTAGCTGCTGCTGAAAAAGATAAAGCAACACAGGATTTCTTGTGGGGATTTGTTCGCGAACAAGTAGAAGAAGAAGCTACTGCGCAAGGCATTGTTGATAAAATCAAGAAAGCTGGTGATACCGGAATTTTCTTTGTAGACTCACAATTGGGACAGCGTTAATGATGCTACTCTGAAAAATAGTTCTTTAATATATGATAGAAGCTGCCTGAATTCCTGTTCAGGCAGCTTCTTTGTACGCTCGGCATGAGCATTATCTAACGGGTGTAAGTCCCGAGTAAGCCCTAATAGCGGGAATTACATAGCCAATGGCAATGGTGTCCATCGCGAGTTGGAATCAGAAGGAAGCCGGCAGCAAACATCTGACCTGACGAACAGAAACTTCATACAAGGCATTTGACCGTGGGTAAGGTTGCAAAGCGAACCAAAGCCCTATAGCTATTCGGAACGGTTGGTGTAAATGAAGCAGGTATAAGATGGAAAGATAATGCCCTTATCCGAGGAGGTCTCACGGACGTGCGGACTAGTTTTTTTTTACGAAATGTACGGAGTAAAGCTTGCCGTGAGAAGTCAGCAGAAGTTATAGTAGTGAAGTTATCGATAAGCTTCATGAAGGACTGAACCTAATAATTAAGCGATAGTAATTGAAAGTTACCTTATGAAAGGACGAATGCAGAAAACATCAGCTCCAGCTAATGACTGCTCTCAAAGAGCTAGGACGGAATCCGAATGGTATGAGGGAGTGCAGACTTTCATGTGGATGACCGAAGACAACATCGTGGAAGTAGCATTCGACAAGGAACATTTGTTTGAACTTATTCTTAGTCCCTCTAATCTGAATAAAGCCTATAAAGCTGTATCCGGCAATAAAGGGTGTGGCGGTATCGACAAGATGTCATGGGAAGAACTGTTTCCATGGCTTTTGGCTAATAAGGATGAGTTTATAATTTCTTTGCAAAACGGGACATATCGTCCTAATCCAGTCCGGAGGGTTGAAATCCCTAAGGCTAATGGCAAGACACGCCTTTTGGGTATTCCTACCGTGGTAGACCGCCTGGTGCAACAAGCCATCCACCAAGTTCTGACACCAATTTACGAGCGTCAGTTCTCCATGACAAGTTATGGCTTCCGTCCAAAAAGGGGCTGCCATGACGCACTGCGAAGAGCGCAGAAGATAGTTGATGAGGGCTACAGATATGTAGTTGACCTTGATCTAGAGCGTTTCTTTGATACAGTAAGTCATAGCAAGCTGATAGAGATACTTAGCCACACAATAAAGGATGGAAGGGTTGTGAGTTTGATACACAAATATCTTCGCAGCGGTGTAATGAACCGAGGCCTGTTCGAAACAAGTACGGAAGGTACTCCCCAGGGTGGTCCTTTAAGTCCGCTGTTAAGCAATATAATGCTTAATGAACTGGACAAAGAACTAGAAAGCCGTGGCCACCCTTTTGTTCGTTATGCTGATGATGCGCTGATATTCTGTAAATCCAAACGCGCAGCACAACGCGTCAAGGAATCCATCACCCGATTCATTGAAGGACAACTCTTTTTGAAAGTGAATCGTGAAAAGACAGTTGTGTCGTACGTGCAAGGAGTAAAGTTCCTTGGCTATTCTTTTTATGTAATGAAAGGCAAATGTCTGCTGACGGTACATCCCCAATCCAAGTCAAAGATGAAATTCAAACTCAAGGAGTTGACAAGTCGTAGTAACGGGTGGGGATATGAATGCAGGAAACAGAAACTTAGGAAATACATAAGAGGATGGTTAGGTTACTATCACTTGGCCCAGATCAAGCGTCTTTGTCTTGAAACGGACGAATGGTTAAGGCGACGGATACGTATGTGTATCTGGAAATCATGGAAGAATCCCAAGACCAGAGTGGCAAATCTAAAGAAATGCGGTGTCCTTGACTGGCAGGCGTATCAATGGGGTAACACTCGACTCGGGTATTGGCGTGTAGCACTCAGCCGTCTGCTTACATTCGCAATGTCTAACGATAAGTTGCGCAGAGCAGGTTATGCTAGCCTAATGGATTATTATCTCGAATGGTACCCAAAATAGGAACCGCCGTATGCGGAACCGCATGTACGGTGGTGTGAGAGGTCGGAAAGCGAAAGTAGGAAGAAAAC